>NZ_JBEORY010000003.1:0-282695 GCF_040302665.1 Kitasatospora sp. NPDC097691 | reverse complement strand
AAGGTGTACCCGTGGGTCGCCAAGACCCGGCACTCCACCCCGGGTGTCGGTCTGATCTCCCCGCCGCCGCACCACGACATCTACTCGATCGAGGACCTGGCGCAGCTGATCCACGACCTCAAGAACGCCAACCCGGCGGCCCGCATCCACGTGAAGCTGGTCTCCGAGGTCGGCGTCGGGACGGTCGCGGCGGGTGTCTCCAAGGCGCACGCCGACGTGGTCCTGGTCTCCGGCCACGACGGCGGCACCGGCGCCTCGCCGCTGACCTCGCTGAAGCACGCCGGTGGCCCCTGGGAGCTCGGCCTCGCCGAGACCCAGCAGACCCTGCTGCTGAACGGGCTGCGCGACCGCATCGTCGTCCAGACCGACGGGCAGCTGAAGACCGGGCGTGACGTGGTGATCGCCGCGCTGCTCGGCGCCGAGGAGTTCGGCTTCGCCACCGCCCCGCTGGTCGTCTCCGGCTGCATCATGATGCGCGTCTGCCACCTGGACACCTGCCCGGTCGGCGTCGCCACCCAGAACCCGGTGCTGCGCGACCGGTTCTCCGGCAAGCCCGAGTTCGTCGTCAACTTCTTCGAGTTCATCGCCGAGGAGGTCCGGGAGATCCTGGCCTCGCTGGGCTTCCGCTCGATCGAGGAGGCCGTCGGCCACGCCGAGCACATCAACGCCACGGCCGCGATCGACCACTGGAAGGCCGCCGGGCTCGACCTGGCCCCGCTCTTCCACGTGCCCGACCTGCCCGACGGCGCCGCCCGGCACTGCACCACCACCCAGGACCACGCGCTCGACAAGGCCCTGGACAACCAGCTCATCACGCTCGCCGAGGACGCCCTGGTGCGCGGCGACGCCGTCCGCATCCAGCTGCCGATCCGCAACGTCAACCGCACCGTCGGCACCATGCTCGGCCACGAGGTGACCAAGCGGTACCGCGGCGAGGGCCTGCCGGAGGGGACCATCGACGTCACCTTCACCGGCTCCGCCGGGCAGTCCTTCGGCGCCTTCGTGCCGCGCGGCGTCACGCTGCGGCTGGAGGGCGACGCGAACGACTACGTCGGCAAGGGCCTCTCCGGCGGCGTGCTCGTCGTCCGCCCGGCCCGCGAGGCTGCGGCCATCGGCAACGACGCGCAGAACCACGTCATCGCCGGCAACACCATCGGCTACGGTGCCACGAGCGGCCGGATCCACCTGCGCGGCAAGGCCGGCGAGCGCTTCGCCGTCCGCAACTCCGGCGCCACCCTGGTCGTCGAGGGCGTCGGCGACCACGGCCTGGAGTACATGACCGGCGGCCGGGTCGTCATCATCGGCGAGACCGGGCGCAACCTCGCGGCCGGCATGTCCGGCGGCATCGCGTACGTCCTGGACCTGCGCCCCGCGAACGTCAACGACGGCATGGTGGGCATCGAGGCCCCCACCGCCGACGACCGCGACTGGCTGCGCGAGACCGTGCAGCAGCACTACGAGGAGACCGGCTCCACCGTCGCCGCCGAACTCCTGGCCGACTGGGGCAGCGGCGTCTCCCGCTTCTCCAAGATCATGCCGACCGACTACAAGGCAGTGCTCGCCGCCAAGGACGCCGCTGAGCGCGATGGCCTCTCCGAGGCCGAGACCACTCGCAAGATGATGGAGGCGGCTAATGGCTGACCCCAAGGGCTTCCTGACCACGCCCAAGCAGCTGGCCGAGCGCCGTCCCGTGGACGTCCGTCTGCGGGACTGGAACGAGGTCTACGTCGAGCGCAGCCTCCTGCCGATCATCACCAAGCAGGCCGGCCGCTGCATGGACTGCGGCATCCCGTTCTGCCACAACGGCTGCCCGCTCGGGAACCTCATCCCCGAGTGGAACGACCTCGCCTTCCGGGACGACTGGGCCGGCGCCATCGAGCGCCTGCACGCCACCAACAACTTCCCGGAGTTCACCGGGCGGCTCTGCCCGGCGCCCTGCGAGTCGGCCTGCGTGCTCGGCATCAACCAGGACGCGGTGACCATCAAGAACGTCGAGGTCACCATCATCGACAAGGCCTGGGACCGCGGCGGCGTCACCCCGCAGGTGCCGGAGCGGCTGTCCGGCAAGACCGTCGCCGTCGTCGGCTCCGGCCCGGCCGGCCTCGCGGCCGCCCAGCAGCTCACCCGCGCCGGACACACCGTCGTGGTGTACGAGCGGGCCGACCGCATCGGCGGACTGCTGCGCTACGGCATCCCCGAGTTCAAGATGGAGAAGCGCCACATCAACCGCCGCATCGAGCAGATGCGCGCGGAGGGCACCCGCTTCCGCACCGGCGTGCACGTCGGCGAGGACATCACCGGGCAGCAGCTGCGCGAGCGCTTCGACGCCGTCGTCGTCGCCGCCGGCGCCACCACCGCCCGCGACCTGCCGGTGCCCGGACGCGAGCTCAAGGGCATCCACCAGGCCATGGAGTACCTGCCGCTGGCCAACAAGGTGCAGGAGGGCGACTTCGTCGAGTCCCCGATCAGCGCCAAGGGCAAGCACGTCGTGGTCATCGGCGGCGGCGACACCGGCGCGGACTGCGTCGGCACCGCCCACCGGCAGGGGGCGGCCTCCGTCACCCAGCTGGAGATCATGCCGCGGCCGAGCGAGGAGCGGCCCGGACACCAGCCGTGGCCGACCATGCCGATGACCTACAAGGTCACCTCCGCCCACGAGGAGGGCGGCGAGCGGATCTACTCCGTCAACACCACCCGCTTCACCGGCTCCGCCCCCGAAGAGGGAGAGACCGTCGGCAACGTCCAGGAACTGCACCTCGTCGAGGTGGAGTTCAAGGACGGCCGGTTCGAGCCGGTGCCGGGCAGCGAGCGGGCCATCCCGGCGCAGCTGGTCACCCTCGCCATGGGCTTCACCGGCACCGACGTGCGGAACGGGCTGGTCGAGCAGCTGGGAGCCGACCTCGACGCGCGGGGTAATATTGCCCGCGACGGCCGGTTCGCCACCAATGTCGATGGCGTGTACGTCTGCGGAGACGCCGGCCGAGGCCAGTCGCTGATCGTCTGGGCCATCGCGGAAGGCCGTTCGGCCGCCGCCGCGGTGGACGCGTACCTGGGCGGCAAGACCCCGCTTCCCGCCCCGATCCGACCCACGGACCGCCCCCTGGTGGTCTGACGGTCCGACCGGCCCCCGAACCCCCGGCGCCGCATCGCCGGGAGCTCAACCCGCTGCCCCCGCCAGCGTCGCCGGGCCAACGCGGTCTCCTGGCGCCTGCCCTCTTCCCCGACCAGTTGGAGGGCGGGCGCCGTCGCGTTTTCCGGGGGCGCCGAAGTCTCCGGAGAGGCCGTCGGGGAGGGCGTCGGAGAGGCCGTCGGGGAGCGTGCAGGCGCCCTTGGCACGGTGAGTCCGGGGGAGGGCGCAGCCGGGATCGCGTGGGGCGCACAGGGGAAACCTCCACGCGTGGGGGCGCACGACGGGCGCGACACCCCTCCGTACACCGAGGGTTGGCTCACAGCGGAACCACAGGCTTCTCACAGCGACCGGAAAGCCTCCCGGGACGGGCTGTTGTTCGTCGGTGCCAGGTGGCAGACTGCCGCCGACGGCCGGGGGCTGCGCGAGTGCGGAGGTTGACTTCGATGGGCACGACTCAGGCAGGCGGAGGCGCGACGGTACGGCGTCTGCTGCTCGGCACCCAGCTGCGCAAGCTCCGCGAAGCCAGAGGCGTCAGCCGGGAGGAAGCCGGCTACTCGATCCGCGCCTCCGAGTCCAAGATCAGCCGGATGGAACTCGGCCGCGTCGGCTTCAAGGAACGCGACGTCGCCGACCTGCTGACCCTCTACGGCGTCGAGGCCGAACAGGAACGCGCCACCGTCCTCGGCCTGCTCCGCGACGCCAACGCCAACTCCTGGTGGCACGAGTACGGCGACGTGCTGCCCGGCTGGTTCCAGAACTACCTCGGACTGGAGGAGGCCGCCGCCCGGATCCGCAGCTACGAGGTCCAGTTCGTCCACGGGCTGCTGCAGACCGCCGACTACGCCCGGGCCGTCGTCACCGCCGGCTGCCACGACCACGGGGCCGAGGAGATCGAGCGCCGGGTCGACGTCCGGCTCAAACGCCAGGCACTGCTCACCGGCGAGCGCGCGCCGCAGCTCGTCGCCGTGCTGGACGAGGCGGCGCTGCGCCGCCCCTGGGGCGGGTCCGAGCTGATGCGGAGCCAGCTCGACCGGCTGCTGGAGCTCGGCGAGCTGCCCAACGTGCGGCTGCAGGTGCTGCCGTTCGGCAACGCCGGGCTGTCGGCGGAGAGCGGCGCCTTCACGGTGCTCGGCTTCGCCGAACCGGAACTCTCCGACGTCGTCTACCTGGAGCAGTTCACCACCGCGCTCTACCTCGACAAACCCGCCGAGGTCACCGAGTACCGGCACGCGATGGACGACCTGATCGCCGACAGCCTGGACCCGGCGCGAACCAGGGATCTGTTGTACGCGGTACGCCAGGAGCTTTGACACATCAGTACGATGATGTTCCATCAGGTCGGTGCATGAGAGGGAACAGATGTCGTACTTCTCCGAGTTGGCGCTGCAGTACATCGACGGCGAGTGGTGCAGCGGCAACGGCTCCTGGGACATCGTCGACGTCGACCCCTACACCGGGGACAAGCTCGCCACCATCACCGTCGCCACCGTCGCCGAGCTCGACCGGGCCTACCGCGCCGCCGAACGCGCCCAGAAGGGGTGGGCCGCCGCCAACCCCTACCGGCGCCGACTGGTCTTCGAGCGCGCGCTGCGCCTGCTGGAGGAGCGCGAGCCCGAGATCGTCGCGGCGATCATGGCCGAGCTCGGCGGCACCGCGCTCAAGGCGGGCTTCGAACTGTCCCTGGTCAAGGACGTGCTGCGGGAGTGCCTGCACCTGTCCGTGGCCGCCGAGGGCCGGCTGCTGCCCTCGCCCGCCCCGGGCAAGGAGAACCGGCTCTACCGGCTGCCGGTCGGGGTCGTCGGCGTGATCAGCCCGTTCAACTTCCCGCTGTTCCTGGCGCTCAAGGCGGTCGCCCCGGCACTCGCCCTCGGCAACGGCGTGGTGCTCAAGCCCCACCAGGAGACCCCGGTGGTCGGCGGCGGCCTGATCGCGAAGCTCTTCGAGGACGCGGGCCTGCCGCCCGGCCTGCTGAACGTCGTGATCACCGACATCGCGGAGATCGGCGACGGCTTCATCGAGCACCCGGTGCCCAAGGTGATCTCCTTCACCGGCTCCGACAAGGTCGGCCGGCACGTCGGAACCGTCGCCGCCGCGAACTTCAAGCGGTGCGTCCTGGAGCTCGGCGGCAACAGCGCGCTGATCGTGCTGGACGACGCCGACGTCGACTACGCCGTGGACGCGGCGGTGTTCAGCCGCTTCGTCCACCAGGGCCAGGTCTGCATGTCCGCCAACCGCGTGCTGGTGGACCGCGCCGTCGAGGCCGAGTTCACCGAGAAGTTCGTCGCCAAGGTCGCCTCGCTCACCGTCGGCGACCCCAAGGACCCGGCCACCCACATCGGCCCGCTGATCAACCCCGTCCAGGCCGACGCCCTCTCCGCCCAGATCGACCAGGCGGTCGCCGCGGGCGCCACCGCGCTGCTGCGCGGCACCACCACCGGCAGCCTGATGGCGCCGACCGTGCTCACCGGCCTCGCCGAGGACGCGCCGATCCTGCAGCGCGAACTGTTCGGCCCGGTCGTGCTGCTGGTGCCCTTCGACGGCGAGGACGAGGCCGTGCGGATCGCCAACAACACGCCGTTCGGGCTCAGCGGCGCGGTGCACACCGCCGACGTCGAGCGCGGGGTGCGGCTCGCCCACCGGGTCGAGACCGGCATGATCCACGTCAACGGCGGGACCATCGCGGACGAGCCGGGCGTGCCGTTCGGCGGGGAGAAGAACTCCGGCGTCGGGCGGCTCAACGGGGAGGCGACGGTCGACGCGTTCACCACGATGAAGTGGATCTCGGTGCAGCACGGGCGGGCGGTGTTCCCGTTCTGACCGTCCGCCGGTCGGGCGGCTCGGACCGTGCGGCTGAGACCGTACGGCTCTGATCGTGCGGTTCTGATCGTGCGGTCCTGAGCGTCCGGCTCTGATCGCGGGCGCCTACGCGGCACGGGCCTCCCGGCGGTAACCGCCGGGGGCCAGGCCGAACTCGCGCTTGAACGCCTTCGCGAAGGCGTACTCCGAGCCGTAGCCGGTCTGCGCCGCGACCGAGGTCAGCGGTGCCTCGGACTCGCGCAGCAGCCGGGCCGCCGTGGTCATCCGCCAGCGGGTCAGGTACGCCATCGGCGGCTCGCCCACCATCGTGGTGAAGCGGCGGGCGAAGGCGGCCCGGGACAGGCCCGCCCGGTCCGCCAGCGACTCCACCGTCCACGGGGTGGCCGGTGCCTCGTGGATCGCGGTCAGGGCCGGGGCGACGGCGGCGTCCCGCAGCGCGGCCGCCCAGCCGGCGGCCGTCGCGGCGGGCTGGTCCTCGAACCAGGCCCGCAGGATGTACAGCAGCAGCGAGTCGATCAGTGCCGGGACGATGCCCGTCGAACCGATCCGCGGATTCTCCAGCTCGGTGCCCAACAGCTGGACGGCGGCGGCAAGTTCGGGGTGGCGCCCGTGCCGGGTCGGCAGGTGGATCAGGGCCGGCAGCTGGCGGACCATCGGGTGCGGGCGGCCCTGGTCCAGGTGGTAGTTGCCGCACAGCAGGCTGGTGCGGGCGCCCTCGCCGCCCAGGGTGAGGGTGCCGATCGGCGGGGCGGAGTCCTTCACGCAGTCCCGGGCGTCCACCGGCGGGGTGTCCGGGTGGTCGGCCAGGACGTGGCCGCCGCCGTCCCGCAGGAAGACGACGTCGCCGGGGCTGAGCGCTGTCGGCTCCTGCCGGTCGGCGCCGTCCCCGACGCCCAGCGGGATCAGCCAGCAGGTGCCGTACAGCACCACGTGGAAGCCGGCGCCGAGCACCGGGGGCAGGCGCAGGGCCCACGGGGCGCGGCCCTCGGTGCGGGCGGAGGACGGGTAGGCCGTCCGCATCGAGCCCAGTGCCTCGGTCAGGATGTCCAACGCCCGTCCCCCTTGGGTGCTTTCACCGGCGTTCCTCGGTGGTCCTCGGCGGTGCTCAGTGGTCCTCAGTGGTCCCCGGTGCTCCTCAGCCGACCGTCAGGACGACCTTGCCCTGGACGGTACCGGAGCCGACCAGCTCGTGCGCCCGGCCCGCCTCGGCCAGCGGGAAGGCCTGCGCGACGTGCGGACGGATCCGGCCCTCGTCCACCAGGGCGGCGATCGCCTCCAGGGCGGCGTGGTCGGGCTCGACGGAGACACCCGCGAAGCGGCGCCCGGCCGCTTCGACTGCGGCGGCCAGCTCCCGGTCCCGGTGCTCCATGATGCTCACCAGGACGCCGCCGGGCTTCAGCACGTCCAGGGCGCGGGTGTTCTCGGAGGAGGAGTCGAAGACGACGTCGACGTCCTTCACCGCCTGGGTGTAGTCGGTGGTGCGGTAGTCGACGACCTCGTCGGCGCCGATCTCCTTGAGGAAGGCGTGCTTGGGCTCGCTCGCCAGCGCGATCACGTACGCGCCGCGGGCCTTGGCGATCTGCACGGCGAAGTGGCCGACGCCGCCCGCCGCCCGGTGGACCAGCACCCGCTGCCCCTCGCCGACGTCCGCCGCGTCCACCAGGCCCTGCCAGGCGGTCAGCGCGGCCAGCGGCAGCGCGGCGGCCTGCACGTGGTCGATCGAGGCGGGCTTGCGGGCCAGCTGGCGGGACGGCGCGGCCACGTACTCGGCGTAGGCGTTCGCGGCGCGAGGGAAGAACGGCATCCCGTACACCTCGTCGCCCACCCGGTACCGGGCGCCGGGCGCGGCCTCCTCGACCACCCCGGAGACGTCCCAGCCCACCGTGAACGGCGGCGCGCCCAGCAGCGGGAACATGCCCGCCCGCACCGCCACGTCCACCGGGTTCACCCCGGCCGCCTTCACCCGCACCAGCACCTCGCCGCTCAGCAGTTGCGGACGCTCCACCTCGGCGACCTCCAGGACCTCCGGCCCGCCGACCTCACGCTGAACGATCGCACGCATCGCACTCACTCCCTGTCCGCTCGACAACCCCGGCCCCCCGTGGGGCCGTTCGCGATGTCTTCAACGATAGGGAGGGCCGGCGAGCGGATGAATATCCTCCAGTCTTCGCTGGATGTCCGATCGTCTCGCCGGACGAGCGGGTCAGGCCGGGTAGCGGAGCAGGGTGTCGGTGGCGAGCTCGAAGTCGAAGGGGGCCGGGATCGGCACCCGGTCGCCGAACTTGCCGTTCCACTGCCGGTGGTAGCCGGTGGGGGAGGGTTCGGCGTAGAGCGTGATGTCGCCGTTGCGCGGGTCGATCACCAGGTAGAGCGGGATGTCCATCAGCGGGTAGTCGCGGACCTTGCCGACCAGGTCGTTCTCGGGGTTCGACGGGGAGACGATCTCCACCGCGATCGCCGCCTGCTCGGCGGGCACCTCGTTGCCGCCGGAGTCGAGGACCGAGAGCGGGACGTAGGTCAGGTCGGGGTTGCGCAACATGCCGATGGCCGGCGAGACGAGGTCGGTGTTCTCGCTCGGCATCACGTCGGAAGGGCGGTGCGCGTCGAGTTGGCGGCGGACGAGCCAGAGGGTGTGTGCATGGGCGACGGACGGACTCGCCGTGATGACGATCATGCCGCCGGAGACTTCGACCTTCCAGCCCGGTGGCGGGGTCAGGGTGCGTGCGTACGTGAGGACTCGGTGGTCCGGCTCGGTCATGGCGGGCATCATGCCACCGGCCGGATGCGGCGAGGCGCCGCCGGGCGGACGGGCCCGGCGGCGCCTCGGAGGGGAGGGGGTGCTGGTCAGAAGACCGGCTGGCCGGCGCGGACGAGGCGCCAGGAGTCGGTGAAGAAGTCGGCGGGGTCGATGACGCCCTTGGCCTTCACCCAAGCGATCATGGTGTTGCGGATCTCGTCGGAGTTCGACCAGACCAGCTTGGCGTTGGCCACGTGCGGGAAGTTGCCGCCGCCGTTGGCACGGTAGTTGTTGACGGCCAGGACGAACTGGGCGGCGGGGTCGATCGGCTTGCCCTGGAAGGACAGGTTGACGATCCGCCGGCCCTTCGGCTGGGCGATGTCGATGTCGTAGCTCAGGCCGTAGACCGAGTCGTAGTTGTAGTCCGGGGTGGTCTCGGCGCCGGTCAGGGCGTCCTTGTCGACCGGGGCGCCCGGGGCGAGCTGGTTGTAGTACTTCGCCGAGAACTCCAGGTAGTCCTTGAGCTGGACGCCCGTCAGGATGCGGGCCTCCAGGGTGTTCTCGTAGATGTAGAGGCCGGCGGCGTCGCGCAGCTTGACCTGGCCCGACGGGATCACGGCGGTGCGGTTGAACGGGGCGGCCTGGGCCAGCACCGGGAGGTTGGCGTACTGCCCGCCGGCCAGCGCGGTCTTGACGGCGTCGGCCTGGACCTTGCCGATCAGGTCGATGATCGGGGTGGCCTTGAAGCGGGACTCGGCGATCGACAGCTCGATCTTGCTGGTGCCGATGTTCTGGTTGACGTACGCGACGACCTTCTTGTGCTGCTCGGTGAGCGCGTTGGTGATCTCCGGGTTCTCCGGCACGGTGTTGGAGTTCAGCACCCGCGAGGAGACCGAGGTGACCTTCCAGGCGCCGTCGGCGAACTCGACCTCGAAGTCGAAGCAGCTCAGGCGCTGGCCCCAGCACAGCGGCTCGGAGAGCACGACCGTCTTGCCGGTCTTCTTGTTGACGATCAGGCGCTGCGGGACCTCCTTGTGGGTGTGCCCCACCAGGACCGCGTCGATGCCCGGGACGGTCTCCGCCATCTCGCCGGACGCGTCCTCGGGCCAGGGCAGCTGGTCGCCGTAGGTGGTCGCCTCGTCGATGCCGGAGTGCGCCGAGACGACGATGACGTCCGCGCCCGCCGCCTTCATCCGCGGCACGTACTTGGCGGCGGTCTCCACGATGCCCGGGAAGACCATCTGGCCGCTGACGTTGGCCTTGTCCCAGATCGCGATGCCCGGGTTGGTGAGGCCGAGGATGCCGACCTTCAGCGGCTTGCCCTCGCCGAGGTGCAGCTCCTTGATCACGTACGGCGGGAAGGCGGGCTTCTCGTTCTTCGCGTGCAGCGCGTTGGCGCCCAGCAGCGGGAACTCCAGCTGGTCCTCGAAGGCCTTGACGGTCGGGATGCCGTAGTTGAACTCGTGGTTGCCGAGCGCGGCGGCGTCGTACTCCATGAGGTTCATGGCGACGGCCATCGGGTGGTCTGGGACGGTGTCGCCGTCGGTGGCGATCGGCTCGATCCGGGCGTAGTAGTAGGTCAGCTGGGTGCCCTGGATGATGTCACCGGAGTCGATCAGCAGGCAGCGGTTCCAGCCCTTCTCCTCGCGCACCTGGTTGGCCAGGGTGGAGATCTTGGCGAGGCCGACCGCGTTGTGCGCCTTGTCGACGTACTCGGCATCGGTGAAGTAGTCCCAGTTGAGCACCCGGCCGTGCAGGTCGGTGGTGCCCATGACGGTGAAGGCCTGCTTGCGCGGCTTGCGCTGGCCCTTGGCGGCCGCCGTGTCCGGCTCGGCGGCCGCGGCGGAGGGGGCGGCGGCCACGGCGGCACCGCCGACGAGGGCGGCGCCGGCGGCGGTGGCGGCGGACCGGGTGACGAAGTCACGGCGGTTCAGGGGCATGGACGACTCTCCCGAGTGGGGCGACGGCAGATGGACCGTCAACTTGGCTGCGTGAGTGGGTGCGCGCCCGGGTGTCGGCGCGTCAATGCGTCGACGCGCGTAGAAGGACGCGCGTAGAAGTGTGCCGTGCGGGCCGGGCCGCTGGATAGCCCCCGGACCTGTCCAGGAGGTGAGATCTTGGCGACTCGTTCGTGACCGGGATGGGTGGGGGCGACGGTGGTAAGGGGAGAATCCGGGCCCGGCCAGGCGCCTGAGCTGGGACGACCCGGGGCCGATCAGGGGCCGATCGGGGGCCGGTGCCCGGCCGGGGCCGGGCACCGGGTCACGCCAGGTCGCTGGTCAGCAGGACCACCTCGCGGCCCAGTTCGGCCGCCGGGTCCGGGGCGTCCGGGCCCACCCACGGCTGCCAGGTCCGCGCCCGCAGGTAGCCGGCCACCGCGAGCGGCAGCCGGTGCCGGACGATCCGTTCCGCCACCGGGCCCGGGCCGGCCGCCCGCAGCGCCGCCACCAGGTCGTCCACCCCGGCGGAGGGCGGCAGCGGCACGGTGTCCAGGTAGCCGGCCAGCGCCTCCAGTTCGGGGTCGGGGAGGGGCGCCGGCGGCGGGGTCGGCGGCTCGTCCGGCTCCCGCTCCGGCTCCGACTCCGGCTCTGACCCGGACCCCGACCCCGACACCCGGCCGGGGTCCGAGCCCCCACCGGGGATCGGCGGGTCCGGCGGGTCCGGCGGGCCGGGCCTGCGGCCGGGGGCCACCAGGGCGCCGACCCCGTACAGGGCGGCCACCACCCCCGGCCACAGGCCCCCGCCGAGCCCGAACTCGTGCAGCGTCGTCCCGACCGCGGCGCCCCCGAGGCCGGCCCAGTTCTTGGCCGAGTTCAGGTACTGCCCCACCCGCCGGGCCGGTCCGTCACTGGTAGCCACGGATCTCCTCGAACGCCCCGTCCAGCGAGCCCGAGCCGTCGAACAGCTTGCCGCCGCTCACGTCCGCGATCCCCTGCAGCTGGGACACCGCCGCCTCCCCGAACTTGATCGGGAACACCGGGATCGACTTCTCCCAGGCCGGCAGCGCGTCGTGGAAGCGCTTGAAGTCGGCGTCCGACGCACCGACGTTGCTCTCCCCGTCCGTCATCAGCACGATCGAGGTGAACCGGTCGTCGTTCGCCGCCGCCTGCTGACGCTCGATCACCCGGTACGCCTCCTCCAACGAGCCGTACACCGCCGTCCCGCCCGAGGCCGCCAGCGACTGCACGTCGTTGTTGATCGACGCCAGCTCCTGCTGCGGACCGGGCTGGCTGCCCGTGGGCGGCACCACGTGCGTCTTGGACCACTTCACCGAGGAGGCGAAGGACATCAGCGTGACCTCCTCGCGGTTGCGGAAGCGCCGCACCCCGCGGGTGTCGTCCGCCCCGGTCAGCCGGCCCATCGCGGTCTTCAGCGAGGCGATCCGCGAACCCTCCATCGAGCCCGAGGTGTCCAGCACGTACACCGTCCGGGACGGGCGGCGCAGATCGTTCTGGTACGAGGCGAGCAGGCCGTCCGCGACCGCCCTGGTGCCCGGGAACGGCAGCTCCCGGCGGCGGTCCGTCGGCAGCCCGGCGGCCGGGCCCACACCCGCCGTCGCCGGGCGGCGCAGCGTCGTCTCGGAGATGCGCTTCTGCACGTCGTCCTTGAGCAGGTACGAGGTCAGCCGCTGGAAGGCGTCGCGCTGGTCCGGCGCGGCCGAGGACAGCAGCGACAGCGGGTAGTCCGCCGACACCACGCCGTCCACCGGGCGCACCACCGTCAGCTGCTGCTGCGGCGACAGCGTCCGGTTCATCGACAGCAGCACCGACTCGTAGTTCACCAGCGCGCCCACCACGCCCGACTCGGCCCGGGTGTACGCCTGGGCCAGCCAGCCCGAGGAGCCGGAGGTCAGCTTCTGGCCGGTGAAGAACTGCTTCAGCTGCGGCGTCGCCTTCTGCACGTCCGCCTCGGCCAGCGCCCCGTCCGCCCCGGAGAACGCCGAGGCGACCGCCACCAGCGTGGAGAAGCCGGAGTTGGAACGCGACGGGTCCGCCATCCCGTACGTCAGCTTGCCGGCCGCCGCCGCGTCGCCGACCTGCGCCCAGGTGACCTTCGAGCCGTCGCCCCAGCCCAGGTCGCCGAGCACCGAGGAACGCACCCCGATCGCCACCGGCGAGACCATCACCGGCGTCTCGGACAGCACCTTGGACTTCCCGACCGGATCCAGCCGCAGGTACTGGTTCGAGGGGAACCACACCGCGTCGTACTTGCCGTCCGCGCGGCCCGAGGCCACCGCGTCGGCGCCGTCCAGGGTGCCCGTCCAGGAGAACTGCACGGTCACCCCGGTGGCCTTCCGGGCCTCCTCCAGGACCGGCGCCAGGTCCTGCAGCTCACTGCCGGCCAGGACGCGCAGCACCCCCGGCCGGGCGGTCTCGGCGGGCGGGTCGCTGGGCTGCGGGCCGGCCTTGTCACCGCCGGAGGAGGTGCAGGCGGTCACTGCGGCCAGCACGGCCGCCAGGGCGACGGCGAGCCCGCCGCGGCGCTTCGTACGGAGGTTCACTTCGGGCTCCCACCCTTCGCCGCGGCGATCAGCTTCTGGAGGTTGTCCAGCGAGGGCAGGGTGGCCTGCTTGAACCCGGAGTTCCTCAGGTCGTGCGCGAAGGACGGCTTCTTGTCCTTCATCAGGTTCCAGAAGGCCTCCTGGTCGGCCTGCGGGCGCAGGCCGTACCGGGCCTCCAGGCCGCGCAGCACCGCGTCGTTCTCCAACAGGTCGGCCAGCTTGCGGCCGTTGTCCGTCCGGGCCACCAGGGTGTGGTCCGACTGGATCGTGGTGTCCGGGTACATCACCACCATGTCGCCGGTGTCCTTGCCCTGCAGCGGCAGTGCGGCGGCCTGCGACTCGTACGCGAAGACCAGCGTGCCCACGCCCGCGAAGAAGTCGCGGAACGGCTCGTCACTGCTGATCTTCTGCATGCCCTGGACGCCGTTCGAGGTGGCCAGGACGTCCCGGACGTTGTTCACGCCGGCGTCGTCCTGCACCACCTGGTTGCCGTTCGCGACGTACGACAGCAGCGCCACGTACATCGCGCCCGAGGACGAGGTGTCCGGATCCGTGGTCGACACGAACAGCGGGCCGGCCAGCTCCGGGTGCTTGTCGGCGCCCTGGAGCTCCTTCCACTTCCGGCCGGCCTTCAGCGCTTCCACGTACTTGTCCATCCGGAACGTCCAGACGCCCTTGGTGTCCACGTCGGCCAGCTGGTTCTGCTTCAGGACCTGCGCCGCCGAATCGGGCGCCACGACCACCAGCGGGGAGTAGAAGGGCACCAGCGGCGAGTCCGTCAGCTGCCAGTTGCGCTGGATCTCCCGGGCCGGGGCGGCACTGGCCGGGAAGGCGAAGTCCAACCCCTTGGTGCTCTTCGCCTGCTCGCTCATCGTCCACGAGCCGGTCGAATCCGCCTTGACCACCAGGCCCTGCTTCTTCAACTCGTCCTTGACCGCCTGGTCTTCGAAGAAGCCGCGTTTCTCCGAACCGATCAGGCCGGTGACCGTGACCACCTGGGTCCCCCCCTTGTGGTCGTCGGGGATCAGCGCATAGGCGACCCAGCCCAGCAGGGCCAGGGTCGCCACCACCCCCAGAGCGCCGCCGCGTTTCATGTCGAACGCCTCCCCCTCGTACGCGACTTCGGCCGCGTCTTCTACGTCGTCCGGGTGGTTACCCGGAATCCTCGGATCGTCACCCGGGGGTGACGAGCGTCCCGCCGGGCGGGGAGCGGCAACGGAAGTGACGGTGAACCAGGGGTGAACACCCCTTCACGGAATCGCATCGACCGGGCCGCCGCAGGACGGCCGGAGAGGGGCCGGGGCAGGCCGCTCGCACACCGGTCCGAGGGTGTGTCAGATTGTTCAACTCGCCTTACCGCAAAGGTCATCCCGCAGTCCGGACCCGCCTCGTGGTTACGCGCCGGTAATGCCTAGTCTCAGCACTATGCGCCGAGCAAAAATCGTCTGCACCCTCGGGCCCGCCGCCGACTCGTACGACCAGATCAAATCCCTGGTCGACGCCGGGATGGACATCGCCCGATTCAACCTCAGCCACGGCACCCACGCCGAGCACGAGGAACGCTACCGACGCGTCCGTAAGGCCGCCGACGAGACCGGCCGGAGCGTCGGCGTCCTCGCCGACCTTCAAGGCCCGAAGATCCGCCTCGACACCTTCGCCCACGGGCCGGTACTTCTCGAACGCGGCGACGAGTTCACCATCTCCACCGACAAGGGCGTCGTGGGGGACAAGGACATCTGCGGAACCACCTACACCGGGCTCGCGGGCGACGTCAGCCGCGGCGAACGCATCCTCGTCGACGACGGCCGCGTCACCCTGGAGGTCGTCGCCGTCGAAGGGCCTCGCGTGCGGTGCCTCGTCATCGAAGGCGGCCTGGTCTCCGACCACAAGGGCCTCAACCTCCCCGGCGTCGCCGTCTCCGTCCCCGCACTCAGCGACAAGGACGTCGCCGACCTGCGATGGGCGCTGCGCACCGGGGCCGACCTGATCGCGCTCTCCTTCGTGCGGAGCGGACGCGACATCGAGGACGTCCACCGGATCATGGCGGAGGAGGGCCGGTACGTCCCGGTCATCGCCAAGATCGAGAAGCCGCAGGCGGTGGAGAACCTCGAATCCGTCGTCGACGCCTTCGACGGCATCATGGTGGCCCGCGGCGACCTGGGCGTGGAGATGCCCCTCGAACAGGTCCCGCTGGTCCAGAAGCGCGCCATCAAGCTCGCCCGGCGCAACGCCAAGCCGGTCATCGTCGCCACCCAGATGCTCGACTCGATGATCAACGCCTCCCGGCCCACCCGCGCGGAAGCCTCCGACGTCGCCAACGCCGTACTGGACGGCACCGACGCGGTGATGCTCTCCGGCGAGACCTCGGTCGGCAAGTACCCCGTCGAGACGGTCAAGACCATGGGCCGGATCATCGAAGCCGCCGAGAACGACATCCTCGCCGCAGGACTGCCCCCGCTCACCGCCGGCAGCAAGCCGCGCACCCAGGGCGGCGCCGTCGCCCGCGCGGCCGCCGAGATCGGCGACTTCCTGCACGCCAAGTACCTGATCGCCTTCACCCAGTCCGGCGACACCGCGCGCCGCCTCACCCGCTACCGCTCACCCATCCCGGTGCTCGCCTTCACCTACGAACCGGCCGTGCGCAGCCAACTCGCCCTCACCTGGGGCGTGGAGACCTTCCTCGGCCCCTTCGCCCCGACCACCGACCAGATGGTCGAACAGGTCGACGCGGCCCTGCTGTCGCTCGGCCGCTGCCAGAAGGGCGACATCGTCGTCATCACGGCCGGCTCACCCCCCGGCCTCGCCGGCTCCACCAACCTCGTCCGCGTCCACCACGTGGGGACGCTGGACGCCTGAGCGTGAATCGATCGGCCTTCCGAGGGCGGCATCCCCCATCTGGTGGGATGCCGCCCGTCGACTGTCGGATCGGCGGGAGTGTGGCCTGGCGCCCTCATAACATCCGTGTTATGACTTGGGGAGAGGTGGAGCTCGAACCGGAGGTCCGGGATTGGATCCTCGGGCTGAGCCAGGACGATCAGGGAACGGTCGCGTTCTACGTGGACCTGCTGGCCGTCCGTGGCTCGCTGCTCAGCGAGCCGTACAGTCGGCAGTTGCACGGAAAGCTTCGAGAACTGCGCTTTCATCTGGGCGAACTGGACATGCGCATCACCTACTGGATCGCGTCCGGCAGGAGGATCATCCTGCTGACCGTGTTCCGTAAGACGCGCATGCGTGAGACCGGCGAGGTCGACCGCGCGAGGCGGGCGATGCGCCGTTGCGTGGCTGAGCAGCACACCGCCGACGAGGATGAGGAGTGGTCGAGATGAGCGAACGCACGTCCTGGCGGTCCATGCGGGAGGAGATCCTCAACCGACCCGGTGCCGGCGCAGCCTACGAGGCCGCGCGGATTCGGTTCGAACTCGGCGAGACCGTACGCCTGCGCCGCGAGGCCCTCGGTATGACCCAGGCCCAACTGGCTTCCGTGACCGGGATGAAGCAGCCCGCCATCGCCCGTTTCGAGGCAGGGGGGACGATGCCCACGATCGTGGTCCTTGAACGGCTCGCGGAAGCGCTCGGAATGCGGCTCACGGTCGAGCTGGAGCCATTGGACAGGGCGAGCTGAAACGCGGAGCGGGAGGGTGCCGGGTGCGGGATTCGAACCCGCAAGCCCTTTCGGGCAGATGTGTTTGAGACATCCGTGTATGCCGTTCCACCAACCCGGCGGGGTCAGTCCCGACAGAGCATACCGGCTGCGTGCGGTCGGCCGCTGCTAGGTACCCTCGATTACTGCAGTACCCCGCCGGAACTAGGAGCCCCGTGAGCACCGCCGACGAGCAGGCACAGCCGCTTGAGACCGATACGCCCCAGATCACCCGGATCGTGATCGCCGAGGACGAGGCGCTGATCCGTCTCGATCTGAAGGAGATGCTGGAGGAGGAGGGGTACACCGTCGTCGGCGAAGCGGGGGACGGGGCGACGGCGGTGCAGTTGGTGGAGGAGCTGAAGCCGGATCTGGCGATCTTCGATGTGAAGATGCCGGTTCTGGACGGGCTGTCCGCTGCCGAGCAGATCCACGAGAAGCACCTGGCGCCGGTGTTGATGCTGACGGCGTTCTCGCAGCGGGAGCTGGTGGACCGGGCGCGGGACGCCGGGGCGATGGCGTACATCGTCAAGCCGTTCTCGAAGTCGGACCTGGTGCCGGCGATCGAGATGGCCGTGTCGCGGTACACCGAGATGCGGGCGCTGGAGAGGGAGATCGGGGATCTCACCCAGCGGTTGGAGACCCGGAAGCTGGTGGACCGGGCGAAGGGTGTGCTGCAGACGAAGTTCGGGCTGAACGAGCCCGCCGCGTTCCGGTGGATCCAGAAGACGTCGATGGACCGGCGGATGACGATGGCGGCGGTGGCCGAGGCGGTCATCGAGGAGGGCGAGGCCCAGGACCGCAAGAAGGCCGAAGAGGCCAAGGGGGAGTAGCGAGGACGGGAAGGGCCCGGCAGAGCGGATCTGCCGGGCCCTTCGTCATGTGTGGGCTCAGTCCTCGCCGAGGTAGGCCTTGCGGACGGACTCGTCGTGGAGGAGGTCGGCGCCCGTCCCGGAGAGGACGATGCGGCCGGTCTCCATGACGTAGCCCTGGTCGGAGAGGGACAGGGCCGCCTGGGCGTTCTGCTCGACCAGGAGGATGGTCGTGCCGGACGACTTGAGCTCGACGATGGTCGCCATGATCTTCTGCATCATCAGCGGGGAGAGGCCCATCGAGGGCTCGTCCAGCATGAGCAGCTTGGGCTGGGACATCAGGGCCCGGCCCATGGCGAGCATCTGCTGCTCGCCGCCCGACAGCGTTCCCGCGGCCTGCTTGCGGCGTTCGCCGAGGATGGGGAAGAGGCCGTAGGCGCGTTCGACGTCGGCGGTGATGCCGGCGGTGTCGGAGCGCAGGAAGGCGCCGAGGAGGAGGTTCTCCTCGATGGTCATGCGGGGGAAGATGTGCCGGCCTTCGGGGGAGTGGGCGAGGCCGAGGGACACGATCTTGTGGGCGGGGACGGTGGAGAGGTCCTGGCCGTCGAAGGTGATGCGTCCGGCGGTGGGCTTGAGGAGGCCGGAGAGGGTGCGCAGGGTGGTGGTCTTGCCGGCGCCGTTGGTGCCGATGAGGGTGGTGACCTCGCCCTGTTCGACGGTGAAGCTGATGCCCTTGACGGCTTCGATCTTGCCGTAGGCGACGCGGAGGTCCTCGACCTCGAGGAGTGCGGTCACTGGTCGGTCTCCGTAACGATCTCCGGGCCTGCCGGGGCGGTGTCTGCCGGGGCGCTGTCTGCCGGGGCGGTGTCTGCCGGGACGGTGTCTGCCGGGACGGTGTCTTCGAGCGGTGCGCCGAGGTAGGCGGTGATGACGCGCTCGTCGTTCTGGACGGTCTCGCGGTCGCCCTCGACGATCTTCTGGCCCTGGACGAGCACCGCGGTGCGGTCGCAGAGGTTGAAGATGAAGCGCATGTCGTGCTCGATGACGAGGATGGAGATGCCCCGGTCGCGGATGGCGAAGACGAGTTCCTCGGCGGCGCGGGTCTCCTGGGGGTTCATGCCGGCGGTGGGCTCGTCGAGGAGGAGGAGGCCGGGGTCGGAGGCGAGGGCGCGGGCGATTTCGAGCTTGCGCTGCTCGCCGTAGGGGAGGTTGCGGGCGAGGTGGTCGGCCTTGTCGGCGAGGCCGGTGAACGCGAGGAGTTCCATGGCCTTCTCGCGGCTCTCGGCTTCGGCGCGGTGGTAGCCGGGGCCGCGGAGGATGGCGGAGAAGATGCCTTCCTTGGTGCGGGTGTGGCGGCCGACGAGGACGTTCTCCAGGACGGTCATGTTGGCGAAGAGCCGGATGTTCTGGAAGGTGCGGGCGATGCCGGCCTGGGTGACCAGGTGGGGCTTGGGGGGCAGCAGGACGTCGCGGTAGCGGACGGCGCCCTCGGTGGGGACGTACAGGCCGGTGAGGCAGTTGAAGAAGGTGGTCTTGCCGGCGCCGTTGGGGCCGATGAGGCCGATGATCTCGCCCTCGCCGACGGTGAGGGAGACGTCGTTGACGGCGGTGAGGCCGCCGAAGCGCATGGTGACGCCGGTGACTTCGAGCAGGGGTGCGGCGGTGGTGGTCATCGGGTCGTTCACGCCCCTGCCTTGGTGAGTGCGGTCGGCTCGCCGGTGGGTTGGGCCGGGATGGTGGCCTCGTGGAACTCCAGCTGCCGGCGGCGGTTGGGGATGAGGCCCTCGGGGCGGACGCGCATGAGGATGATGAGGGCGGCGCCGAAGGCGAGGAGCTGGTAGTCGGCGAGGAACTCCAGCTTCTTCGGGATGAGGAAGAGGAGGGTGGCGCCGGCCAGCGGTCCGCTGATGGTGCCCATGCCGCCGAGGATGACGGCGGCGAGCAGGAAGGCGGAGTTGGGCGGGAGGGCCTCGGCGAAGGTGTACTGGTCGGGGGTGACGGTGTAGCTGACGTGGGCCTGGACGGTGCCGGCGAGGCCGGCGAGGCAGGCGCCGAGGGCGAAGGCGAGGAGCTTGAGGCGGAAGCCGTTGATGCCCATGGCTTCGGCGGCGGTCTCGTCCTCGCGGATGGCGACCCAGGCGCGGCCGATGCGGGAGTTGCCGACCCGGGCGAAGACGAGCACGACCAGGGCGGTGACGAGGAGCATCAGCAGGTAGTAGTTGGAGAAGCGGCCGAGTTCGATGCCGGCGACGGTGTGGGTCTTGCCGAGGTCGAAGCCGAGGATCTCCAGGTCGGGGATCCGCGGGATGCCGTTGGAGCCGTTGGTGATCTTGGGGCCGGTGGTGCCGTTGAGGTTGAGCATGGTGATGCGGAAGATCTCGCCGAAGCCGAGGGTGACGATGGCGAGGTAGTCGCCGCGCAGCCGCAGGGTGGGGGCGCCGATCAGGACGCCGAAGACCATGGAGACGACGGCGCCGGTGAGCATCGCGGCCCAGAACGGGAACTGGACGTGGATGGGCGAGGCGGGGGAGCCGGAGACCAGGGCGGCGGCGTAGGCGCCGACGCCGAGGAAGGCGACGTACCCGAGGTCGAGCAGGCCGGCCAGGCCGACGACGATGTTGAGGCCGAGGGCGACGGTGGCGAAGATCAGGATGTTGGTGGCGACCGAGGTGTACTGGTCGCTGCTCTGGGTGAAGGGGAAGCTGGCGGCAGCGGCGAAGGCGGCGCCGGTGGTGACCGGGCGGTGCTTGACGGTCAGCGCGCGCAGTCGGGCGATCAGGCCGGACTTGGTGAGGGCGGCGACGGTCGGGCCGGCGAACAGCAGGTAGCAGATGAAGAGTTCGCCGTACTCGGTGTCGATGCCGAAGGTGATCGCGAAGAGGCCGAGCCCGAAGGCGACGATGATGAGCAGGACCTCGAGCCAGGAGGGGAGTTGCCGCGGCGCGGGCAGCGGGCGCTCGATCCGGCCGAGGCGCAGCCAGGTGTTGGCGAGGTGGCCGAGTTGGAGGAGGAGGACGGCGCCGGTGGCGATGGCCACGCCGCCGGCGAGGGCGGTCATGACGGGGGCGACGGGCTTGTCGGTGGGGATGGCGTGGGTGGCGAACCAGACCAGGGGGGCGGCCGGGACGAGCAGGAAGAGGCGCTTGTCGACGATCCGCAGGGGGACGGCGGTGCGGCGGTCGAGGGGGAGGCCGAGGGCGCCGAGGACGCTGAGCAGGCCGCCGGCGGCGAGGACCCAGCCGCCGGGTTCGAGGTTGACGAGGCCGTCGAGTTCGACGGCGATGGAGGCGACGGAGTAGACGCCGACGGCGAGGGCGCCGGTGGCGGCGTAGAGGACGGCGTTGTTGCTGCCGGCGGGGGCGGCCCAGCGCAGGCCGGGGACGCCTTGGGCGGCGAGCAGCAGGACGAGGGTGAGGGCGCCCGCGGCGAGGGCGAGCCACTGGAGGCCGGCCGGGGAGCCGTAGTAGGTGAGGTCGCCGGGGAAGTCGGAGGTCCAGGTCCAGGACATGGCGGCGGAGGCGGCGGTGGCGAGGGCGCCGAGGCCGGTGAGGGCCGCGGCGGCGCGGGCCGGCAGGGGGATGACCGGGGTGGTCTCGGTGGTCGTGGTGGTCATGGTGGTCACGCCCTGTCCGCGACGCGCTCGCCGAGCAGGCCTTGGGGCCGGACGAGGAGCACGAGGATGAGGAGTACGAAGGCCCAGACGTCCTTCCAGGCGCCGCCTCCGAAGAGGTGCATGCCGGGCAGGTGCTGGATGTAGCCGGTGGCGAGGGCTTCGGCGAGGCCGAGGGCGAGGCCGCCGAGCATGGCTCCGTAGATGTTGCCGATGCCGCCGAGGACGGCGGCGGTGAAGGCCTTGAGGCCGAGGATGAAGCCCATCCGGAAGTCGATCTGGCCGCTGCGCAGGCCGTAGGCGATGGCGGCGACGGCGGCGAACGCGGCGCCGATGGCGAAGGCCATGACGATGATGCGGTCGGTGTCGATGCCCATCAGCTTGGCGGTGTCGGGGTCCTGGCTGGTGGCCTGCATGGCGCGGCCGGAGCGGGTGCGGGTGACGAACCAGCCGAGGGCGAGCATGCACAGCGGGGCGGCGATGATCAGGAAGAGGTCGCTGCGCTGGATGGTGACGGAGCCGAGGCTGAAGGGGTCGCCGGGGATCTTGGGGAAGACCCGGGCCTTCTTGGCGTCGGGGTAGAAGGAGAAGACGAGTTGCTGGAGGAAGATGGAGAGCCCGATCGCGGTGATCAGGGGGGCGAGCCGGGGCGCGTTGCGCAGGGGGCGGTAGGCGAAGCGCTCGGCTGCGACGGCGGTGAGGGTGGAGACCAGGATGCCGGCGATCAGCATCAGCGGTAGGGCCAGCCAGAGGGTGGTGCCGCCGGGGAGGGCGAGGTAGGCGGTCAGGGCGCCGAAGCCGCCGACCATGACGATCTCGCCGTGGGCGAAGTTGATGAGCTGGACGATGCCGTAGACCATCGTGTAGCCGATCGCGACGAGTCCGTAGAGGGCTCCGAGGATCAGGCCGTTGGCCAGCTGCTGCGGTAGGTCGTGCACCGCTGGGCCTCCGTAGTGCGTTCTGGGGTGTCCGCGTGGGTGGTGGATGTGGGGGCGCGCGGGGGCACTCGTGGCGCCCCCGCGCGCGTGCTGTGCTGTCTGGCCGGCTCCCGGGGGAGCGTCAGCCGTCGGCCGGCTCCCGGGGGAGCGTCAGCCCTCGGCCGGCTCCCGGGGGAGTGTCAGCCGTTGAAGGTGCCGGACTTCTCCACGGCCCACTTGCCGTCCTTGACGGTGTAGACGGTGAGCTGCTTGTTGGTGGTGTCGCCGAACTCGTCGAAGGAGACCTTGCCGGTCACGCCGTCGAAGGAGACCTTCTGGACGGCGTCGCGGACGGCCTGGCGGGTCGGGGCCTTGCCGTTGCTGTCCTTCGCGGCCTGCTTGACGCCCTGGATGATGGCCCAGGCGCTGTCGTAGGAGTAGCCGCCGTAGGTCTCGTAGGCGTCCTTGTAGGCGGCGGCCTTGTAGTCCGCGATGAACTTCTTGGCGGTGTCGAGGGATTCGACGGGCAGGCCGACGGCGGTGGCGAAGTCGCCCTGGCCCTTGGGGTTGAGCTTGATGAAGTCGCCGCTCTGGATGCCGTCGCCGCCCATCAGGGGGATGTTGACGCCGGCGTCCTTGAGCTGGAGGGAGAGCGGGCCGGCGGCGGGGTACTCGCCGCCGTAGTAGACGGCGTCGGCGCCGGAGCTCTTGACCTTGGTGACGATGGCGGCGAAGTCGCGGTCGTCGGGGTTGACGTGCTCCTCGCCGGCGAGGGTGCCGCCGAGCTTGGTGAACTCGCCCTTGAAGGTGGCGGCGAGGCCGGCGCCGTAGGTCTTCTGGTCGTCGATGAGGAAGACCTTGGTCTTCTTGGCGTCGTTGTAGAGGAACTGGGCGGCGAACGGGCCCTGGACGGCGTCGGTGGTGGCGGTGCGGAAGTAGGACTTGAAGGGGCGCTTCTTCTCGCCGCTGGCCCACTTCTCGCCCTGGCTGAGGGCGACGCCGGTGTTGGCGGGGGAGACCTCGACCAGGTTCGCGTCGTCGAAGATCTGCTGCATCGACTGGGCGACGCTGGAGTTGAGGGGGCCGACGACGCCGAGCACCTTGGGGTCGCCGACCAGCTGGGTGGCGTTCTGCTGGCCGGGGGCCGGCTTGCCGGTGTCGTCCAGGGCCTTGATCTCGAACTTGACGCCCGGGACCTCGTTGGTTTCGTTGGCCTTCTTGACGGCGAGGTCCACGGAGTTGCGGATGCCGAGGCCGAGGGCGGAGAGGTCGCCGGTGAGCGGGGCGTCGACGCCGATGACGACGGTGGTGGAGGCGTTGTTGTCCTTGCCTCCGGCGCCGTCGGACTTGGCACCGCGGGAGCCACAGGCGCTGAGGCTGAGGGCGCCGATCACGGCAATGCTCACGACAACTGCAGAACGGTGACGCACGAGGGTCCCCTTCGGTTCAGGAGGCGCCCGCGCCGGAATGGCGGGAGCCGGAGTGCGCAGAGGGCCGGGCCCAATCGGTGGCGCGGTGACTGGCCGTGACTCTAGATGCCGTTGGGCGGCTCGGGCAGTGCTGCGAGCATGCTGTGATTCTCTTGTTATGAGCACACGGAGCAGTTGTCTCAGCATGTGGTCGTTTCGGCTCGATCGATCCGGCGCTTTCGGGCGTTTACGCGCTGGTAGGGCGATGTAAGGGCCAGAAATGCGGGTTGCGGCTGGCATCGTCGATAACCGGACAGTCATGTCCGATTCCCGGGTTTCGACCTTGCGCGTCCGTATTGCGGACGAGAAGGGCGCGGTGAAGTGGCCTCGGGGCGCCTGGGGCCCCCGGAGCCGGACCTGTGCTCGGATTTCCTGCCTGTTACGCAGCGTTACGGGAGCGGGGGTCGCCTCGGTGTGTCCGGGCATGCGAACGCCCCCTCGTTTGACCAACGCCTGCCCAGGGCGGTCGATGGTCAAACAAGGGGGCGGAAAAGGAATTTGATGCCGCGTCCGCTGAACTCGCGGCAGTTGTCGGCCCGTTAGAGGTCGCGCAGCATGCAGGTCAGCCGGCAGCTGGTGATCCGCTTGCCGGTGTCGTCGGTGATCGCGATCTCGTAGGTGGCGGCGGTGCGGCCCTTGAACACGGCCGTCGCGACCCCGGTGACCAGGCCGGAGGTCGCCGAGCGGTGGTGGGTGGCGTTGAGGTCGACGCCGACCGCGTACCGGCCGGGGCCGGCGTGCAGCATCGCCCCGATCGAGCCCAGCGTCTCGGCCAGCGCCGCCGACGCGCCGCCGTGCAGCAGCCCGTACGGCTGCTGGTTGCCCTCCACGGGCATGGTGCCGACCACGCGGTCGCCGGACGCCTCGACGATCCGGATGCCGAGCTTCTCGCCCAGGTGGCCGCCGGAGAAGGTCTCCGGGCTGACGCCCAGCTTGGCGAAGTGGTCCAGTACGTCCTGCGGGACGTTCAGGACGGGTGCGGTCTCGGGGGCCGCATCGGTCATGGGGGAACTCCTGCCGCTCGGGGGTCACGGGTCCTGCTGCCCGTGATCGTACGACCGTCCTACTCGGCGGTGGAGCGCGCGGCCGGGGGCTGGCGTGGCGGCCCCGGCGATGCGCCCCCGCCGACCCCGCCGGTGCGCCCTCACGGCCCCGGCGATGCGCCCCCGCCGGCTCCGCCGGGGCGGCACTCCGACCCCGCCGGTGCGGTGCCCTGCCCCCGTCGATGCCGTGCCCCTTTTGTCGGTGCCGGGCCATAGGATCGGTGGCCGGTAGTGGAATCGGCAGGAACGGACGTTGACGTGGCTACGCAGAGTACGGACAAGGGCGCTACGGGTGGCGGCGGGGCCGGCCCGCGGCCCCGGCTGATGCTGCTCGACGGGCACTCGATGGCCTACCGGGCCTTCTACGCCCTGCCCGTGGAGAACTTCAACACCTCCACCGGGCAGCCCACCAACGCGGTCTACGGTTTCGCGTCGATGCTCGCCAACACCGTCCGGGACGAGCAGCCCACCCACCTTGCCGTCGCCTTCGACCTCTCCCGGCAGACCTTCCGCTCCGTCGAGTTCCCCGACTACAAGGCCAACCGGGCCAAGACGCCGGACGAGTTCAAGAGCCAGGTCGGTCTGATCGGCGAACTCCTCGACGCCATGAGCATCCCCCGGCTGACCGCCGAGGGCTTCGAGGCCGACGACATCATCGCCACCCTGGCCACCGCCGCCGAGGCGGCCGGGTACGACGTCGACATCGTCACCGGCGACCGCGACTCGCTCCAGCTGGTCACCGACCACGTCACCGTCCTCTACCCGACCAAGGGCGTCTCCGAGCTCACCCGCTTCACCCCGGAGAAGGTCACCGAGAAGTACGGCGTCACCCCGCGCCAGTACCCGGACCTCGCCGCGCTGCGCGGTGACCCGTCCGACAACCTGCCCGGCATCCCCGGCGTCGGTGAGAAGACCGCCGCCAAGTGGGTCAACCAGTTCGGCTCCTTCGACGAACTGGTCTCCCGCGCCGAGGAGGTGAAGGGCAAGATCGGCGAGAAGCTGCGCGACAACCTCGACTCGGTCAAGCGCAACCGCGTCCTCACCGAGCTGGTCCGCGACGTCGAACTCCCGCTCGGCGTGGCCGACCTGGCCCGCTCGCCGTTCGACAGGGCGGCCGTCGGCACCCTGATGGAGTCGCTGGAGTTCCGCAACGCCAACTTCCGCGACCGCGTCTACGGCATCGACCCGGCCGTCGGCGAGGAGGAGGCCGCCGAGCTCGCCCCCGGCATCGAGGTGGACGGCGAACTGCTCACCGACCCGGGCACCCTGGCCGCCTGGCTGCGCGAGCACGCCTCCGACGGCAAGACCACGGTCGCCCTCGCCGCCGTCTACCAGTGGGCGCTCGGCGCCGGCGAGGTCACCGAAGTCGCCCTCGCCGCCGGGGAGACGGCCGCCTGGTTCGACCCGGCGCTGCTCGCGGAGGAGGACGAGCGGGCCTTCGCCGGCTGGCTCGCCGACCCGGCCGCCCCCAAGGCCCTGCACATCGCCAAGCAGGTCATGCGCGCCTTCGCCGAGCGCGGCTGGACGGTCGAGGGCGTCGTCGCCGACACCGCGCTCGCCGCCTACCTGGAGAAGCCCGGCCGCCGCACCTTCACCCTGGAGGTGCTCGCCGAGGAGTACCTGGCCCGCTCGCTCACCCCGGCCCCCGCCGCCGAGAGCGGCCAACTCGCCTTCGACGCACCGGAGGAGGACGAGACCGCCGCCGCGCAGTCGCTGATGCTCCAGGCCCGCGCCGTGCTCGACCTGGCCGCGCTCTTCGACACCCGCCTCGCCGAGGTCGGCGCCGCCGGGCTGATGCACGACATGGAACTGCCCATCGCCGCCCTGCTCGCTCGCATGGAGCGCTACGGCATCGCCGCCGACCGCGCGTGGCTCACCACGCTGGAGGCGCAGTTCGCCGCCGAGATCCAGCGCTGCGTCGAGGAGGCCCACGCCGCCGCCGGGCACGAGTTCAACCTCGGCTCGCCCAAGCAGCTCCAGGAGATCCTCTTCGGCGAGCTCGCGCTCCCCAAGACCAAGAAGATCAAGACCGGCTACACCACCGACGCCGACGCGCTGACCTGGCTCGCCACCCAGACCGACAACGAGCTGCCGGTCATCCTGCTGCGCCACCGCGACCAGGCCAAGCTGCGCACCACCGTCGAGGGCCTGCTCAAGACCGTCTCGCCCAAGGGCCGGATCCACACCACCTTCAACCAGATGGTCGCCGCCACCGGCCGGCTCTCCTCGCAGGACCCGAACCTGCAGAACATCCCGGTCCGCACCGAGGAGGGCCGCGCCATCCGCCGCGCCTTCGTCGTCGGCGAGGGCTACGAGTCGCTGCTCACCGCCGACTACTCGCAGATCGAGCTGCGGATCATGGCGCACCTGTCCGAGGACGAGGCACTGATCGAGGCCTTCGCCTCCGGCGAGGACCTGCACACCACCGTCGCCTCCCAGGTCTTCGAGGTCCCGGGCGCCGCGGTCGACGCCGAGATGCGCCGCAAGATCAAGGCGATGTCCTACGGCCTGGCGTACGGGCTGTCCGCGTACGGGCTCTCGCAGCAGCTCAACATCAAGCCCGCCGAGGCGCAGGGCCTGATGGACACCTACTTCGAGCGCTTCGGCGGCGTGCGCGACTACCTGCGCCGCGTCGTCGACGAGGCCCGCGCGACGGGGTACACCGAGACGCTGCTCGGCCGCCGCCGCTACCTGCCGGACCTCAACAGCGACAACCGCCAGCGCCGCGAGATGGCGGAGCGGATGGCCCTCAACGCCCCGATCCAGGGCTCGGCCGCCGACATCGTCAAGATCGCCATGCTCCGGGTGGACGAGGCGCTGCGCGCGGCCGGCCTCACCTCCCGGATGCTGCTCCAGGTGCACGACGAAATCGTCCTGGAGCTGGCCCCCGGCGAGCGCGAGCGGGTGGAGGCCGTCGTCCGGGAGCAGATGGCGGGTGCGTACCCGCTGCGCGCCCCGCTGGACGTCTCGGTCGGCGTCGGCGCGAACTGGGAGGCCGCCGCCCACTGACGGCGGCGAGCGGTACCCGGCGGGCCCGGACGCGTGGAGCGTCCGGGCCCGCCGTCGCACAGGGTCGCGGGGTCGCCCGGTCCGCCCACGGGAAACCGTTCCTTACGTTCGATCAATTTCGTACTACCGTAGGCGCAATGACAACCGGAACCCCTTCGACCGACCAGCCCATGTCCCTGGCCGAGGCGCCGCTGCGCCAGGCCCGGAACTCCGCCGCCTTCTGGACTGCGACCGGCCGGTCCCGGGGACACGAGGTGATCCGGCGCCGCGGGTTCGTCGCGGTCGACGGCGACGAGCGCGCCGGCCTGCGGGTCCTGATCCAGGAACCCGAGCTCGACCCGGGCGAACTGGCCGAGGTGAGCGAGCTGGTCCGCGGGGCCGCAGGGACGGCCTACGTCGAGGACCCGTTCAGCTCGGCCGACCTGAACCACCTGGGCCTGCGCAACTGGCAGATGCCGATCATGCTGCGCCTGCCCGGGCCCGTCGCCGAACCGGCCCTGGACGTGATCAGGGTGCGGCGGCTCGAGGACCTGTGGACGGCCGAGCAGGTCGTGATCGAGGGCTTCGAGCTGGACGGCTTCCAGCCTCACCGCCCCGGCGAGCTCTTCCCCCCGGCGCTGATCGAACAGCCGGGCGTCGACGTCTTCATCGCCTCGATCGACGGCGAGACCGCGGGAGCCGGCGTCAGCGTCCTGGCCGACGGCGTCGGCAGCCACTACTGGATCGGCACCTCGTCGGCGTTCCGCTCGCGGGGCGTGGGCCGGGCCGTGATGCTCGGAGCCCTCGCCCACCTGGCGGAGCTGCCGGTCACGCTCACCGCCTCGAAGCTGGGCAGGCCGCTGTACGAGTCGCTGGGTTACGCGGTCGCGGCGCCCTCGACCTGGTGGGCCTCCTCCTGAGCGACGGACCCGCGGTGACATCCGCCCGGCCCGTACTGCCGTGACGCGCCGGCCGGTACCCGCTGCCCGCGCCGCGGGGACGTCGGAGGGCACGGTCCGAAGTGCACAGGAAGTCGGTGTTGCCGACTTCCTGTGCACCGGCGCGGGTGCCGGGGGTGGTTTCGCACACCCGGTCAGATCGGCAGGTTCCAGCCGGGGCCGTTCTCGCTGCCGAGCCAGACCCGTTGCCCCGCCGGGGAGACCGTGATGCCGAAGGCGTCCTGGTGGGGCTCGCCCGCGCGCTGCCATGCCTCGACGGCGGTTTCGACCTGGTCCCACAGTCGGAGCGGCCCGCGTTGGACCACGGTCCACCCGTCGTCGCCGTCGGGCACCGTCCGGGCCTGGGAGCCGGTGGCCACGTCCGAGAGGACCTGCTGCCCCCCGCTTCCCATCCGTTCGGCCGAGGGCGCGGCGAGCTGCGCGACCCAGCTCCCGGTCCACGTGTCGAGCGTCGCGGGGTCGATCCGGCTCGGACGCTCCTCCCCGGGGAGCAGGGCCAGGGCCGGGCGGGGCGGCCGGTCGTGCGGCCGGGCGATCATGAAGCTGGTGTAGCCCGGCAGGAACCTGCCGGTGGCCTCGCCGGGGCCGGTGACGTCGAGCAGCGCCAGGGCGTTGGCGTAGCCCCACCCGGACAGGGTGACCAGGATCCGGCCGCCCGGCCTCACCTGGCGGAGCCAGGCCATCGGCAGGTACCGGACCGAGCACGTCGCGATCAACCGGTCGAACGGGCCGCCGTCCGGGTCCCCGCCGAGGCCGTCGCCGGTGAGGAGCCGTGGGGCGCAGCCGGCGGCCCGGAGTGCGGCGGCGGCGCGTTCGGCGACGCGGGGGTCGTACTCGATGCTGGTGAGGTTCCCGTCGCCGAGGCGGTGTGCGCCGAGGGCGGTCGAGTAGCCGGTGCCGGTGCCGACTTCGAGGACCCGGTGACCGGTGTCCGCGCCGAGCTGCTGCCACATGTCCAGCACGAGTGAGGGCAGGGTGGAGGACGACGAGGGCGCCCCGGTCACCGGCTGGTCCCCGGTGTCCTCCGGGTGGGTGCGGCCGTCGAGTTGGGTGATGAGGGTTCGGTCGGCGTAGGCACCCTCCAGCCATCCGGGGTCACCGTGGTGCAGGGCCCGGTAGCCGGTCGGGGAGCTGCCGTCGATCGGGACGAAGTAGGAGCCGGCGAACAGTTCGCGCGGCACGGCTCCGGCGGCCGCGGTCCATGCGGGGTCGGTGAGCGTGCCGTTCTCGGTGAGCTGCCGGACCAGGGCGGCGCGCAGGGTGGCGGACGTGGTCACGTGTCGTGGTTCCCTTCCAGTCGGTCGGCGATCGCGTGTGCGATCCGGTCGGTGATGTCGGGCGGCTGCCATGCCCATTGCCCGTTGGGGTTGCACTCCAGGAACTGCCAGGTGCCGCCGTCGGTGACGGCGAAGTCGAAGGCGCCGAAGGTCAGCCGGAAGGCGGCGAGGTAGCGGGCCACGGCTTCGGCGACCGGTACGGGGACGTCGATCGGGCTGCACCGCATCCGGTCCTGCCGGTACCGCCAGTCGAGGTCCGGGCTGTCGATGCGGGCGCCGAACAGCCGGTCTCCGACGGCGGTCACCCGGGTGTCGAAGGCCTTGGGGACCTTGGCCTGGAACAGGTGCGGACACGCCGTCACCGCTTCGGTGAGCTCCGGGCCGCGGACTTCGCGGACCCAGACGGTCCGGGGCTGCCCGTCGACCTCGTGCGGGGTGTGCCACACGGGCTTGTAGACCGTGCCGCCGGCGTTCCCGGCGGCGAACTCCCGCGCCTCGCGCTCGTCGTCGGTGATCAGCGTGGGGGGCACCCGGAATCCGCAGTGCTGGGCGGTGGCGAGCTGAGCCGGCTTGTACTCCGCCGCCCGGTTGTCCCAGGGGTGGTTCACGTAGTGCGCCCCCGGCAGCGAGGCCAGGATGCCACCCGCTCCCCAGAAGGCCTGTGCGGCGGCGAACCGGCGGTCCTGGCCGTCGAGGTCGGGCGGCCCCTGGTACGGCGAGGGCCTGCGGACCCAGACGGAGCGCACGGCCGTCAGGTCCAGTTCGCGGCTCGACGTGCGGAGGGTGCCTCGCTGACCGTCCGCACGGTACGCGGCGGTCAGCGAGGCACCCCCGTGCAGGTCGGTGCCGGGATCGAGACGGACCACCGGGACGCGGCGCCCGGCGAGCACCCGCAGCACCGCGTCCGCCGTCACGTCGGAGACATTGGTCAGTACCAGCACCGACCTGCTTCGGTCGTCCATCAGCCGGAGCTCTGGTCCTGGTCGTAGGACTCGGTGACATCGCTGTCCGTGGCCCCGCCCGGCGCGGCCCCGTCACCGGGGGTCGTCTGGGTGGGCGTGACACCGCTGGTGCTGGTGCCGTGGCTCCCCAGCTCGACCGTCCGGCCGTTCTCGTCCACGATGACGGCGATCTGGGTCTCGGGGTCGATGACGGGCGTGAACGCCGGGAGCGGGAGCGTGGCGGTGGCCGCGTAGGGCTCCATCCTGCCGATGCCCCACGGCTTGGGGGTCTGCGTCATGCGTCCTCCTTGTATCGGTATGCGGAGATTTCCGGCAACTCTGCTGCTGCGCAGAGTCGTTCATCGGCCCGCCCTGGGTGGGACGGGAGTGGTTCGCCGACTTCCGGCGCTTACGGGGTGCTGGTTCGGGCGGCCTGGGTGCGGCAGTGGGCGAGGGCGAGCTTGATGCGGCCGTCCGGCGCGGGGGTGGCGGCGAGGAGTTCGCCGGCGGCGACGAGGGTGGTCCAGTAGGCGGTGGGGTCGCCGGTGCGGGGCATGGGGTGGGCGGCGGCGAGGGAGAGGTAGGCGGCGGTCAGGTTGCCGGTGGTGAACCAGCGGTCGAGGCCGTGCCGGTGGCCGGGGCGGATGCCGCCCATGGCGTCGATCGCAGTGAGGAAGAGGTCGATGAGGGAGCGGTCGGTGTCGGTGAGGGTGACAGGGACGTCGAAGACGCCGAGGGCTTCGAGGAGTTCGCCGGTGTCGGCCTCGGAGCCGGGGCGGCGGTGGGCGAGGAGGGCGCTGTAGCAGTCGTCGAGGCGACGGTCGGCCTCGGCGAGGGGGATGGAGAGGGCCAGGCACACGGCGCGGGCGGCGGGGAGCGGCTTGCGCGAACGGCGAGCGAGGAACGCGTAGGCCTCGGCGGGTGTGGAGCCGCGCGCGAGGGCGTGCCGGGCGAGAGTGATGAGGGGCGGCTGCATCGGGGGCGCGCTTTCAGGCGGTGACGAGGGAGAGGGAGGGGGAGCGGGCGGGCGAGGGGGCGGGGGCGACCAACGCCCAGACGAACTTGCCGACGCCACCGGAGCGGGGGCAGCAACCCCACCGCTCGGCCAGCTCGTTGACGAGGAAGAGTCCGCGTCCGCGCTCCTCGTCGGTACCGGCGGTGTGGACGGAGGGGCGGCCGGCGCCGGCGTCGTGGACTTCGAGGCGGAGGAGGTCGCGGACGACGGAGAAGCGGACCTCGATGAGCCGGTCGGCGGGCGCCTCGGAGTGCTGGACGGCGTTGGCGAACAGTTCGCCGAGGAGCAACTCCGCGACGTCTGAATAGCATTCGCCGTCGGGGAGGGCAGCGAGGTAGGCACGGAGGAGGTGGCGGGCGAGAGGCGTGGACTCGGTGCGGGAGCCGAGGCGCGCGGCGAACGTGCGGGGACGACGGGCAGTGAGCATGACGGAAGCACCTCAAAGGGATGGAGGGGGCATGCGAATGGAGTGCGACGTGCGCGAAGCGGTGGGCGACTGCTGCTGAAGCGAAGGGTCGGACCGCGGTTTCGGAGGCTTGGCCTTGGGAACCGTCTCCGGCCGAGTCCTTGATCAGCCTCCCGGCGTCGGGACGCCCCGGAGGGGAAGGAGGCCGCCGGGTCGGCGTCGGCAGTCATGACAGGCCGCCGCAGTGAAGTGGGCGGGCAGCTGCATCAGGAGCGGGACCCCGGCGATGCGTCGGGCGCCGTGGACGGTGCCGACAACCTTCCTACGGGTGAACAAGAGCCTTCGGGGACCAAGCAGGGACGGGCGGTGTGGGATGGTGACCCGGGTACCCGGATCTGTGGCCCAGGCGTTGGCCCGTCCCGGTCGGCACGCGCAGCGGCGCATGCCCAGGTTGCGGTGCCGACGAGATCCTGGAGGGCTCTCACGTTGGGTTCGAGTGCGATGGGCGTCACGCTGGGCGTGGTGGTGCTCACGATGGGAAACCGGCCTGCGGAGCTGGCGGCGTTGCTGGACTCTGTGCGGGCCCAGGACGGCGGCAGCAGGGGTGTGCGGACGGTGGTGCTCGGGCAGGGCATGAGTCTGCCCGAACTGCCGGACTGGGTGGACGCCGTGGAGCTGACGAAGAACCTCGGCATCCCCGGGGGCCGCAACGCCGGTGTCGAGCGGCTGCGCGAACTGGGGGGAACTGACGTCCTGGTCGTTCTGGACGACGACGGCCTTCTGCCGCGCACCGATACCTTCCAGCTGGTCCGGGAAGCCTTCGAACAGAGCCCGGAGCTGGGAATCGTGTCCTTCCGCATCGCGGACGAGACCGGGTTCACGCAGCGTCGGCACGTCCCCCGTCTCGGCGCCAGCGACCCGATGCAGTCCGGCCCGGTCACCACGTTCCTGGGCGGTGGACACGCAATTCGGATGAGCGTGATCGACCAAGTAGGAATGTTCCCCGACGCGTTCTTCTACGCCCATGAGGAGACGGACTTCGCCTGGCGCGCCCTGGACGCCGGCTGGCGCATCGACTACCGCGCCGACATGGTGTTGCAGCACCCCCGCACCGATCCGGCCCGGCACGCCGCGTACTTCCGGATGACGGCCCGCAACCGGGTGTGGCTGGCCAAGCGTCACCTTCCGGCGGTTCTCGTGCCGGTCTACCTCACCTCCTGGGCTCTGTACACGGTGCTCCGCCGGCCGCCGCTGTCCGGTCTCAAGGCGTGGTGGTCCGGCTTCTTCGAGGGCGTACGGACGCCCTGTCCTCCGCGTCGGCCGATGCGGTGGAGCACGGTGTGGCTGATGGCGAAGCTGGGTCGACCGCCGGTGTTCTGACAGGCAGCCCAGCACGGTCAAGCTGAAGTGGCGGAGGGCATCGAAGACGCTCTGCACGCGGCTGTACTGGTCATGGTCGGGTGGCGCGGAAGGAATGTGCTTGCTGCGGGCAGGCGGTGTGGCTTCTGTCACGCTCGAAATGGTCGACCCATATGACGGGACGTCATACCGCGTTCGGGGGACATTTAGGACGTTCAGCTGGTAGACCTTGAAACGTCCCTCATGTGGAAGGTTGGTCGGTGAACAGCCCCCTCCGTGACGCAATGGCCCGTGCCAATATGACCTCGTCCAAGCTCGCGCGGGTGTGCGGTGTCGATCCCAAGACCGTTGACCGGTGGCTCGCGAACCCCTCGCGTGAGCCGCATGCCCGACACCGTTCAGCGGCCAGCCGGGCCCTCGGCGAGGAGGAAACCGTGCTCTGGCCATCCGTGCAGCAGCTGGTGAAGTCAGGGCCGGACCGGGAGTTGGTGCAGATGTATCCGTACCGGTCGGCGGCACCGGCTTCGCTGTGGCGTCAGCTGATAAGGGGGACAACCCGGGAGATGACGTTCGCGGGGTACACCAACTATTTCCTGTGGCTGGAGCACGCGAACTTCGGCAGCTTGCTCCGACAGAAAGCGGAGGCTGGCGTCCAGGTCCGCTTCATCCTTGGTGAGCCCGGACATCCGGTCACCCGTCAGCGTGAGCTGGAGGAGGGCGTGCCGCTGAGCCTTTCGACCCGAATCGAGGTCACCCTGTCCGAGTTGGCCAAGCTACGGGACACGTCGATCGAGGCGCGATTCGAGACCGCACACGTCTCACTCAGCGTCTTTCGCTTCGACGACGACATGATCGTCACGCCGTTGCTGCCGGGTAGGATCGGCCATGACGCCCCGATGATGCATTTCAGGCGTGCCCAGGACGACGGCGTGTTCGATCGCTTTGCAGGCCACGTCGAGGACTTGTGGGCGAAGGGGCGAGACGTATCGATCCCGGTGACGGAGGTGGTGGGTCATGTCCAGGCGTGACTACGAGGACGACCCCAACGCTCCCGAGGCCAACTCCCTTGTCCCGGCCGCGTCCGTCGTCGTGGTCGACGATGCGGGTCGCGTCCTCCTCCAGCGCCGGACCGACAACGGGATGTGGGCCCTGCCGGGCGGCAGGATGGACATCGGTGAGTCGCTCGCCGGGTGCGGCATCCGCGAGACGCGCGAGGAGACCGGCATCGACATCGAGATCACCGGGATCGTCGGCACCTACACCGACCCCCGCCACGTCTTCGCCTACGACGACGGCGAGGTCCGCCAGGAGTTCTCCATCTGCCTCCTCGGACGCCCGCTCGGCGGGGAGCTGCGGGTATCCGACGAGTCCCACGAGGTGGCATGGTTCACCCCGGCCGAAACGGACGGGCTGCCGATGGTGTCGAACATCCGCAGGCGGCTGGCCGACTGGCGCTCGGGGGAGATCCCCGTGGTGCGTTGATCGCCGTACGTTGTTCGACTCCCGGGTCACTTGCGGGCGTTGGTGCGCTTGGTGGGCTCGGCGGTGGTCGGGTCTTCGGGCCAGGGGTGGCGGGGGTAGCGGCCTCTCAGATCCGCTCGCACGGCTTGATAGCCGTTCTGCCAGAAGCTCTCCAGGTCGCCGGTGATGGCGGCGGGGCGGCCGGCGGGGGACAGTAGCTGCACGGTGAGCGGGATGCGGCCGCCGGCCAGGGCCGGGGCGGCCTTCCAGCCGAAGAGTTCCTGCAACTTGACGGCCAGTACTGGGCGTTCGGTGCTGTAGTCGACTCGTATCTTCGAGCCGCTGGGCACGGTGATGCGTTCGGGTGCCAGCTCGTCCAGCCGCCCGGCCTGTCCGCTCGCCCACGGGAGCAGGCGTTGCAGCGCCGCCGTCGTGTCGATCCGCGCGAGGTCGGCGCGGCGGCGGGCGCGAGACAGTTCCGGCTCCAGCCATTCCTCGGCGTGCTCCAGCAGCGCCTCGTCGGAGACGTCGGGCCAGGGGTCGCCGATCGCCGTGCGGAGGAACGCCAGGCGTTCGCGCAGGTTGGACGGAAAGGTCAGGAGGGTGCTGACGCCCTCGCGGGTGAGGCCTTCGAGGACGGCGGCGCGGACGAGTGCCCGGTCCGGGCGGTCCAGCGGCTTCTCGGCGAGTTCGATGGCGCCGAGGGATTCGACCCGCCGGGAGACGACTTCACCTCGCCGGGTGTCCCAGTGGACTTCCTCGCGGGCGTCGAGCAGGGCCGCTCCGGCTTGCCGGGCGGTGGACTCGTCCAGTGCCGCGGCGTGCAGCACCCGCGCGGAATGTGATCCCGCCGGGCGGTCGGCGACGGCGACGGCGAGCCACGGCAGGGTGCCCAGGACCGTTCCGGGGGAGAGTTCGGCGGCCGTCCCGGAGGCCATCAGGTACGGGCTGCGCTCGCCGGGCGCCGGGCGTTCGACCCTCGCCCTCGCGATTCGCTCCGGGAACGCCAGGGCGACGACGAGGCCGACGGCGGCCGTGTCGTCCAGTGCGGTGGCAGGCTCGTCGCCCGCCGCCCGCTGCAGGCGGCGGACTTCGTCGCGCCAGCGCCCGGCGTAGGGATCACCGGAGGAGCGGACCGTCCGCCACACCGCGCCGAGGTCGTCCCCCAGTGCGCGCGGGGGCTCTTCGGAGAGCAGTGCGACGACCTCGGCCGCGCGCCGCGCGCCGACGGCGGCCGCGCCGTCGACCAGGGCCCGCCCCAGTCGCGGGTGCAGCCCGGTGCGGGCGAGGCGCACGCCGCGCTTCGTCGCCCGGCCGTCGGCGGAGACGGCCCCGAGGGCCCGGAGGGTCTGCCGGGCGGCGGCCATCGCGCCCGCCGGGGGCCGGTCGGGCAGGGCGAGGCCGGTGGCGTCCGGGTCGCCCCAGCACGAGGCCTGGAGGGCGAACGACGTCAGGTCGGCGAGGGCGATCTCGGGGGTGGGGAAGCGGGCGGCGAGGGCGTCCTCGGCCTCGTTCCAGCAGCGGTACACCGTGCCCGGGGCCTCGCGCCCGGCACGCCCGGCGCGCTGGCGGGCGGCGGCGAGGGAGGCGCGGACGGTGACCAGCCCGGCGAGGCCGCGGGCGTGGTCGGTGCGCGGCTCGCGGGCGAGCCCGGCGTCGACCACGACGCGGACGCCGGGGACGGTCAGGGAGGACTCGGCGACGGCGGTGGAGAGCACCACCCGTCGCTGCGGGGAGGGCGTGAGCGCGGCGTCCTGGACGGCCTGTGGGGCGCGTCCGTGCAGCTGCAGCACGTCCCCGGCGACCCCGCCCAGCTGCCCGGCGACCCGGGCGATCTCGCCGACGCCGGGCAGGAAGCAGAGCACGTCCCCGTCGCGCTCGTCCAGGGCCCGCCGGACGACGGACGCGACGTGGTCGAGCAGCGCGAAGTCGACCCGGGTGCCGTGCGCGGGCCGGACGGCGCGCGGCGGGGGCGCCCAGACCACGTCCACCGGGTGGGAGACTCCGTGCGCTTCCACCACCGGGGCGCCGCCGAGCAGGTCGGCCCAGGCCTCGGTGTCGGAGGTGGCCGAGGCGCAGACGAGCCCGAGTTCGGGCCGCAGTGCCGCCCGGACGTCCAGCAGGAAGGCGAGCGCGGTGTCGGCGTCCAGGTGCCGCTCGTGGCACTCGTCGAGCACGACGACGTCCACGCCGGGGAGTTCCTGGTCGCGCTGGAGCCGCTGGAGCAGCACGCCGGTGGTGACCACCTCGACCACGGTGTCCGGCCCGGCCCGGCGTTCGCCGCGCACGGTGTACCCGACGCGGCCGCCGGCCGTCTCGCCGAGCAGCCAGGCCATCCGCCGGGCGGCGGCCCGGACGGCGAGCCGGCGTGGTTCGGCGACCAGTACCCGGCGGACCGGCCGGCCGTCGTCGAGCAGTCCGGCCAGGGCGAGCGGCACCAGCGTGGTCTTGCCGGTGCCGGGCGGGGCGGCGAGGACGGCGGTGCCGTGCCCGTCGAGGGCGTCGTGGAGCGCGGGCAGGGCGGTGCGGACGGGCAGGTCGCGCCAGGCCGGGTTCAGCAAGACGATTCAGCCCCGCTCGGTGACGAAGATCGCCGTGCCGGGGATCAGCCGCCCGCGCAGCGGGGACCAGCCGCCCCACTCCTGCTCCAGGCCGGCCGGCCACTCGGGCTCGACCAGGTCCAGCAGCCGGAAGCCCGCGCCGACGAGTTCGCGGACCCGGTCGCCGATGGTCCGGTGGTGCTCGACGTAGGTGGCGTGGCCCTGCTCGTCCTGCTCGACGTAGGGGGTGCGGTCGAAGTAGGAGGACATCGCGGTGAGGCCTTCGACGCCCGGCTCGTCCGGGAAGGCCCAGCGGATCGGGTGGGTCACCGAGAACACCCAGCGTCCGCCGGGTCGCAGCACCCGGTGCACCTCGCGCATCAGGGCGGCGGTGTCGGCACTGAACGGGACGGCGCCGTAGGCGGAGCAGGCGAGGTCGAACGCGCCGTCGGCGAAGGGGAGGACGGCGGCGTCGGCCTGGACGACCGGGACGGGGACGACGCCGCGGCCGAGGTCGATCCGGCGGGAGTGCTGGAGCTGGCGGTAGGAGATGTCCAGGGCGACGGGGCGGGCGCCGCGGCCGGCGAGCCAGCGCGAGCACTGGGCGGCGCCGGCGCCGATCTCCAGCACGTCCTTGCCCGCGACGTCGCCGAGCAGTCGGGCGTCGGCCTCGTCGAGGCCTTCGGGGCACCAGGTGAAGCGGTCGTCGCCGAGGAACTCGCCGTGCTCGTCCTGGTACTCGTCGGCGTTGCGGTCCCACCAGTGCCGGCTGGCGCGGCTGCTTTCCCCGGTGCCGGCCTCGCGCCGCACCGCGTCGTCGTCGCCCTCCTCGGCGGATGCGTCAAGATCGTGGAGGTCTGACTGGGGGGTGGTGGCCACGGTGACAATGCCCATCGCGTAGGGTATGGAATGCGGAAGCGCCGCTGCCGAGAACCGGTCCCGAGAGGGCCCGGATCCTGGCGGTGGCATCCGGGGAAAGGGCTCCCTGCGGGCGCCGCCGAGAGGTGCGCATCCGGAGGATATGGCCTGATCCGTACCGGGCTCCACCGTCTTGCCGTTCTTGGCGTTGACCGTGCCTGGCCGTCCCCGTATGCTACAAGTTGCGCTGCGGGCCTGCGCGCCTCAGACGGAGCAGGTCGCGCTCGCATTCTGTCGAAGACCCCACGGTCGCAAGACGGACGCCGGTTCTCGCTGTGCGGGAAAACCGGTGGGCCGCGTCTTGGGCTGTCCCGGTTTTCGGTGGGAGCGATACGGGCCCTCCGCGTGGCATTACCTACGACTTCATGTCCGTACCGGAGCCCTTTTCCTAATGACGAGCCCCACCGACTCCTCCCTCAGCACCACCCCGCAGGTCGCGGTCAACGACATCGGCGACGCGGAGGCCTTCCTCGCCGCCATCGACGAGACCATCAAGTACTTCAACGATGGCGACATCGTCGAGGGCGTCATCGTGAAGGTCGACCGTGACGAGGTCCTCCTCGACATCGGTTACAAGACCGAGGGCGTCATCCCGTCCCGCGAGCTCTCGATCAAGCACGACGTTGACCCGCACGAGGTCGTCGCCGTCGGTGACAACATCGAGGCCCTGGTTCTCCAGAAGGAGGACAAGGAGGGTCGTCTCATCCTGTCCAAGAAGCGCGCTCAGTACGAGCGTGCCTGGGGCACGATCGAGAAGATCAAGGAAGAGGACGGCATCGTCACCGGTACCGTCATCGAGGTCGTCAAGGGTGGTCTCATCCTCGACATCGGCCTCCGCGGCTTCCTCCCCGCCTCGCTGGTCGAGATGCGTCGCGTCCGCGACCTCCAGCCCTACGTGGGCAAGGAGCTCGAGGCCAAGATCATCGAGCTGGACAAGAACCGCAACAACGTGGTCCTGTCCCGCCGTGCCTGGCTGGAGCAGACCCAGAGCGAGGTCCGCCAGACCTTCCTCACCACCCTGCAGAAGGGCCAGGTGCGCTCCGGCGTCGTCTCCTCGATCGTCAACTTCGGTGCCTTCGTGGACCTGGGTGGCGTCGACGGCCTGGTGCACGTCTCCGAGCTGTCCTGGAAGCACATCGACCACCCGTCCGAGGTTGTCGAGGTCGGCCAGGAGGTCACCGTCGAGGTTCTCGACGTTGACATGGACCGCGAGCGCGTCTCCCTGTCGCTGAAGGCGACCCAGGAGGACCCGTGGCAGCAGTTCGCCCGTACGCACCAGATCGGTCAGGTCGTCCCGGGTAAGGTCACCAAGCTGGTTCCGTTCGGTGCGTTCGTCCGCGTGGACGAGGGCATCGAGGGTCTGGTCCACATCTCCGAGCTGGCCGAGCGCCACGTGGAGATCCCGGAGCAGGTCGTCCAGGTCGGCGACGAGATCTTCGTCAAGGTCATCGACATCGACCTCGAGCGTCGTCGCATCAGCCTGTCGCTGAAGCAGGCCAACGAGGCCCTGGGTGCCAACCCGGCCGAGGTCGAGTTCGACCCGACCCTGTACGGCATGGCCGCCTCGTACGACGACCAGGGCAACTACATCTACCCGGAGGGCTTCGACCCCGAGGCGAACGACTGGCTGCCCGGCTTCGAGAAGCAGCGTGAGGAGTGGGAGCGCCAGTACGCCGAGGCGCAGGCCCGCTTCGAGCAGCACCAGGCCCAGGTCATCAAGAGCCGCGAGGCCGACGCCCAGGCTGCCGAGGAGGGTGGCGACGCCGTCGCCGCTGCCGCCGGTGGCTCCTACTCGTCCAGCAGCGACGAGGGCTCCGGCGCCCTGGCCTCCGACGAGGCCCTGGCCGCCCTGCGCGAGAAGCTGGCCGGTGGCCAGAGCTGAGGCTCTCGCTTCCCGCTAGCCGATAGCTAGCAGATGGGCCCCACCCGGAATTCCGGGTGGGGCCCATTTGGTTTTCCGCTTTGACTTATGTGTGTTTTATGTGAAGGAAAGTGTGAGATGGGGCTCATCGCCCTTCCCTAGGTCGAAGTTCGGGTTCCGCCTACATTGAGTGGAGCTGCCCGAAAGGCTCCTTTATGCGAAACCCCTCCTCCGCTGCCCCCGCCACCGCGCTGGTCGGCGGCCGGCTCGCGGCCCTCGGCCGGTTCTGCTTCCGCCACCGCCGCTGGGTGCTCGGCTTCTGGGCCGTCGTCCTGGTCGTCGGCGTCCTGATCGGCGGCCGGGTCTTCGAAGGATCGGTGGCGGGGGCCTCCTCCGCCAGTGCCGAGGCTGACCGGGGCAGCGCGGTGGTCACCGCGGCCGACCCGGTCAAGGGCACCGTCACCGCCGTGGTGGACGGCAAACCGGTGGACGATCCGGCGGTCAAGGCCGCCGTCGAGAAGGCCACCGCCGAGATCGCCGCCCTGCCCGGGGTCTCCTCCAGCCTCGACGCGTACGGCCCCGGCCCGGCCCCGGCCGCGCTGCGCTCCGCCGACGGCAACGCCGGCCTGGTCACCGTACGGATGGCCGACACCGCGACCACCGCGCAGACCGACGCCGTCACCGGGCGGCTCGCCGCGCTGAACGGCGCGGGCGGCGCGCACGTGACCGTCGGCGGGGACCTGGTGCTGCAGGACGAGGTCAAGAAGCAGACCGAGAAGGACACCCGCTTCGGCGAGATGGTGACGCTGCCGCTCACGCTGGTCGTCATGGTGCTGGTCTTCGGCGGGCTCTCGGCGGCCTCGCTGCCGGTGATCGGGGCGGTCGCCTCGGTGGGCGGCGCGCTGCTGGCCATGTTCGGGTTCAGCCGGATCATGGACATCGACACCAGCGTGCTGCCGATCGCGACCGTGCTGGGGCTCGGGCTCTCGATCGACTACGCGTTGCTCATGGTGAATCGTTTCCGCGAGGAGCGCGGCCACGGCGCGGGCATCGCCGCCGCCGTCGAGCGCACCGCGGCGACCGCCGGGCGCACCGTGGCCTTCTCCGGGCTGACCGTGGCCGTCGCGCTGTCCGGCCTGTTCGTCTTCACCAGTCCGGTGCTCGGGGCGGTCGCCGCCGCCGGGGTGAGCGTGGTGGTGATCGCCGTCGCCGCCGCGCTGACACTGATCCCCGCGCTGCTCGGCTTCGCCGGCTCCCGGATCAAGACGCCCACCTCTCCGGTACCGGACGAGGGGTTCTTCAGCCGGACCGTCCGCCGGGTCCGCAAGCGGGCGGTGCTGGTCACGCTCGCCTCCGTGGCGCTGCTGATGGCGGCCGGGGCGCCGTTCCTCCATGCCGAGATGCGGAACTCGGGCGCCGCCGTGCTGCCCGCCTCCTCGGCGGGGCGGCAGGTCACCGAGACCGTCGACCAGCGCTTCCCGCAGGTCTCGGCCGCGCCGGTCACGGTGGTGGTCGAGGGCGGTGCGACGGTCGCGCAGGCGTACGCCGATGACGTGGTCGCCAAGCTGCCCGGGGTGAGCGGGGTACGGGCGGTCAGCCCGGTGAGCGACTCCGTCTCCACCATCGACGTGCTGGTGAAGGGGGACCCGCAGGGCGGGCAGGCCAAGCACGTGGTCGAGGAGCTGCGGGCGGACCGCGGCGGGCTGAAGACCTACGTCACCGGCGGCGCGGCCTCGGTGGTCGACTTCCAGAAGGAACTGCTCTCGCGCGGGCCGTGGGCGCTCGGGCTGGTCGCGGCGGGCACGCTGGTGCTGCTGTTCCTGATGACCGGCTCGGTGGTGATGCCGGTCAAGGCGCTGCTGATGAACCTGCTCTCCCTCGGCGCCTCGCTCGGCGCGCTCACCCTGGTGTTCCAGGACGGGTGGTTCAGCGGGCTGCTGGGGTTCAGTCCGGCCGGCGGGTTGGAGACCTTCATCCCGGTGCTGGTCTTCGCCTTCGCCTTCGGGCTGTCGATGGACTACGAGGTGTTCCTGCTCGCCCGGATCAAGGAACTGCGGGACAAGGGGCACAGCAACACCCGGTCGGTGGAGCTGGGCGTCCAGCGCAGTGGTCGGATCATCACCTCGGCGGCGTTGCTGATGGTGATCGTCTTCGCCGGGTTCGCGCTCGGGGACATGCTGATGGTCAAGCAGATGGGTATCGCGCTGGCCGTCGCCGTCGCGGTGGACGCCACCCTGGTGCGCTGTCTGCTGGTGCCCGCCGCGATGAGCCTGTTCGGCGAGTTCAACTGGTGGGCGCCCGCTCCGCTGCGGCGACTGCACCGGCGGTTCGGGCTGAGCGAGCACGTCGAGCTGCCGGAGATCGAGCCGGCGGTGATCCCGGCACCGCGGCCGGTGGCCGGCGAGCCGGTGAGCGACTCGGCGCCCGGCGAGCCGGTGAGCACCGACCTGGTGAAGGCCTAGCTGTCCGTCCCCGGCGTCCGTGCCTGGCGTTCGTGCCCGGCGTCCGTGCCGGGCACGGACGCCCCCGGCCGGAGCCGGGCGGGCGGCTCAGGACAGGCGGTGCAGGAGGTCGACCGTGGCACGGAGCCGGTCCTGCTCGGCGGGCGTGAGGCGGGACTCGATGGCGGCCGCGATGTGGTGTTCGCGGCGGGCGCGCTGGTCGAGGAGGGCGGCGCGGCCGGCCTCGGTGGCGGCGATGAGCTGCTTGCGGCCGTCGGTGGGGTGGGGCTGCTGGGTGACCAGTCCGGCTTCGGCCATCAGGGCGACGGTGCGGGCCATCGACTGGTGGCGGACCCGCTGGAGGTCGGCGAGCTCGGCGACGGTGCAGGAGCGCTCGTCGCGGACCAGCAGGCCGAGGACGGCGGCCTGGTTCTGCGGCAGCTCGTCGTTGTCGCGCAGGGAGCGGACCAGGCTGCCGAGGGCGGCGCGCAGGTCCGCGGCGAGTTCCAGGGTGTCCGGGTGCGGGGCTTCGCTGGGCATGGGAGAAGTCTACCCGGAAGATCTGCAGCATTGCTGTACAGCTTTGCTGTAGGGTTTCGAGCATGCGAATCACCAAGTTCGGACATGCCTGCGTACGCATCGAGCACGGCGACACCACCGTCGTCGTCGACCCCGGGGTGTTCACCGACCCCGTCGCGCTGACCGGGGCGGACGCCGTCCTGATCACCCACGAGCACATGGACCACTTCGAGGAGTCCCGGCTGCGCGCCGCGCTGGAGGCCGACCCGGCCCTGCGGGTGTGGACCAACACCGCCGTCGCCGCCCAGCTGGAGGGCGTCGCGCAGCGGGTCACCGCGGTCGGCGAGGGGGACGCCTTCGAGCTCGGCGGCCTCGGCGTCTCGGTGCACGGCGAGTGGCACGCGGTGATCCACCCGGACATGCCGCAGGTGCGCAACATCGGCTTCCTCTTCGACGGCCGGCTCTTCCACCCCGGCGACGCGTTCACCGTGCCGCCGCACACCGTGGACACCCTGCTGCTGCCGCTCGCGGCGCCGTGGACCAAGGTCTCCGAGGTGGTCGACTACGTCCGGGAGGCGGGGCCGCACCGGGCGGTGCCGATCCACGAGGCGGTGCTCAGCCCGGCCGGGTTCGCCGTGCACAGCCGACTGGTCGGACCGGACGGGCCGGGCACGGGCGCGGAGCTGGCCGTCCTCGGGGACGGGGAGAGCCTGGAGCTGGGCTGACCGCTGGGCGCGACCGGGATGCGATCGGGGTGCGATCGGGGTGAAGCCCGCGCTCCCCGGGTGCCGCCCGGTGCTGACGGGCCCGGTGCGGCGCCGGTAGCCTGACGCCATGCTGAAGATCGGACTGACGGGCGGCATCGGCGCGGGCAAGAGCGCGGTGTCCCGGCTGTTCGCCGCGCACGGCGCGGTGATCGTGGACTCCGACGTGATCGCCCGCGAGGTGGTCGCCCCCGGGACGGACGGTCTGGCGGCCGTGGTCGCCGAGTTCGGCCCGCAGGTGCTGCGGGAGGACGGCGCGCTGGACCGCCCGGCCCTCGGGACGGTCGTGTTCGCCGACCCGGAGCGGCTGAAGGCGTTGAACGCGATCGTCCACCCGCTGGTGCGGGCCCGCTCCGCCGAGCTGGAGGCGGCGGCCGCGCCGGACGCGGTCGTGGTGCACGACGTGCCGCTGCTGGCCGAGAACGGGCTGGCGCCGCTGTTCGACCTGATCGTGGTGGTCGACGCGGCCGACGAGGTGCGGCTGGACCGGCTGGTGCGGCTGCGCGGGATGGCGGAGGAGGAGGCCCGGGCCCGGATGGCCGCGCAGGCCTCGCGGGCGGACCGGCTGGCGATCGCCGACCTGGTGATCGACAACGGCCGGGGGCTGGCGGAGCTGTCGGCCCGGGTGGACGAGGTCTGGACGGAGCTGGCAGAGCGCGCGGCCGTCTGAGCCGCGGGGCGGTCTGAGCCGTGGGGCGGTCGGGCCCGTGCCGGTTCGGCCGGCCCTGCGCGGACAGCCGGACCTGCGCCGGGTCAGCAGGGTCAGCCCGGTCAGCAGGGTCGGCCCGGTCAGCAGGGTCGGCCGGGTCAGCCGGTCCGGCCGACGCCGAGCGGAAGCCTGGCCCGGACGGCGAAGCCGCCCTCGGCCGTCGGCCCGGCGTCCAGGGTGCCGCCGAGATCGCCGGCCCGGGTGCGCATGCCGGTCAGTCCGTGGCCGCCGGAGGGCAGTCCGGCTCCGTCGGCCCCTGGGGCGCAGCCGCCCGTGGGCCCGTCGGACTCCGCCGCGGTGGGGGAGTTGACCACTGCCAGGCGCAGCCCGTCCGGCCCGACCTCGACGGTGACGGCGACCTCGGCCGCCGGGGCGTGCTTGTGCGCGTTGGTCAGCGCCTCCTGGACGATCCGGTACGCCGCGTACTGCACGGCGGGCCCGGGCGCGGGCAGCCCGTCGGCCGGGCCGGTGACGGTCAGTCCGACCGCCAGCCCGGCCTGCCGGGACTCCTCGACCAGGGTGGGCAGGCCGCGCAGCGAGGGCGCCTGGTCGGCGGCCGTGGTCAGCACGCCCAGCAGGCCGCGCAGTTCGGTGAGCGCCTGCAGCCCGAGGGTGCGGATCAGGCCGAGCGTCTCCCGGACGGCGGCCGGGTCCTCGGCCCGGGCGACCTGGCCGGCGCCCGCGTGCAGGGTGATCAGCGAGACGCGGTTGGAGACCACGTCGTGCATCTCCCGTGCGAGCCGGGAGCGTTCGGCGGCCGCGGCGCGTTCCTCGACGTGCCGGCGGGCCTCCTCCAGCAGCCGGTTGCGCTCGCCGAGGAAGCGGTTGCGCTCCGCGAGCACCCGGACGGTGCGGGCGCGGTGGTGGGTGGTCAGCCCGAGGAGGACCGGGACCGCGCCGAACACCAGCGGGTCCTCGATCAGGCCGGCCAGCGACGAGGGGGTGGTGACGTCCCCGAGGTCGAACGGGACGACCAGCCGCAGTTCGGCCGCGGCCGCCAGGACGTACAGCAGTGCGGTGGTGCCGCGCCGCGCGGCCAGTCCGTAGAGGGCGACGGCGAGCGGGAGTTGACCGCTCATCAGGGTGGCCGCGGTGACCGCCGCCGGATGCCGGCGCCGCAGGGCCAGGGCGAGGGCGCCGAACGCCATCAGGCCCGCGTTGACCGACGGTGAGGTGGTCGGGCCGAAGTCCGGGTCGTTCGCGGCGAGCGGGACGAGCACCAGCAGGACCAGGGCGGTCGGCGCGAGGGCCCGGACCGGGCGGGGCAGGCGCACCGGCGGCCAGGGCGGCGGCGCGTCGGGATCGACGGCCGACCGGTCGGTGAGGTGCTGCATGAGGGGCATGCTTCCACACCGGGGTCCGACCGGGATGATCGTCCGACCGTGTGGCCGGGAAGGGGCTGTTGCGAGGAGCCCGGTGGGGAGAGCATGGCGGCATGAATGATCATCTTTCGTCCGGGCCGCAGTCGACCGGGTCGCCCACGGCCGACCCGCACCGGACCGACCGGCACCTGACCGACCGGCACCTGACCGAGCCGCACGTGGCCGTCGAACGGTTGGAGCGCTACTCCCGCGCCGAGCAGGAGGAGATCCTCGGCCCCGGGGACGACCCGTACGGGGTCGCGTACACCGGGCTGACCTTCCTGCCCAAGGAGATCCACTTCGGCGTCCGGGCCGCCGACGGCCGGCTCGTCGCCCACACCGGGCTGTTGCCCCTGGCGCTCACCGCGGGCGGCACCGACCTGACGGCGATGGGCGTCGGCGGGGTCTGCGTCGCCCCCGACCGGCGCGGCGGCGGCCTCGCGCACGCCGTGGTCGGGGCCGCCCTGGACCACGCCCGCACCCTCGGCCATCGGCGCGCGCTGCTGTTCTGCAGGCCGCCGCTGACCGCGTTCTACCGGGGAATGGGCTTCCGGGAGGTGACGCCGGAGGTGACGGTGGAACAGCCGGAGGGCCGGCTCGCGGTGATGCCGCTGCGTACCATGTGGGCGCCGCTGGCGGCGGGGGCCGACTGGCCGGAGGGGCCGGTGCGGCTGCGCTCACTGCCGATGTGAGTCCGGATCAGACGCCGACGGCCGGCGCGGACGACTCCGCGTGGGCCACGGCGGCGGCGGCCAGCGCGCGGATCACGGCGTGCGCCCGGGTGCCGTCGCCGGACAGCTCGGGCTGGAAGAGCGAGGCGAGGAAGAACGGGTGGTCCGGCAGTTCCAGGATCCGCACCTCGCCCGACTCGTCCGCGCCGCTGAACCGCAGGCCGTGCGCGCGCAGCCGGTCCAGATAGGCGGCGTTGAGGCCGTACGCGCAGTGGTAGCGCTCCAGGGTGCGGGTGGTGCCGAGGACGCGCTCGGCGAGGGTGTCCGGGGTGATGACGACGGCGCCCTCGTGGCCGACCAGTGAGCAGCTCAGCGGGGCGATCACCTGCTGCTCCCCGTCGGGGTGCTGCTCGCCGTGGACGGCCCCGGCCAGGCCGCAGACGTTGCGGGCGAACTCCAGGACCGCGTGCTGGAACCCGGCGCAGGTGCCGAGGAAGGGGATGCCGCGTTCGCGGGCGGTGCGCACGGCGGCCACGGCGCCGGCCTCGCTGCGGTAGGGGCTGCCGGGCAGTAGCCAGACGGCGTCGAAGCCGTCCAGGGCGCCGGGTGCCGCGGCGTCCTCGGTCGGGATCCAGTAGGCGTCCAGGACGAGGCCGTCGTGCTCGGCGAGCGCGTCGAGCAGGCCGGGGATGCGGGCGTGCGAGCGGACGGCGGGGGAGCGGTCGCCGACGAGGGCGATCCGCGGGGTCAGGTAGGTCATGCGGCTATCCTGACCCCGCACCCGAGATCAGCGCCAACGATGATTTCTTACACCTCGATCAGATCGGTTGATGGCCGCCGTGGATCCCCAGCAGCTGCGCACCTTCGTCACCGTCACCCGCCTCGCCTCCTTCTCCGACGCGGCACGCGAACTCGGCTACACCCAGTCCGCGGTCTCGCAGCAGATCGCCGCACTGGAGGCGGACCTCGGTACGGCGCTGCTGATCCGTCGCCCGGTCGGCCCGACCGAGGCGGGGCGGCGGCTGCTGGAACACGCCGCGCCGTTGTTGGTCCGCCTGGAGGCGGCGCGTGCCGACGTCGCGCGCCTGGCCGGTGCCCCGAGCGCCCGGCTGGTGCTCGGCGCCACGGCGCTGGCGGTCGGAGCGGCGCTGGGGCGCGCGCTCGGCGAGGTGCGCCGGGCGTACCCGAGGGTGCAGCCGGAGGTCCGGGTGCTCGCCCAGGACGTGCTGCCCGCGCAGGTCGCCACCGGCGAGGTCGACCTCGCCCTGATCGACGGCCTGGCCGCGCCCAGCGACCCGCTGCCGTTGCCCGAGGTCGGCCCGCTGCGCACCGTCGCGGTGGACGAGCGGCCGGTCGTCGTCGCCCTGCCCGCCGGCCACCCGCTGGCGGGCCGCGGCGGCCTGGCGCTCGCCGACCTCTCCGCGGCCCGCTGGCTGGACGCCCCCGACCTCGCCCCGCCGGTCGCCCGGCTGCGCGCGGCGGCGGGCGTCGACGGCTTCCGGCCCGCCACCCGCTACCGGGGGACCGACCTGCACGGGCTGCTGGCGCTGGTCGCCGCCGGGCACGGGCTCACGCTGCTGCCCGAGCCGGTGCCGGCCGGGGTGCCCGGGGTCGGGTACGCGCCGATCGTCGCACCCCGGCTGGTGCACCGCACCGAGCTCGTGCATGGGAGCCTGCCGGAGGGGCCGGCGGCGCTGCTGGCGCGGTTGCTGGCGGGGGCACCTGTCGACCCGGCCTGATCGGCCGCCGCCGGCTGGATCGGCGGTCCGCGCAGCGGTGGCCCCCGGTGCGGGTCGGAGGGTGAAATCGGGTTGCGAGGGCTGCCGGATTCGATGAAATGATCATGCAATGAGCATCATCATCAGGCGGGTACGGCAGGGGGACTGGGCGCGGGTCAAGGAGATCCGGTTGGACGCGCTGCGGGACCCGGTCGCGGCCATCGCCTTCCTGGAGACCCACGAGCAGGCGGCCGCCAAGCCCGACGAGTTCTGGCAGGACCGCACGAGGGGGGCCGCGACCGGCTCCGTCGTGGCGCAGTTCGTCGGCGAGGACGCGGACGGGCGCTGGCTCGGCACGGTGAGCGTGCTGGTCGAACGGCCCGGTGGGCCCGGGGCGTTCGAGGGCGACGCCGTCGAGGTCGACCAGGCGCACGTCGTCGGCGTCTACGTCCGGCCCGAGGCGCGCGGCACCGGGCTGGCGCCCGATCTCATCCGGGCGGCCAGGGACTGGTCCTGGTCGCTCGACGAGCCCCGGATCGAGCGCGTGCGGCTGTTCGTCCACGAGGACAACGCCCGCGCCGAGGCGATGTACGTGAAGGTCGGGTTCGAACGCTCCGGCGTGGCGCTGCCCGTACCGGGTGACGTGCCGGGCCGGGAGATCGAACTGGCGGTGTCCCGGGGCTGATTGCCGGCCGTGCTGCGGGGTCGTCCTGCGGGGCCGTGCTCCGGGGTCGTTCTGCGGGGTCGTCCTGCGGGTCGGCGGGCGATCCGGGAGGACGGCCCCGGCGGTTGTGAAGACGAGGTCACCTGGCGTTCACGCCCCGGGACTGACGGTCGTCGCACGCCCGGTGCTGTCATGGACACAGCTGCCCGGCGACAGGCCGGGCCGACCCTGGAGATCTTCCCCATGATGCTCCGTCAGCGCCTGACCGTCGTCGCCTCGGCGGCCGCCCTGACCGTCGCCGGGCTCGCCGCGGGCACCGCCCACGCGGCCGCCCCGGCGACCGCCGCCACCGCGAAGTCCCGAGCGCTCAGCGCGAGTTGTTCGCAGGACTACCTGCCGCTGCCCGACCCGTCCTGCACCCCGGGTGCGTACAACCCGGACGTCACCCAGGACACCATCGGGCAGACCATCTGCGTCTCCGGCTGGACCGCCACCGTCCGCCCGCCGACCAGCTACACCAACCCGCTGAAGGTGCGGCAGATCGCCGAGTACGGCTACGACGACACCAGCACGGCCGACTACGAGGAGGACCACCTCGTCCCGCTGGAGCTCGGCGGCGCCCCGCGCGACCCGGCCAACCTGTGGCCCGAGCCGCGTTACGGCAACGAGCCGGCGCAGAGCAAGGACTCCGTCGAGACCAGGCTGAAGAACGCGGTGTGCAGCGGCCGGGTCGGCCTGGACGACGCCCGCGGCGCGATCGCGAGCGACTGGACCACGGCCCTCAGCGTCCTGGGGCTGTGAGGCGCGCTGCGGATCCGAGGCGCCCTCGCGCCGTGGCTCCGCGACGCCCTTCGCGCCGTGGCTCCGAAGCGCCCCTGACGCGGTGAAGCCGGTTCACCGCGGGCGGGCGTGAAGGAGCCGCCCGGCCCGTCCGGTCCCCTGTGCCGGACGGGCCGGACGGCCGTCTGTGGGGTGGTGCGGGCGCCCGGGCGGAGCGCCCGCGGATCAGCCGCAGCCGGGCAGGGCCTCGCACATCGGCGCGGTCATCCCGGTGCCGACGTACTTGTCCTCGGGGGCCTTCCAGGCGTCCTTGGGCTGGGCGCCGCCCTTGGTGGTCGCCCAGACGGACAGCTCGCTGACCGTCCCGCCGTCGGTCACGGCGTACTCGTGCAGGGTGACGGTGGTGCCGTCGGCCTGCGGGATCGTCAGGACGGCGGCGAAGTACGGCGCGTCATCGGCGCTGTTGACCTTCACGGTGGCCCCGGGCGCGGTCTTGGCACAGCCCTTGAGCGCGTCCGTCAGGCGCTGGTCGACCATGTTGGTGGTCTGCTTGGTGCCGCTGCTGTGGGTCGGGTCGCCGACGAAGAGCAGGGTCTGCTGGGCCGTCCAGCGGTCACCGCCGAAGCCGACCGAGGCCTTCGCGGAGGCGGTGCCGGCGAACCCGTACTCGTCGTCCTTGGCGATCGGGGCGTGGCACAGCTCCATGCCCTTGAACTGGACCGGGCCGGTCTGCGGCTTGGCGTTGGCCGCCAGCGGCGCGTAGTGGTAGGCCTCGTCCATCGGGATGCTCTTGGTGTCCATCCAGGCCTTGGCCGGGATGCCCTTGGCGGCTCCGTCGGTGCCGGCCGGCTTGGTGGCGCCCGTGGTGGGGGCTCCGGTGGCGGCGCCGGTCGCGGCGGGGGTGGACGGAGCGGGTGCGGCGGTCTTGCCGCCGTCCTCGCCGCTGTTGTCCGGTCCGCAGGCGCTGAGGGCGCCCAGGCAGACGAGGGCTGCGGCGGTGGCGGTGACCAGGCGGGTGCTGCGCAACTGACGAATCCTCAAGTGTCCGGTGGCGTGGATCGGGGTCGGGTGCGCGGCGGTCGCGGGCCGCTGGTGCGCGGCACCGCCCGTCCGCCCCCGCCGCCCGGGCGACCCGTGGTCGCGGGCACTCGGCATGGCTGTTCCTCCCCCGTAGACGTACTGCCGTCCGGCTCCTGGCCGCGCCGCCCTCCCAGGGTCTGAGGGGCGGTCAGCGCCGGTGCTGCGTCGACGGCGGTCGAAACCTATGCCAAGCGACCGTCGGGAGCAAAGCGGGATTCCGGTGGACGCCCGGGTGGCGGGGGTGGTTGCACGGCAGTGGTGGGGAACGTGTGTGCGGGCGCGGCGGGAGCCATGTGCGGGGTGCGGGGGATTCCTGGAGCGCGCGACCTCGGCTGCGCGCGGTCCGGAGCGGCGGATCCCCGCTGCTGGGACGCGGTGCTGCGAGCGCGCACGGTGCCCCCGGCCGTACCGGGGGACGGACCGCGGGCGGCCCCCGACACCAAGGCTTTCCCAGGCTGCGGCCCGGGGCAGCTCCCGTCGGAGGGGTCTCGGCGGCAGCCGTGCGGCTACGCGTGGGTGCCCGGGACGCCGAGCTGCTGGGCGAGCCAGGGGAGGGCCTGGGCGAAGGTCGCGGCGCCGGTCTGCCAGCTGTGCTTGCCGGAGCCGACGGTGGAGACGGTGCGGATGCCGTCCTTCCGGGCGGCCGCCTCCAGGGCCTTGGCGGACTCGATCTGACCGTGCTCCTCGTCGCCCTGGCCGAAGTAGCCGGAGACGCCCTGGTACTTGGGGTGGTGGGCGAGCACCGTCAGCGGGTCGTGGGCGGCCCAGGCCGCGGCGTCGCCGCCGTACAGCTCCTGGACGGTGTGGTCCTTGTCCCCGATGAACGGGCCCTTGTCGCCCGAGAAGTCGCCGAAGTGGGTGAAGACACCGGGGTGTTCGACGGTCAGGTCGAAGGCGCAGGTGCCGCCCATCGACCAGCCGGCCACGCCCCACTTGTGCGGGTCGGTGGCGGCGTTGAAGGTCGTCCGGATGAACGGCGGGACGTCCTTGACCAGGTGGGTCTCGGCGTCGCCGTGCGGGCCGTCGACGCACTCGGTGTCCACCCGGAAGCCTCCGGTGGCGTCCACGAAGACCAGGATCGGCGCGAAGCCGTTGTGCTGGGCGGCGAACGCGTCGGCGGTCTTCACGGCGTTGCCGGAGCGGATCCAGTTGTCCGGCGCCGCGAACTCGCCGCCGATCATCTCCAGGACCGGCAGCTTGGGCCGGGTCTGGCTGCGGAACCAGGCGGGCGGCAGGTACACCAGCTCCTGGCGGTGGGCGAAGCCGCCGGTGGTGTCCGGTATGTCGACCTGGACGATGCGGCCGGTGTTGGTCCTGCCGTGGATGGAGGCGAGTTCGGCGAGCGTGACCTGTTGAGGCAGTGGCCCGCCGCTGAGCTCACCGATCGCGTCGCCCAGGGTCGGGTAGTAGCCGGTGGCGGTGTTCAGACTGTTCGCGGCGCAGAACAGCGCCAGCAGGACGGACGGCACCACCAGCAGTCGCCGCCACCACCGCGCGCCGCGCCAGCCGAACCCGAGCACGCACAGGGCCGCGACCGCCACCCCGCTCCACAGCCACACCCCGTACGGGATCGGGTCGGTGATCCCGCTCAGCGTCACCACGGCGACGGCGGCGACGGTAGTGACCGCCAGCGCCGTCCCGAGCGCGATCGGCCCCCGCCTGACCAGCCATGTCCGGTCCCGCCGGGCCACCGAGCCGAGGAACACCACGAGGGCCGCGGCCTGCACCGTCCACGGGAACCAGCCGTCCAGCAGGGAGACGTTCATAGGGCCGGAGGCTAGGGGCGGTGGATGAGAGGCTGGTTAAAGACTGGTAGTTCGCTGGAAGAGGCCTGTGAGGAGAAAGGGGAGGCCGAAGAGTCCGGAGCCCGGCGGCCGGGCCGCCATCGGGCGGATCTCCAGCGGCGTGAGCTCGCGGAACAGCGAGCGGAGTTCGTCCGGGGACCAGGCCAGGCCGCCTTCCAGGGCCCCCAGTCGGTACAGCTCCTCGTCGGGCCGCGCCGACCCCATCGCCCCGGCGGCGAACGCGGTGACGGCGAAGTGCCCGCCCGGTGCGAGGACGCGGTCGAGGAGGGCGAGGTAGCTGACGCGGCGGTGCGGCGGGAGGTGGTGCAGGCAGCCGGAGTCGTAGACCAGGTCGTACCGGGCGTGCGGGAGGTCGGCCTCGAAGATGCTCGCCCGGTGGAGGCGCAGGGTGGCGCCGACGCCGGCTTCACGGGCGCGCTCCTCGGCCCAGGCGACGGCGGCGGAGGAGACGTCGACGGCGTCCACCTCGAACCCGCGGGCGGCCAGGTGGATCGCGTTGCGGCCGGGCCCGCAGCCGAGGTCGAGGGCGCGGGCACGGGCGGGCGCGGGGTCGGGTGCGTCGTCGGCCGCGTCGTCGGGGCGGGAGGCCGGTGCGCGGTCGGGGGAGAGCAGGCCGCGGTCGAGGTAGGAGACCAGGTTCTCGTCCGGCTCGGGCGTGAAGAACGGGCGGTCGGCGGAGCGGTCGGCGTAGAAACGGTCCCACCAGGCCTCGGCCGGCGGGAACAGCCGGTCGAGGAGGGCGAGGACGTCCTCGGTGGTGCGGATCGTGCGGTTCATGCGGCCGAGCGTAGGCGGCCGGGCGGGCGGCTGCGAGCGGCGCGAAATCCCTTGTGGGGCGGGCTGTCGGGGCCCCGGTCGCAGTGGTGGGACGGGGTGGTTACGGGCCGGTCCGGCGCACGGCGGTGGCCCCGCCGCACGTCGGGAAGGGCCCTTTCCGCGGAGCTGCAGGCGCACCCGGAGGAGGGGCGGCATAACGTTTCGGGCAAGGTGACGAGAGGACTGACGGGGCGTCACGGTGGCGGGACCCGCGCGGCCCCGGAAAGTCGCCTCCCGAGGAACTCGTGTGCGGGGAGCGGTCGTTGAGGTCGGTGTGACCGAAGAGCCGATCTTCCTCGAGCCGATCGCCGAGACGGACCTCGCCCCGCTGGAGGCGCTGGTCGCCAGTCCCGAGGAGCTGGGCCCGTTCCAGTGGTACGGCTGGCGCGATCCCGGCCGGTTTCGCCGCACCTGGGCCGAGAACGGCCTGCTGTCGGACGAGCGGTCGGTGCTGGCGGTCCGGGCCGGCGGCGGGTTCGCGGGGTTCGTCGCCTGGCGCCGGATGAATGCCGCGCCCGGCGCCCCGTACTGGAACATCGGCATCCAGCTCCGTGCGGAGGTGCGCGGCCGGGGCATCGGCACCGAGGCCCAACGCCTGCTCGTGGACTACCTGTTCGCGCATTCGCCGGTGATGCGGCTGGAGGCGGACACCGAGACCGCCAACCACGCCGAGCAGCGGGCGCTGGAGAAGTGCGGCTTCACCCGGGAGGGCGTGCACCGCGCACTCACCTTCCGGGACGGGGAGTGGCGCGACGTCGTCCGCTACGGCCTGCTGCGCACGGATCCGCGCCGCTAGCCGACGGCCCCGAACCACTCCTCGGCGAGGGCGTCCAGCGTCCGGGCGGAGGGCTTCAACTCCCTCAGGTACCACGGCAGGTTGCTGTAGACGTGGAGCAGGGTGTACGCCATCAGCAGGCGCGGGTCGACGGCCCGGCCGTAGGCGGCCAGCAGCTGCCCGAGGAGGTGCGGGTCGGCGCGGGTGGTGAAGAGGCCGACGGCGACGAGGTCGTAGTCGGGGTCGCCGATCATGGCGGGCTCGAAGTCGAACAGACCGGTGAGGCGCCAGCCGGCGGCCGGGTCGGTGAGGAGGTGCTCGCGCATGAACTCGGTGTGCAGCAGGGCGCGTCCGGGGGCCGCCGGGAGCGGGGCGGCGGCGAGGAAGTCCGGGATCTGCTCCGACCAGGCTTCCGGCAGGCCGCGTCGGCGCCGGCGGGCGACGGCGTCGGCCCGCCGGTCGTCGAGGAAGGCGAGCCAGTCGCCGGGGCCGAGGGCGTCGGCGAGCGGTTCGGGGTCGAGGGCGTGCAGGGCGGCGAGGGCCTCGCCGCAGTCACGGGCGATCCGTTCGCGCTCGGGCTGCGGGATGCGCGGCCAGGCGGGCGCCAGGCCCTCGCCGGGCAGCCGGGACATCAGCACGTAGCGCCAGCCGTTGACGTACTCGCCGGCCTCCCGGACCACCGGGGTGGGGATCGGCAGCGCGCCCCGCAGCCGCTCCAGGACGCGCGCCTCGACGAGGCCGTCCCGGGCACTGGCAGCCGGGAACAGCTTGAGGACGTGCTCGTCGCCGACCGCGTAGACCGGGACGGAGCCCTCCGCGAAGCGTTCCAGCGGCAGCCCGCCGACGCCGAGCCGGGCGCACAGCGCCTCCGCGCCGGGGCGCATGACCGACTCGTCGGGGACGACCGCGTCCCACTCCTTGTCCGTCAGTACCAAAGGCAGCACGGGCGCACCGTAGGCAGACCGGCGGCCGCGCCGCAAAGGCTTTTCACCGCGCCGCAAAGGCTTTTCACCGCTCCTCCAGGGCGGCGCCGCAGGCGTCGGCGGATGGCGAGACCGGCTCGGGCCCGGCGGCCGGGTCGCGGGTGAGCAGGTAGCGGGCGCCGGGGCCGGCCTCGGCGGCGCGGTCGCCGGCGTTGTAGAGGGCGCAGCGGGAGAGGGAGAGGCAGCCGCAGCCGATGCAGCCGGACAGCTTGCGCTTCAGCAGTTCGAGTTCGGCGATCTGTTCGTCGATGCGGCCCTGCCAGGACTCGGCCACCCGGTCCCACTCGGCGCGGGTGGGTGCCGGGCGGTCGGGGAGGCGGTCGAGGGCGACCCGCGCTTCGTCGAGGGAGAGGCCGACCCGTTGGGCGGCGCGGATGAACGCGATCCGGCGCAGGGTGCCGCGGGTGTAGCGGCGTTGGCCGCCGGTGGTGCGGGTGGCCTGGATCAGGCCGAGGCTCTCGTAGTAGCGCAGCGCGGAGGCGGCGAGGCCGCTGCGGTCGGCGAGTTGGCCGATCGTCAGCAGGTCGCTGTGGTGCGGGCCGGCGGTGCGGCGGCCGTCGGAGGAGGCGGTCATGGGAGCCCACTGTAATCGCTTGACCTCAAGCTCGCTTTAAGTTGCATGATCGTGGTCATGACGACGAACGCAACCGCGGAATCCGTGACCGAGAGCCGTTCCGAGACCCGTTCCGAGACCCGTCCCGAGAGCCGTTCCCAGGCCGGCCCCGAGGCCCGGTTCGAGGACCTGCCGGCCCTGATGGCACTGATGACCGGCGCCGAGAAGCACGGCCCGGCCGCCACCTCCACGCTGGACGTGCTCTGGGTGCTGTACGACCGGGTGCTGCGGGTCACCCCGGCCGGCGCCGAGGAGCAGGGTCGCGACCGCTTCCTGCTCTCCAAGGGCCACGGCCCGATGGCGTACTACGCGGTGCTGGCGGCCAAGGGCTTCATCGACCCCGAGGTGCTGTCGAGCTTCGGCGGCTACGACTCGCCGCTCGGCCACCACCCGGACCGCACGCTGGTGCCCGGTGTGGAGATCTCCTCCGGCTCGCTCGGGCACGGCCTCCCGCTGGGCGTCGGCACGGCGCTCGGGCTGCGGGCGCAGGGCCTGACCGACGCCGCGGTGTGGGTGCTGGTCGGCGACGCCGAGTTCGACGAGGGCTCCAACCACGAGGCGGTCGCCTTCGCCGGGTCGTACGGGCTGGACCGGCTGCACGTCGTGGTGATCGACAACTCCTCGGCCACGCACGGCTGGCAGGGCGGCATCGCGCAGCGGTTCGCGGCCGAGGGCTGGTCGACCGCGACGGTGGACGGCCGCGACCACGAGGCGCTGCACCGGGCCTTCACCGCCGAGCACCCGGGCCGCCCGCACGTGGTGGTCGCCCGGGTGGAGCCAAAGGAGAACCACTGAGCGTCCGGCCGCCCCGAGCGCGCCAGGACGAGCACGTCGAGCCCGAACCCCGAGAGGAACGTCACCGATGGACACCATGCGCGACCGTTTCGTCGCCGTCACCACCCGCCTGCTGGACGAGGACCCGAGGCTGGCCGTGGTGCTCGCCGACATCACCGCCGCCGCCTTCGCCCCGGCCCGGGAGCGCCACCCCGACCGGGTGGTCAACGTCGGCATCCGCGAACAACTGCTGATCGGCGCGGCCGGCGGCCTGGCGCTCAGCGGGATGCGGCCGATCGCCCACACCTTCGCCAGCTTCCTGGTCGAACGTCCCTTCGAGCAGGTCAAGTTGGACCTGACCCACCAGGGTGTGGGTGCCGTCCTGGTGAGCGCGGCCGGCTCGTACGACTGGCCGGCCGGCGGCCGCACCCACATGTCCCCGGGCGACGTCGCGCTGCTGGACACCCTGCCGGACTGGACCGTCCACGTCCCCGGGCATCCGGACGAGGCCGAGCAGCTGCTGCGCCACGCCTACGCGGACGGCGACCGCAATGTGTACGTCCGGCTCTCGGCGCACCGGAACGCGGCGCCGGTGGCGGTCGAGCCGGGCCGCTTCAGCACCGTCCGCACCGGTTCGCGCGGTGTGGTGCTGGCCGTCGGGCCGATGCTGGACGCGGTGCTGGCGGCCACCGAGGGCCTGGACGTCACGGTGCTGTACGCGGCGACGGTGCGCCCCTTCGACGCGGCCGGGCTGCGGGCGGCGGTCGGCGAGCGGGCGGAGGTGGTGCTGGTCGAGCCGTACCTGGCCGGGACCTCGGCGAGCGAGGTGCACGAGGCGCTGGCAGACCGCCCGCACCGGGTGCTGGGCCTGGGCGTGCCGCGCGAGGAGCACCGGCACTACGGCTCGATCCCGGAGCACCTGGCCGCCTACGGCCTGGACGCGCCCGCGCTGCGGGAGCGGATCGGTACCTTCCTCTGGTGAGCGGGCCCCCGGTGCCGCAGGCCATGGGCGTGCGACCCCTGGCGCCGAGACCCCTGGCGCCGCGGCCGTCGGCGCTGCGGCCCCCGGTGGATCAACCGGTCAGGACCACGGCCACCGCGTCCGGGCCCACCCGCACCGCCGTGCCGTCCAGCGTGGCCGGGCCGAAGGCCGCGACCACCTCGCGCCCGGCGGCCCCCAGCGGCAGCGCGGCCTCGTCCGGTCCGAGGTTGACGGCGACCCGGTACGGCCCGCGGTGCACCACCAGCCACCCCGCCGCCTCGTCGAGGACCGCCCGCACCGCGCCGAGGTCGGGGTCGGCGAGCTCCGGCCGTTCCCGCCGCAGTCGGAGCAACGTCCGGTACCAGGTAAGCAGTTCGGAGTGCGGGGCGCGCCGGGGCTCGGTCCAGTCGAGGACGGAGCGCAGCACGGTGGCGGGCTCCTGGGGGTCGGGGACGGCCTCCGCGGCCCAGCCGTGGTCGGCGAACTCCCGCCGCCGGCCCTGTCGGACGGCCTCGGCGAGGTCCGGGTCGGTGTGGTCGGTGAAGTACTGCCAGGGTGTCGCGGCGCCCCATTCCTCGCCCATGAACAGCATCGGGGTGAACGGCGAGGTGAGCACCAGTGCGGCGCCGCAGGCGAGTCGGCCGCCGGGGAGCGTGGTGGAGATGCGGTCCCCGAGGGCCCGGTTGCCGATCTGGTCGTGGGTCTGCAGGTAGCCGAGCAGCCGGTGGCCCTCGGCGGTGGGGAACGGGCGTCCGTGGCTGCGACCGCGGAAGGAGGACCAGGTGCCGTCGTGGAAGAACCCGCGGGTGAGCGCCTTGGCGACGGCGGCGAGCGGTTCGCGCGCGAAGTCGCCGTAGTAGCCGTGGGATTCGCCGGTGAGCGCGCAGTGCAGGGCGTGGTGGAAGTCGTCGCTCCACTGGGCGGTGAGGCCCTGGCCGCCGGCCTCGGGCGGGGCGGTGGTGCGCGGGGTGTTGAGGTCGGACTCGGCGATCAGGAACAGCGGGCGGTTCGTGGTGACCGCCAACCTCCTTACCTCGTGGGAGAGTTCCTCCAGGAAGTGGACCGCTCGGTCGTCCGCGAGGGCGTGCACGGCGTCCAGTCGCAGGCCGTCGATCCGGTAGTCGCGCAGCCAGGCCAGTGCGCTGCCGATCAGGTACGCGCGCACCTCGTCCGAGCCGGGCGCGTCCAGGTTCACCGCGGAGCCCCACGGCGTGTGGTGCCGGTCGGTGAAGTACGGGCCGTACGCGGGGAGGTAGTTGCCGGCCGGGCCGAGGTGGTTGTGCACGACGTCCAGCACCACGCCGAGGCCCTTGCGGTGGGCGGTGTCGACGAAGCGCTTGAGCCCCTCGGGCCCGCCGTAGGGCTCGTGGACGGCCCAGAGCGAGACCCCGTCGTACCCCCAGCCGTGCCGGCCGGGGAACGGGCAGACCGGCATCAGCTCGACGAAGTCGACACCCAACTCGACCAGGTGGTCCAGGTGTTCGGCGGCGGCGTCGAAGGTGCCGCGGGCGGTGAAGGTGCCGATGTGCAGTTCGTACAGCACCGCGCCGGGCAGTGCGCGGCCGCGCCAGCCGGTCCGCGACCAGCGGAACGCGGCGTGGTCCACGGCGCGGCTCGGGCCGTGCGGGCCGTGCGGCTGCCAGGCCGAACGCGGGTCGGGCAGCGGCGGGCCGTCGTCGAGGCGGAAGGCGTAGTCGCCCGCCGGGGCCTCGCCGGACCACCAGCCGTCGCGGTCCGCGCAGCGGGCCAACTCGTGTTCCGTGCCGTCGACTTCGACGCGGACACGGGACGCGGCGTGCGGCGCCCACACCTCGTAGGCCGGCATCAGCCCCTCCTCGTCAGCAGCGCCACCGGGCTCCCGGCCAGCAGGTCGGTCACCGGCACCGGGCCCGCCGGGAAGGTCCGCAGCGTCAGCTCGTCCGTCCACGGCCCGCCCGGCGGCAGCTCCAGCACGGTGTCCCGCCAGCCGCCCGCCCGCTCCAGCCCGTACGGCAGCCGGGTGACGGCGGTGACCGCGTCGTCGCCGCGGGCGAAGGCCAGCAGGTGGTCGGCGGCGGCGCCGGTGGCGGGCAGCGGCCGGTACGGGCCGAGCGGGTGGGAGCGGCGCAGGTGCAGCGCGGTGGTGGTGAGGTGCAGCTTCTCGCGGGCGAGGTCGCCGGGGCGCGGGGTGGCGGAGTCGGTGAGCCGCACGGCGAGCGCGCCGAGGTCCACCACGCCCCGGTTGTCCGGGTCCACCAGGGTGTACAGCGGCTCCTCGCTGCCCTGGTAGAGGTCTGGCACGCCCGGCACCGTGAGGTGCAGCAGGGCGGCGGCGAGGGTGTTGGAGCGGGCGTGCGGGGCGAGGGCGTGCACCCGGCCCTCGATCCGGGGGAGCAGCCCGGGGTTGTCGTAGGCGGCGCGGGCCCGCTCCTCCAGCGCCCGTTCGTAGCGCGGGTCGGGCTCGGTCCAGGAGGTGTGCAGCTTGGCCTCGCGGACGGCCTTGAGCAGGGCGGCGACCAGTCGGTCCGGGGCGATCGGCCAGGCGGCGACCAGGGTGTGCCAGAGCAGCCAGTCGGCGTCGCGGTCGAGGCCGGGGGCGGCGGGGCCGGCCGCGGTGGACCAGGCGGCGGCCTCGGCGGCCCAGGCGTGCGGCTGCTCGGCGAGGACGGCGAGCCGGGCGCGGGCGTCGGCGCTGCGCTTGGTGTCGTGGGTGGAGAGCACGGTCATGCCGTGCGGCCAGGTGCGCTCCTGCCGGCGGCACCAGTCGTGGAAGTCCGCCGGGCGCAGCCCGGGCCGGGCGGGCTCGCCGCCGACCTCGTTGAGGCCGGGCAGCGCGTTCCAGCGGTAGAAGGCGGTGTCCTCGACGCCCTTGGCGGCCACCGCCGCGGCGGTCTGGGCGAAGCGGACGCAGAACTCGTCCTGGTCGGCGCCGCGCCCCAGCTCGCCGAGCGCCAGTGCGGCCACCAGGCGGTCGGTGGGGTCGGCGGAGCCGTCCAGGGCCGCGCGCAGCTGCTGCCGGGAGGCGGGCGGGGGTGCCTCGCCGGGCCGCGCGTACGGCCGGTACGCCGGGTAGCCGGTGAGCAGCCGGGCGAGCGCGGCGCGCAGCTGCCAGGGCGCGTGGTCGGCGTGCGCGGGTTCGGCGGCGCCGATCCGCAGGGCGATCCGCACCAGCCGTTCGACCTCGGCGGCGAGCTCGCCGTCCGGTCCGGTCATGTCGGCCCGTCCGCGCCGGGCGGCGGCGAGCGCCGGGTGCGGGTCCTCGCAGAGGTCCCGGACCGGGCCGCCGCGCAGGAAGGACTCGTAGGCCCCGGCCAGCACGCAGGCGCCCGCGTGGTCGGTGAGCACGCCGTCGATGCGGCGCAGCGCGTCGTAGCCGGTGGTGCCGGCGACCGGCCAGTCCTCGGGCAGCCGCTCGTCGCCGGTGAGGATCTTCTCGACCACGACGTAGGCCCCGCCGGCGGTCCCCGCTGCCCCGCCCGTGGTCCCCGACGTCCCGCCGGCGGTCCCCGCTGCTCCGCCGGTGGCTGCTGCGAGGCGGCGCAGGTAGCCGCGCGGGTCGGCGAGCCCGTCCGGGTGGTCGATCCGGAAGCCGTCCAGGACGCCGTCGGCGTGCAGCCGCAGCAGCACGCCGTGGGTGGCGGCGAACACCTCGGGGTCCTCGACCCGCAGGGCGATCAGCTCGTTGACGGTGAAGAAGCGCCGGTAGTTGAGCTCGGTGCGGGCCAGGCGCCACCAGGCGAGCCGGTACCACTGGCGGGCGAGCAGCTCGGGCAGCGGCAGTGACTCGGTGCCGGGGCGCAGCGGCAGTTCGTGCCGGTGGTAGCGCAGGGCGCCGCCGTCCACGGTCAGCTGGTCCAGGACGGCGCCGAGCCGGTCGCCGAGCAGCGGCAGCAGTACCCGGCCGCGCCCGGGGGCGTCGGGGGGGCCGGGCTGGGCGGTCCAGTCGATGTCGAACCAGCGCGCGTACGGCGAGTCGGGCCCGTCACGCAGTACCTGCCAGAGCGGGTGGTTGAGCCGCTCGGGGGTGGGGACGGCCATGTGGTTGGGCACCACGTCCGCGATCAGCCGCAGTCCGTGCTCGCGGGCGGCGGTGGCCAGCGCGCGCAGCGCCGGCTCGCCGCCGAGCTGCTCGCTGATCCGGGTGTGGTCGACGGTGTCGTAGCCGTGGGTGGAGCCGGGGACGGCCTCCAGCAGGGGGGACAGGTGCAGGTGGGAGACGCCGAGGGCGGCCAGGTAGGGGACGGCGGCGGTGGCGTCGTGGAGGGTGAAGCCGGGCTGGAGCTGGAGGCGGTAGCTGGCGGTGGGGGTGCCGCCGGGAGGGGTGGCGGCCGGGCGGGGCTGCGCGGGCTCGGCGGCGGAGGTCATAGCTCCATAGGTACCCGGGGGAGCCCGCCGCCAAGACCCGCTGTTGATCCGAACAGGTGACCGCCCCCGGTCGCCGGCCGGTCGGTCACGCCGGCCGCTGCAGCACCATCAGCGAGCGGTCGGTGAGCCACAGCGTGTCCCCGGCCTTGACCCGTGCCCCGGTGCCCGGGGCGGGCAGCCGGGGCTGGGTGGTGTCGACCACGACCCGCCACTCCTGGCCGTGGTCGGCGGGCACGGTGAACTCCAGCGGCTCGAAGTGCGCGTTGAACATCAGCAGGAAGGAGTCGTCGACGATCCGGCCGCCGCGCCGGTCGGGTTCGGAGATCGCGTAGCCGTTGAGGAAGACGGTCAGCGACTTGGCGTGGCTGGCGCCCCAGTTGCGCTTGGTCATCTCCTCCCCGGTCGGGGTGAACCAGGCGATGTCGGTGAGGTCGTCGAACCCGCCGGAGGCGGACACCGGCCGGCCGTGGAAGAACCTCCGGCGGCGGAACACCGGGTGGTCGCGGCGCAGCCAGATCATCCCCTGGGTGAACTCCAGCAGCCGCGCCTGCGGCCCGTCGTCCTCGGGCCAGTGCACCCAGGTGAGGTCGTTGTCCTGGCAGTAGGCGTTGTTGTTGCCCAGCTGGGTGCGGCCGAGTTCGTCGCCGTGCGAGAGCATCGGCACGCCCTGGGAGAGCATCAGGGTGGCGATGAAGTTGCGCTGCTGGCGCGCCCGCAGCTCTTCGACGGCCGGGTCGCCGGAGGGGCCCTCGACGCCGCAGTTCCAGGAGCGGTTGAAGGACTCGCCGTCGCGGTTGTCCTCGCCGTTGGCCTGGTTGCGCTTGTCGTTGTAGGAGACCAGGTCGCGCAGGGTGAAGCCGTCGTGGCAGGTGACGAAGTTGATGGAGGCGATCGGGCGGCGGCCGTCGTCCTGGTAGAGGTCGGAGGAGCCGGTGAGGCGGGAGCCGAACTCGGCGAGGGTGGCGTTCTCGCCGCGCCACAGGTCGCGCACGGTGTCCCGGTACATGCCGTTCCACTCCGTCCACAGCGGCGGGAAGTTGCCGACCTGGTAGCCGCCCTCGCCGAGGTCCCAGGGCTCGGCGATCAGCTTGGCCTGGGAGACCACCGGGTCCTGCTGGACCAGGTCGAAGAACGAGGAGAGCCGGTCGACCTCGTGGAACTGCCGGGCGAGGGTGGCGGCGAGGTCGAATCTGAAGCCGTCCACGTGCATCTCGGTGACCCAGTAGCGCAGCGAGTCCATGATCAGCTGGAGCACGTGCGGGCTGCGCATCAGCAGGCTGTTGCCGGTGCCGGTGGTGTCCTCGTAGAAGCGCTGGTCCTGGGCGAGGCGGTAGTAGGAGACGTTGTCCAGGCCGCGCAGCGAGAGGGTGGGGCCGAGGTGGTTGCCCTCGGCGGTGTGGTTGTAGACGACGTCCAGGATCACCTCGATGCCGGCCGCGTGCAGCGCCTTGACCATCGACTTGAACTCCTGCACCTGCTGGCCGCGGTCGCCGGTGGAGGAGTAGGAGGAGTGCGGGGCGAAGAAGCCGACGGTGTTGTATCCCCAGTAGTTGGCCAGGCCGAGGTCGCGCAGCCGGTGGTCGCGGACGAACTGGTGCACCGGCATCAGCTCGATCGCGGTGACGCCGAGCTTGGCGAGGTGTTCGATCACCGCGGGGTGGGCCAGGCCGGCGTAGGTGCCGCGGATTTCCTCGGGGATGCCCGGGTGGAGCCGGGTGAGGCCCTTGACGTGGGCCTCGTAGATGACGGTGCGGTGGTAGTCGGTGCGCGGCGGGCGGTCGGTGCCCCAGTCGAAGTACGGGTTGATCACCACCGAGTGCATGGTGTGCGGGGCGGAGTCGAGGTCGTTGCGGCGCTCGGGCGCGCCGAAGTGGTAGCCGTAGACCGACTCGTCCCAGTCGATGTGCCCGCTCATCGCCTTGGCGTACGGGTCCAGGAGCAGCTTGGCGCTGTTGTGCCGCTGGCCGAGGCCCGGGTTGTACGGTCCGTGCACGCGGAAGCCGTAGCGCTGGCCGGGCTGGACGCCGGGGAGGTAGGCGTGCCGGACGAAGGCGTCCGTCTCGCGCAGTTCGACGGCGGTCTCGGAGCCGTTCTCGTCGAGCAGGCACAGTTCGATGCGGTCGGCGCTCTCGGAGAACACGGCGAAGTTGGTGCCGGCTCCGTCGTAGGTGGCGCCGAGGGGGTAGGGCGTGCCGGGCCAGACCTGCATGGCTCCTCAACTTCCTTGCTGCAAACGGAAACTGACATGTAGTCCGACAATAAGTCCGACAGCCTGCACGGACCCGGACGCTCTCCTGCCCGGCCGGGCGGCCGGGCATGTGCGGTGCTCGCGCGCCGTGACGCACGGCACAGCCCGCATACTTCCCGAGCCCTTCCCCGGTGGCCGGGAGAACCGGCCCGGGTTGGTCCGAACGAGTGTCCGGCGGGCATTCGTGTGAAGAGTGGTGCCGGTGGGGCGGGTCAGTGGGGCCGCCGGTGCGGGCCGGGGTGCGGGCGCGGCGGCCCCCGGGGCGCGGGCGGGGCCCTCTGCGATCCGGCTGCGGTCGGCTCGCGGCGGGCAGTACCCTTGATCGTCCGGCCGCCCGGCGCCCCGCCGACAGTCCGTCAACAGGCTGACAGCGGTCCGTCAACGGTCCTCGCGCCCGCGGGGGCCGGCGGCAGCAACCAGATGAGGTGGCGCATGGTGTTCCCCGCCGGCGGCCGTGGCCCCGGGCCCGACGGCCCCGACCGGGGCGCGGCCCGCGCCGAGGCGCCCACGGTGGTCATGCGCCCCGCCATGACCGGCCGCGCGCTGGTGCCCGCCCAGGGCGGCCCGGTCGAGATACCGGCACTGGCCTGGTCGGCCGGCGAGTGGGAGGACGCCTACCAGCGGGTGCGGCTGTCCGGCCGCGCCTACGTCTGGCTCAACCTGGTCGAGCAGCGGCTGCGCTCCCTGGTGGACGAGGTGCTGCACCCGATCTACGCCCCCGCCCACGGCGAGGACTGGGTCACCGCCGCCGCCGGACCGGCCGGCGAGGAGTGGGCGTACCGGGCCGGGGCGGTGCGCGAGGTCAGCCGCCGCAAGGGCTACCTGCTCGACCCGGCCGACGACGACCCGCTGGTCTTCCTCACCCTGCCCCAGCTGCGCGAGTTGATGGTCCAGCACTGGCCCTGCTTCGAGCCGTACCTGGCCGACCGGCGCGAGATCGAACTCGCGCTGGACGAGCTGGAGGTGGCCCGGCACGTGGTCTCCCGCAACCGGGTGCTCACCCAGACCGTCCTGGCCCAGACCGAGCGCGCCGCCGCCCGGCTGCTGGCCGTCCTGGACGGCGGCGCGGGCGGGGTGCCCGCCGACGTGGTGGAGTCCCTGGTGGCCGGCCGGTACGCGGACGTGGTCGCGGTGCACGCCGACCGGGTGCGGCTGCAGCGCGACCTGCCGGTGGAGGACCTGCTGGACGGCGCCCGGCGACTGGACGCGCTCGGTATCGGCCTCGGCATGCTCTGCCAGAACTACACCGGCAAGCGCCTGGTGCGCCTCGCCGGGGAGGGCTGCCGGGTCCGGCTGCTCTTCCTCAACCCGGCGAGCAGTGCGGTGCGCCGCCGCGAACGCGAACTCGGCCTCAGCCGCAGTGAGTTGTCCCGCTCGATCGAGATGAACATCATGCACGTACGGCGGGTCCGGGCCCGGCTGCGGGACCAGGGCGGCTTCGAGATCCGGGTGTTCGACGAGACCCCGCGCTTCACCGCCTACCTGGTCGAGGGCCCCCGCGCCACCGGCCAGGCGGGCGGACGCCGGCAGGGCCGCGACCTCGGCGTCATCCAGCCCTACCTGCGCCGCTCCCGCGGCATGGAGTCCCCGGCGCTGGTGCTGCGCGGCGGTGCCGGCCAGCAGCCGGGCGGCACCGAGCCGGGGCTGCTGGAGGTCTACCGCGAGGAGTTCGAGGGGGTCTGGGCGGACTCCCGGCCGGTGTCGTGAGGCCCGCATCCCGGGAAAACCCCGTGGTCCCGGCGGTGGCGCGGCTGACAGACTGCGGTCCGTGAACAGTCTTCCCGCCTGGACCCTGGTACCCGCCGCGCTCGACGACCTCGAACGCATCACCGACCTCAAGGACCAGGTCATGCGCGCCGACCTGGAACGCCTCGGCCGCTGGGACCCGGACCGCTCCCGGCGGCGGGTGGCGGACTCCTTCTCCACCAGGTGGACGTCCGTGCTGCTGGTCGACGGCGCCTTCGCCGGCTCCGTCGCCGTCAGCCCCGACGCGCGGGGCGGGCGCCACCTGGAACTGTTCTACCTGGCTCCGCACCTGCAGGGCCGCGGCCTCGGCAGCGCCGTCCTGCGCCGGATCCTCGCCGAGGCCGACGCCGCCGGGGAACCGGTGCACCTCGTCGTCCTGCGGGGCAGCGCCGCCCGGCGGCTCTACGAGCGGCACGGCTTCACCGTCGTCCACGAGGACCCGGTCGACGTCCACATGTACCGCCCGGCCCCCGAGCCCGCCCCCGTGACCACCCCGGAGCAGGCGCTCACCCGGCTCCGGGACTGCGCCGCCCTCTGGAGCGGCGGCGCCGCGCACGGCCGGGTGGTGATCGACGCGGCCTGCGAGGCCCTGGTCGTCGGGCTCGACGGCCCGGCCCTGCGCGAACTGGCCGCCTGCTCCTACGGCGAGGCCGCCACCGAACTGCACGCCCTGCTGCCCGCCGCACTGGCCGAACAGGGCCTGGTCTTCCACCCCTTCGGGAGCGACGGCGCCGACGAGGACATCCTGCGGGCGCTCGCCGTGGCCTTCCTGAACGGGGAACTGACGCCCCGGGAACTGACCCGCGCCGCGCACCAGCGCTTCGGGCACGAGCTGGACGCGGCCGATCCGCTCTCCTGCCTCGACGACGAGTACGACATCCTGGCGTACGGCACGCGCACCCGGGAGGAACTGGACGCCGACGTCCTCGCCGAGGCCCGCCGACTGGCCGGCGCGCCGTAGGGCGGACGGACTGCCGGTGGCCGGAGTCCCGGCCGGCCGGGCCCTGCCTGCCGCCCCGAGGCCGCCCCGAGGCCGCCCCCGACCGTCCTCCGCATGCGGAACGTCCGCCCGCCGGAAGGGGGAGCGGGCGACCCGTGGGCCGGGTTGTCGGTGGGGCGGGTGATGATAGGGACTGTTTCGAGAGGCAGGACGGAAGGACACACCTGATGAGCTGGTGGCAGCAGCCACTGGTCGGCTTCGACCTGGAGACCACGGGCACCGACCCGGCCGTGGACCGCATCGTCACGGCCGCGCTCGTGGACACGGTCGGGGCCGCCCGGGTGGGGGCCGCGCACTGGCTGCTCGATCCCGGGGTGCCGATACCCGCCGAGGCGGAGGCGATCCACGGGATCGGGGACGAGGTGGCGCGGGGCAAGGGGCGGCCGGCGAAGGAGGCGGTGGAGGAGATAGCCGCCGCGCTGTGCGAGCGGATAGCCGCCGGGAGACCGGTGGTGGCGTTCAACGCGCCGTTCGACCTGTCGCTGCTCGACGCCGAGCTGCGCCGGTACGGGCTGGCGACGCTCGCGGAGCGCCTCGGCGGACCGGTCGGGCCGGTGCTGGACGCGCTGGTGATCGACCGGGCCGTGGACAAGTACCGCAAGGGCTCGCGCACCCTGCAGCGGGTCTGCGAGGTGTACGGGGTGGAACTGACGGACGCGCACGAGGCGGGCAGCGACGCGCTGGCCGCCGTCCGGGTCGCCGTCGCGCTGGCCGGGCGCTATCCGGCCGAGGTGGGGGCGGTCGCGCCCGCCGAGCTGCACCGCCGGCAGATCGACTGGTACCGGACGTGGGCCGAGGGCCTGCAGGCCTGGCTGCGCCGCAGCAAGGACCCGCAGGCGGTGGTCGACCCGCGCTGGCCCGCCCGCTAGCCGCGCGCCCGGACCACCCGGGCGCGGTGGCGAGCGGCGCCCGGTCTTCTACGAACGGCTGGGCTTCACCCCGGCCGAGGCCGCCGACCCGGGCCCGGAGGGCGGCTCCCGGCAGGTCTACCGGCTCGACCTCACCTGACGGGGGCCGGCGGCGACGGTCCGGCGGCCCGACAGCCTGACCGGGCCTGCCGGGCCGCCGGGACTACTGCAGGTCCAGCCCCACCGGGTGCGCGAGGTCCACCGGGCAGACGAACACGTGAAGTTCGCCGAACCGCCCGACGGACACGTCCGGATCCCCGCCGCTGTCCACGGTGAGCAGGTGGACCATCCGCGCGCCGCAGCCGCAGTCGATCGGGACCAGGTCGGTGGAGTGCCAGGACGGCCAGCCGCCGAGCTTCCAGCCCTCCGCGCAGGACAGGGCGCGGTGGTACTCCAGGCCGTGGCGCTGTGCGAACTCCTCGGCAGCATCGTGGAGTTCGCCGGGAAGCTCGTCCTGGTCCGGCAGGTCGAGGATCTGCTCGGGATGCAGCGCGCAGGGCGTCGGCAGGTAGTACTCGTCGCTGCGCCGGGGCGCCGGCGGAGTGACCGCGGAGAGGTCGGCGGCGCGCTGCCAGTGCAGTTCGACGTTCGGGCCGTAGTAGTAGCGCTGTCCCGGGAGGTCGTCGTGGTCGTTGGGGCACCACAGCACCTGGAGCCGGTCGGTGCCCTCGGGCCAGGGCAGGTGCGGGGCGTCCTCGGCGCGGATGTGTGCCAGCGGCACCACGGCCGTCCCGGCGGCGGGCCGTTCGGCGACCTTCCGGTGGAGGCGCCAGTTGATCAGGTCGAGGGAGCCGGCGCCGTCCATGATCCGGCGTCGCTCGGCGGCTTCCTCGGGGGTGAGGACGTGCGGGTCGCCGCCGGCCCGGGCCCGCTCGTGCAGCGCGCGGTCGATGCCCTCCCAGATCGCGCGGTCGGCCGCGGAGACGTCCTGGTAGTCGTCGTCCAGGTGTCCGGCGGTGCAGTGCGGCCACGGCTCGTCGGCCGGCCACAGCGCGGGGCCGCCGATCCGGCTCGCCGTCGGTTCGGGCGTCGCGGCGTACGGGTGGAGCAGGGTGGCGGGCCGCAGGTAGGGGGCCAGTCCCGGTACGGCGGCGACGAGTTCGGCGGGGGTGGGGCTGCTGTCGGTCACGCCGCACACCCTAGGCCCCGGCCCCGTCCGGCCGCCCGGGCGGGTGCCGGAGCCGGCAACTGCCCTACTGCGCCGGGAAGTCGAAGGTGTACCCCTGGGCGACCAGCCAGGGCAGCAGTTGCCTGAGCGCTGCCACGGTCTGGCTGCGGTCGCCGCCGCCGTCGTGCATCAGGATCACGCCGCCCGGCTTGAGCTGCTTCTGGACGGTGGCGACGATGGCCGGCACGCCGGGGCGGGACCAGTCGCGGGGGTCGACGGACCAGCCGAGCGAGGACATCCCGAGGCCCGCGGTGATGTGCTCGTTGTCGGCGTTGAAGCCGCCGCCCGGGGCGCGGAACCAGTCGACCCGGGTGCCCGGGCCGCCGGCCTCGACGATCATGTCGCGGGCGGCGCCGATCTCGTACGCGGCCTTGTCGTGCGGGAGCTTCGCGAACGGCTGCGGGTGGTGGACGCTGTGGTCGCAGAGCCGGTGCCCGGCGGCCAGGACGCGCTTGACCACGGCCGGGTCGGCGGCGGCGTTCTGGCCGACCTCGCAGAAGGTGGCCTTGGCGTGGTACTGGGCGAGCAGGTCGAGGATCTGGCCGGTTGCGGGGCCGGGGCCGTCGTCGAAGGTGAGGGCCACGGTGCGGCCGCCGGAGGCGGTGGAGCCGATCACCGTGCCCGCCCCGGGGTGCTCGGGCGGCGCGGCGGGCGAGGAGGACGCGGGTGAGGAGGACGCGGGTGAGGAGGACGCGGCGGGGGAGGCCGGCACCGCGGGCGTGGCCGGGGCGGCGGGGGAGGAGGAGTCGCCCGGCTTGGGCGTGCGCGGCTTCGCCGGGACGGCCGGCGCGGCCGACGAGGAGGAGCCGGTGGCCCCGGTGGTCCCGGAGGTGCCCGGGGCCGGCGGTATCCCGTCGGAGCCGGGCGTCGGGGCGATGGTGGCCGCCGCCGTTCCGCCCGGGTGCGCGGTGACCGGCGGCTGGGCGGCCGCGCTCGGCGACTGCAGCGCCCCGCTGGCGGTCCCGCACGCGGTGAGCCCCAGCAGCGCGGCCACCGCGGCGCAGCCCGCGATCAGCCGGCGCCTGGAGCGGGACGGGCGGGCCGGGGCGGAGGGGCAGCGGGCGGTCCGGTGCATGGCGGCGGCTCCTGAGGTACGTACGGTGCCGATCCCTCGGGTCAGGATGACTGTCCGGTAGGACGCCGAGCCTACGTTCCGCGGTTGCTCGCCGGACCGCTCCCGTCCGGGACTCTTCTCACACCCGCCCCGGTTGGCACCCGGCCGCGGACCGGGGTATCGGCCCGCCGTCAGAACGGGTACCAGCGCACCTCGGTGGCACCGTCCCGCAGGGAGTCGACCCGCCGCCGGAACTCCGCCAGTGCGGCCGGGTTGCTCGCGGCCTGCTGCGCCACCCAGGAGGCGCTGGCGGTCTCGCGGGCGCCGCGCAGCACCGTGAAGCCGGGCCAGTCGCGCACGTCCCAGCCGTACGCCTCGGTGAACGCGCGGTACTCCTCGCCGGGCACGCCGTAGCGGTCGTGGGCGAGCGCGAGGACCACCAGGTCGTGCTCCCGCAGGTCGTTCGCGACGAATTCGAGGTCGAGCAGCACCGGCCCGTCCGGGCCGACGTGGACGTTGCGCGGCAGCGCGTCGCCGTGGATCACGCCGGGGTGCAGCCGGGGGACGAGGTCGGGCAGGGCGGCCTCGAAGGCGTCCCGGCGGTGGCGCAGGAAGGCGACGTCCGCGGGGTCGACGTGGCCCTCGGCGGAGGCCAGCCAGCGTTCGACCGGGGTCAGCAGGTCGCGCCGGCCGAGCGGGACGGGCGGCACCGGCAGCCGGTGCAGGGTGCGCAGCAGCGGGGCGAGGTCGACCGGGCGGGCGGGTCGGACGGCGGGTGCGAGCCGGTGCCAGAAGGTGACCGGATGCCCGTCGGCGAGTTGGGGTTCGGGCGCCACCGCGTCGTACGGGCGCACCACCGGGACGCCCTGCCCGGCCAGCCAGTGGGCGACGGTCAGCTCGCGGTGCGCCCGGTCGTACAGCTCGGGGCCGCGGCCGACCTTGGCGACCACGGCGGGGTCGCCGAGGTCGAAGACGGCGTTCTCGCCGAGCGCGAGCAGCCGGGCGTCGCCGGGGCCGGGCAGTCCGGCGGACTCGCAGGCGTGGGCGAGCAGCAGCCGGGCGCGGCCCTCGTCGAAGGGGATCATGACTGGGCTCCGTTCCGGCGGCGTTCACCCGGGGGACCCGGGACGGTGATCATCATGACGCACGGACGCCGGGCCCCGCGCGTTGCGGGGCCCGGCGTGGTGCGCGTCACCGCCGGCGGCTCAGACCTCGACCCGCCGGTGCCGGGCGGCGCCGTCCGAGGGGGCGGCGGGCTGGGTGTGCAGGGCGTTCGCGGCGCCGAGCGGCGGCACGGACTCGCCGTGCGACAGGTCCGGCAGCCGGTTCAGCCAGCGCGGCAGGTACCAGTTGCGCTCGCCGAGCAGGGTCATCACCGAGGGCAGCAGCACGGCGCGGATCACGGTGGCGTCGATCAGGACCGCGACCGCCAGGCCGACGCCCATCTGCTTCATCGCCTGCATGGACAGGGTGCCGAAGACCCCGAACACCGCCACCATGATCACCGCGGCGCTGGTGACCACCCCGGCCGTGGAGCGGATGCCGTGGGCGATCGCGGCGCGGGTCGGCAGCCCGCGGTCGTGGCCCTCCTTGATCCGGGAGACCACGAAGACGTGGTAGTCCATCGAGAGCCCGAAGAGGATCACGAAGAGGAACAGCGGCACCCAGGACTCCACCGCGCCGACGCCGGCGGTGCCCAGCAGTGAGGCGCCCACGCCGTGCTGGAAGACCAGCGTCAGCACCCCGTACGCGGCGCCCACCGAGAGCAGGTTGAGCACGACGGCGGTGACGGCCACGGTCGGCGAGCGGAAGGAGGTGAGCATCAGCAGGAAGGCGAAGGCGACGACGAAGCCGAGGACCAGCGGCATCGAGCCGGTCATCTTGGCGTTGAAGTCGTACGACCCGGCGGTGCGTCCGGTGACGGGGGCCTCGGTGCCGGGCACCGTGAGGACGGTCGAGGGCACCAGGTCCTCGCGCAGGGCCTTCAGCGCCTTGTTGCTGGTGGCGTCGTTGCCGGTGCCGTCGAGCGGGATGTCGACGGTGGCGATGTTCTTGTCGGCGTGCACGGTGACCTCGACCGGGCCGTGCATCAGCCCGCCGGCCAGCGCCTTCGCCTTGAGGTCGGCGATGGCGGCGGTCATCGCGGGGGAGTCGATGTCGGCGGCCTTGATGACGACGGTGGCCGGGGCCGGGCTGCCGGGGAAGGCGGCCTCGATCTTCTGCGAGGCGGCGACCAGCGCGTTGCCCTCGGGCAGCTGCTGCTGGAAGGTCAGGTTGGCGGTGTGCATGGTGAGCATCGGTGCGGCCAGGGCGAGCAGGAAGGCCCCGGCGAGCACGGTGGAGGCCAGCGGGCGGCTCAGCACGGGGGTGAGCACCGCGTTCCAGAACCGCCCGCCGGTCCGTCCCGCGTCCGGGCGGCGGAGCTCGGCGAGGAGGGGCACCCGGCCCTTGTCGACCCGGTCGCCGAGCATCGACAGCAGTGCGGGCAGCACGGTCAGCGAGCCGAGCACGGCGGTGATGACGACCAGGATGGTCGCGAAGGCCATCGCCCGGAAGTCGGCGATCCCGGTGAGGAACATGCCGGCCATGGCGACCACCACGGTGACGCCGGAGACCAGTACCGCCCGGCCGCTGGTGGCGGCGGCCACGGCCAGTGCGGTGTGCGCGTCGCGCCCGGCGGCCCGTTCCTCGCGCTCGCGGCGCAGGTAGAAGAGGCAGTAGTCGACGCCGACGGCGAGGCCGACCAGCAGCATCACGGAACTGGCGTCGTCGCTGGTGTGCAGCAGGCCGCTGCCGAGCGCGACCAGCCCGGCGGCCGCGACGAAGGCGGTCAGCGCGAGCACCACCGGCAGCACGGCGGCGACCAGCGCCCCGAAGGCGATCAGCAGGATGCCGAGGGCGAGCGGCACGGCCGTCCACTCGGCGCGGGCGAAGTCGTTCTTGAACTGGTCCTGGATCCACTTGCCGGAGCTGGCGTCGCCGAGCTCGACCACGGTCAGGCCGGGGTTCTGCCGCTGCACGCCGGCCACCGCGTCCATCACCGCCCCGACGTTCGCGACCGCCTCGTCCCGGTCGCCCTTGAGCGTGACCAGGACGAGCGCGGAGTGGCCGTCCGGGGAGACCGCCTTGGTGTCGTACGGCGAGCGGACCCCGGCGGCCTTGCCGGTGCGGTCGACGGCGGAGAGGACCTGGTCGACGGCGGTGCGGAAGTCGGGGTCGTCGGCGCTGCGGGTGGCGCTCTGGATCAGGACGGTCTCGCTCGCCGGGCTCGTCAGGCCGGCCTCGTCGAGGATCTTCGCGGCCCGGGAGACCTGCCCGGGCATCGACTCGGCCTCGGTCACCTTGGTGCTGCCGTGCAGGCCGCCGAGGACCGCGGCGAGTACGACGAAGAGCAGCCAGCCGAAGACGGCGGACTTCCGGTGCCGGGCGCTCCAGACGCCCATCGCGGCAGCCATGCCGAGTCTGGTCCGGGCGGGTTCGGACTGCACGGGTTTCACGGAGGTTCCCCCTGGGAGAGCGGCGGTTCGTCGCCGGTCGTGAGCGGCGGTGGCCCTGGCCGTCCGAACCGCCGTCTGCTGTCCGCCGGTTGCGGATCCGGCGTCCCAACCGACAGTAGGGAAGGCGGGGTTGGGCGGGAATCGGGCTGGCGGGTGAGCCTGCCCTGGGGCCTGCCTCGGGGGTGGGGTGGGGTTATCCCTACCCCGCGACCCCGAGAACTCCACCTGGGGGTAGGGGATCGGACTCCACCCTGAGGGGGAGATGACTCCACCCGGAGCACGAGGTCAACGGGTCCGCGCTCGGGAGAAACTGGGTCGGGGCCGCTTCGGGGCGGTCCCGCACGGGGGTTGGAATACGGGGGCTCCTTGCCGGGCGGCAAGCAAGTGCTCGTAAGATGATGCCCCACACCTACTTACCTGCCGACCGGCAAGGGCCTGCGCATCCCGTGCATGCCCGGACCGGTCATGCCGTCGCCCAGCGTCCCGTCCCCCAAGGGCTGCGGTGAACCATGCCCAGGAGGCATCACGAGCATGTTCCACCGACTAGGACACTTCGTCGTTCGTCGTGCGTGGTGGGTGATCGCGGCGTGGGTCGTCGCGATGATCGCCATCGTCGGCTCCGCGCCGAAGGTCACCTCGCAGACGGACGAGTCCGCATTCCTGCCCAAGCACTACGAGTCCATCCAGGCCGCGCAGCTCCAGGAGCAGGCGTTCCCGGCGAGCTTCACCCCCTCCGCGCTGCTGCTCTTCGAGCGCAACGACGGCCAGGCGCTGACCGCCGCCGACCAGGCCTCGATGGACAAGGTCGTCAACGGTCTCACCGACGCGAAGATCCCCGCCGTCGAGAAGGTCCTGCCGGTCGACCCCAAGACCTCGAAGTCCAAGGACGGCAAGTACGCGCTGTCCATGGTCGCCATCGACAAGAACAAGATGCAGAGCGAGGAGTTCCCCGACGCGGCCAAGAAGCTGCGCGAGGAGGGCACCAGGCTCGCCGACGGCAGCGGCCTGAAGTTCCAGGTCGGCGGCCAGGCCGCCAGCAGCCTGGACCAGAAGGACGCCTCCGGCGCCACCGACATGATCGTCATGCTCGGCAGCCTGGTGCTCGTCATCCTGATCGTCGGCATCATCTTCCGCAGCGTCCTGGCCGGCATCCTGCCGGTCCTGCTGTCGCTGGTCATCGCGATGCCGGTGGCCAACGGCCTGATCGCCGACGCGATCAAGCTGTTCGACCTGAAGTCCTCCCCGATGACCTCGGCGATCCTGATCATCGTCGTCCTCGGCGTCGGCACGGACTACTTCCTCTTCCTGTCCTTCCGCTACCGCGAGCGGCTGCGCCTGGGCGAGGACCGCAAGACGGCCGTGGCCAACGCCGTCGGCCGGGTCGGCGAGGCGATCGCCTCCGCCGCCGGTGCCGTCGCCGTCGCCTTCGCCGTGCTGATCCTCTCCAGCCTGGGCATGTTCACCGCGCTCGGCCCGGCGCTGGCCATCGCGGTCATCGCGACCGCCCTGGTCTCGCTGACCCTGGCCCCGGCCGTGCTCGCCGTCATCCCGTCCCGGGCCGTGTTCTGGCCCGGCAAGAAGTGGATGCAGGAGCCGCAGAACGCCCGCTTCGCCGCGCTCGGCCGGATGACCGGCAAGAAGCCCGGCCTGGTCGCCCTGGTCTCCGGCGGCATCCTGGTGGTGCTGACCCTGGCCGGCATCAACTACAACGGCACCTACGACCTGGCCGGCAGCTCGATGCCCAAGGGCAAGGAGTCGATGGTCGTCCAGGACAAGCTGATGACCGCCTTCTCGGCCGGCGCCGCCGACCCGAGCCACGTCTACCTGACCAGCACCAACGGCTCCAAGCTCAGCGAGTCCGCGCTCAACGACTTCGCCGGCAAGCTCCAGGGTGTCCCCGGGGTGGCCTCCGTCGTCACGCCGAGCAGCGAGAACAAGGCGATCAGCGCCGACGGCGCCACCGGTGACTTCACCGTGATGCTCAGCGACGCGCCGGCCTCGAACAAGGCCATCGACACCATCGAGAAGGTCCGCGACACCGCCCACGCCTCGGCCCCGGCCGACAGCAAGGCGCTGGTCGGCGGCATCACCTCGGTGTACAAGGACATCAACACCGCGATGGTGCACGACTACACGCTGGTCTTCCCGATCGCGGCCCTGCTCATCATGATCATCCTGGGTCTGCAGCTGCGCAGCGTGGTCGCGCCGTGGTACCTGATGGCCTCGGTCGGCCTCGGCTTCGGCGGCACCCTCGGTGCCACCACCCTGGTGTTCCAGAACATCAAGGGCGAGCCGGGCCTGATGTTCATGCTGCCGATCTTCATCTACCTCTTCGTGGTGGCGATCGGAACCGACTACAACATCCTGATCATCGCCCGCCTCCGTGAGGAGGCCCGCGAGGGCCGGAACCCGCGCGAGGCGGCCCGCGAGGCCGTCAAGCACGGCGGTCCGACCGTCGCGGCGGCCGGCTTCATCCTGGCGGCGTCGTTCGCGACCTTCATGTTCGCGGGCAACGTGCTCTTCATGGAGCTCGGCTTCTCGCTGGCCTTCGGCATCGTGCTGGCGGCCTTCGTGATGGCGATGTTCTTCACCCCGGCGCTCACCGCGCTGCTCGGCCACCGCGCCTGGTGGCCCGGCCACGCCGACAGCCCCGGCCACGGTCACGGCGGCGGTCCGGCTCCGCTGGCCGGCACGCACGGCGTGCCGGAGCCGGCCGGTCGGCACTGACCCCGGCTGACCCCGGCCGACCCCGGCTGACCCCGGCTGACCCCGGCCGACCCGGGGCTGATCCCGGGTCGACCCCGGGTTGATCCACAGGCGGCGCCCCGCTCCGGCGGGGCGCCGCCTGCCCGTTCGCCGGGGGCGCCAAACGTGATCTGTTCAGCGGAAAATCCCCGGTCGCGCGGGGTGTCACCGTGCTACAGTCGAGTCAGTTGCAGTTTTGGTTCCCATGAACGTGTATGTGCGCCTGCTGGTTCCAACCAACAGGCGCATTTGTTTTGTCCGGTGTTTCAGTCTCCGGATGGGGATCGCGGCTACTTGGGGATTCACGAGGTGTGGGTCCCTGATGCCCCAGTATGAGGAGACGGTTATGGCTACCGGCACCGTGAAGTGGTTCAACAGCGAAAAGGGCTTCGGCTTCATCGAGCAGGATGGTGGCGGCGCCGACGTGTTCGCCCACTACTCGAACATCGTTGCTCAGGGCTTCCGTGAGCTGTTCGAGGGCCAGAAGGTCGAGTTCGACGTGACCCAGGGCCAGAAGGGCCCGCAGGCCGAGAACATCCAGATCATCGGCTGACGTCAGCCCCACGCTGACTCGCGATCATCGCGAAGCAGGGGCCCGCACCGCACGGTGCGGGCCCCTGCTCATGCCGCCGAACGGCCGGGGCGGCGCACGCACTCCGACGGCCGACCAGCCCGCGACGCGGGCTGCCTACCGACTGACGGAGATCCCGTGACCACCCCTGCCCGCCCGCCGCGCGACCGCGGCCCCCGCAACACCGACCAGTCCCGCGGCACCGCCGGCGGCGACCGCGCGCGCAAGCCGCGCAACCGTAGCGGCGCTCCCAAGCACGGTGCTCCGAAGCACGGTGGCCCCAAGCAGACCCGGGCCACCGCGCCCGAGGCCGCCGACTTCACCGTGGTCCAGGGCACTCCGGCCCGGCCCCCGGCGGCCACCTTCGCCGAGCTGGACATGCCCAAGGCGATCCTCTCCGCGCTCACCCGCGAGGGCGTCACCGAGCCGTTCCCGATCCAGGGCGCCACGCTGCCCGACTCGATCGCCGGGCGCGACGTGCTCGGCCGCGGCCGCACCGGCTCCGGCAAGACCCTCGCCTTCGGCCTGCCGCTGCTGGCCCGCACCGCCGGGCGCCGTGCCGTCGCCCGGTACCCGCTGGCGCTCGTCCTGGTGCCCACCCGCGAGCTGGCCCAGCAGGTCACCGAGGCGCTGACCCCGTACGCCACCGCCGTCAACCTGCGGATCACCACCGTCGTCGGCGGCATGTCGATCAACCGGCAGGCCAACGCCGTGCGCCGCGGCACCGAGGTCCTGGTCGCCACCCCCGGCCGGCTGGACGACCTGATCGGGCGCGGCGACGTCAACCTCTCCGACGTGACGATCACCGTCCTGGACGAGGCCGACCAGATGGCCGACATGGGCTTCCTGCCGCAGGTCACCAAGCTGCTGGAGCAGGTCGCGGAGGGCGGGCAGCGGATGCTGTTCTCCGCCACCCTGGACCGCAACGTCGACCGGCTGGTCAAGCGCTTCCTGACCGACCCGGTGACCCACTCGGTCGACCCCTCGGCCGGCGCGGTCACCACCATGGACCACCACGTCCTGCAGCTCGACCCCACCGACAAGGCCTCCGCCACCGCGCACATCGCCTCCCGCGAAGGCCGCGTGATCATGTTCGTGCACACCAAGCACGGCGCCGACCGGCTCGCCAAGCAGCTGCTCGCCAACGGCGTGAAGGCCGCCGCCCTGCACGGCGGCAAGTCCCAGCCGCAGCGCAACCGGGTCCTCGACCAGTTCCGCGACGGCCACGTCACCGCGCTGATCGCCACCAACGTCGCCGCGCGCGGCATCCACATCGACGGTCTGGACCTCGTCGTCAACGTCGACCCGCCGATCGACCACAAGGACTACCTGCACCGCGGCGGCCGCACCGCCCGGGCCGGCGAGTCCGGCACGGTCGTCACCCTGGTGCTGCCCGAGCAGCGCCGCGAGGTCAACCGGCTGATGACGGTGGCCGGCATCCGTCCGACCGTCACCAAGATCCGCCCCGGCGACGCCGACCTGGTGCGGATCACCGGTGCCCGCACGCCGAGCGGCGTCCCGGTCACCCTGGCGGTGCCCGTGGTCCAGGCCGCCGGGGCTCCGGCGGGCACGGCCGGTTCGGCGGAGGACAAGCGCGCCGGGTCCAAGGCCGGCGCCCCGCGCCGCCGCTCCGGCAAGCGCTCCGGGCTGCCCACCGACGTCGACATGAACGGCAACCCGCGCCGCCCCCGCCCCAAGCAGCGGATGGGCGCCGCCGCGCAGAACGGCGAGCGCCCGCAGGCGGCCGGCTTCATCGGCCGCTCCGCCGGCCGCGCCAAGCCGGGCAGCGGCACCAAGTCCGGCTCCAACTACGGGACCGGTCGCCAGCGCCGCACGTTCGACTGACACTCCGCACCCGCGCCCCGGGCCCGCTCCACCGCGAGCGGCCCCGGGGCGCGCGGCTGTCGTGGGGCGGCCGAGCGCCCTCAGACCGCCGCCACCGCCGGGGTCGGGGCCAGCGCGCGCAGCCGCTCCCGGGTCTCGGCGTCGCGCGGGGCCATCACGATCAGCTGCAGGCCCTCGGAGGCCAGCAGCACGTGCTGGTCGATCCGCAGCGCGCCCACCGCCTCGTGGTGGATGACCTTCTCGGCACCGGAGCGCTCGGCGACCTGGTGCTCGTCCAGCCAGCGGTCCGCCTCCGGATACTCGCCGCGCACCTGCTGGATCATCCGGGCCAGGTGGCGGCCGACGGCCGTCGCCTCGCCGCCGCGCTCGGCGTACGCGGAGCGCAGCTGCGCCAGGAAGCGGCGGGCGTGCTCCTCCCAGTGCTCGACCCGGGCCCGGTGCACGGGGTTGCCGAACACCACCCAGGCCAGGTTGCACTCCTCCGGCGGTCGGCCGGTCAGGCCGAACAGCGCGTCCGCGCCCGGGTTCCAGGCCCGGATGTCCCAGTTGGCGTCCATCACGAAGGACGGCGCGGGCCACTGCGCGTGCATCAGCCGCAGCAGCGGGACCGGCACGTCCCCCGGCGCGGCCACCTCGCCGTCCCGCGGGTGGCTGCCGGCCAGCCGGAACAGGTACGCCGTCTCCGCGCGGTCCAGCCGCAGCGTCCGGGCCAGGCTCGCCAGCACCTCCGGGGACGGGTGGATGTCCCGCCCCTGCTCCAGCCACGTGTACCAGGTCACCCCCACGCCGGCGAGCAGCGCCAGCTCCTCCCGCCGCAGCCCCGGGGTGCGCCGCCGCACCCCCGGCGCCAGCCCCACGTCCTGCGGCGCCAGCCGTGCCCGGCGGCTGCGCAGGAAGCTCGACAGCGCCGTACGGCGCTCCTGGGCGTCCTCCACCTCGACCATCTCCCCCCGTCCTCCCTGGTAGTCGGACTACCAGTATTCCCACGCACTGCTGCGGACCGCCCGGCCGCGCGAGAGTCGATCACGTCAACGGACCGCACGCGCAAGGGAATCCCGATGAGCAACCGTCAGCACCGTACCCTCCGTGCCGCCCTGGTCGCCGCCGCGACCGCGGCCCTGCTCGGCACGGCCGGCACGCTGCCCGCCTCCGCCTCCGCCTCCGCCGGCTGCCCGGCCCCGGCCGTGGTCACCGGCCACGCGGCGAGCCTGGTACCCGAGTCGGGCGACTGGGACGCCACGCACCACCGCTTCCTGCTCGGCTCGCTGCGGCACGGCACCGTCTCCGCCGTCGGTACCGACGGGAGCGTGCGCACCCTGGTGCAGGACCCCGCCCTGACCGAGGTCGCCGGCCTGCGGGTCGACCCGGTCCGCCGCCGCGTCCTGGTCACCGACCTGGACAACGGCCTCGGCGAGCGCAGCAGCGCCGCCACGCAGGGGAAGCTCGCCCGGATCGCCGCCTACGACCTGGACACCGGGCGCCGGATCTTCGTCACCGACCTCGCCGCCGTCGCCGCCGACGGCGGGAACCACCTGGCCAACGACATCGCGATCGGCCCCGACGGCACCGCGTACGTCACCGACTCCTTCGCCCCGGTCGTCTACCGGGTGACACCGGACGGCACCGCCTCCGTCCTGCTGCGGGACCCGCGCCTGGCCCCCGCCCCCGGCGCGTACGGCCTCAACGGCATCGTCTACCGGGACGGCCGGCTGGTCCTCGGCAAGTGGGACGACGGCACGCTGTGGCAGGTTCCGCTGCGCGACCCGGCCGCCCTGCGGCGCGTCGAGGTGACCGGCGGGGACGCCCTGCTCCACCTGGACGGCCTGCTCGGCCGCCCCGACGGCTCCATCGCGGGCGTCACCAACGCCTTCTTCGGGGCCGGCCGCGACGCCGAGGTCGAGCTGCGCTCGGACGACCACTGGCGCACCGCCCGGCTCACCGCCGTCCGACCCTCGGCCGACCCCACGCCGACCGCCCCCGTCGCGGGCCCGGGCGGCAGCCTCTACCGGCTCTCCGGCGGCCTCGGGGACGCCTTCGCCGGCCACCCGGCGGACACCTTCACCCTGCGGCGGATCTGACCCGGCGGGCGGGCCCGGTCGGGGCCCGGACCGGTGGACCCCGGCTCGGCTCCCGCTCGAACGGGGAGCCGGGCCGTGTGCGATCCGGCCGGATCGGCCGTCCGCCCGGCCTGCCCGGACCGGTCCCGGCCCCTGTCGTGTACCAACCCTGCGTGGACGAAGCGATGGCGTGATCTCCGCCCCCTCCCGTTGACCGTGAACAGACCGTGCCCGATGCTTTCGCGCGGCCCGCACAACCGTCGCACCGTCATCACGGGTGCTCCACATGCGGGTCGACCGGTTCACCGTCTCCGGAAGGACCTTCCCATGCGCCGTACCGCCGCCCTGTTCGCCACCGCCCTGCTCGCGGGCGCCGCCGCGCTCACCGCGCCCGCCGCCGGCGCCGCCGAGAGCACCCCGTCCACGTCCACCGCGTCCTCCGCCCGGACCGCCGACACCACCCCGGGCCCGGGCGGGGTCGGTAGCTGCACTCTCAGCGGCCTCACCGGTACCTGCACCGGCCTCGACCCGCAGCAGACCTGGAGCGTCATAGGCACCTGCCAGGGCCGGGACTTCAACACCGGGATGCCCACCTCCTGGCCCACGGGCAGCGGCTGGGTCACCGGCAACACCACCGCGAGTGCGGGGTGCTTCGGCCCCATCCTGTGGTTCTCGGCCGCTATCGCGTTCGGCCCGGCGGTTCCGGCGGGCCCGGTCGGTCAGATCACCGGCATCGCGGGCAAGTGTCTGGACGTGCGTGGCGGCAGCAACGCGAACGGGACGCAGACGCAGATCTGGGACTGCCTCGGCAACGTCAACCAGACGTGGAAGGTCGGCGCCGACGGCACCGTCCGGGCGGTCGGCAACTGCCTGGACGTCGAGGGCGGGCGCACCGGCAACGGCACGCTGGTGCGGACGTGGGAGTGCAACGGCAGCGGCGCCCAGCAGTGGCGGGCCCGTCCCGACGGTTCGCTGGTCAACCCTCAGTCGGGGCGCTGCCTGGACGTGCGGGGCGTCTCCAGTGCGAACGGCGCGGTCCTGCAGATCTGGGACTGCTTCGGCGCCACCGCCGCCAACCAGGTCTGGCACCTGCCCGTCTGATGTCCGCCGCAGGACAGTCCACCCGATCACCCTCCAGGAGCCCTGACATGCGTCGTACCGCCACCCTGTTCGCCACCGCCCTGCTCGCCGGTGCCGCCGCGCTCACCGCGCCCGCCGCCGGCGCCGCCGAGAGCACCACCCCGAACGCGCCGGCCGCGTCCGGCGCATCGACCACCGGCACCCCGCTCACCGGCAGCTGTACCGTCAGCAGAAGCGGTGCCGGCTTCGTCGGCACGTGCTCGGGCATCGACCCGCAGCAGACCTGGCGCCTCGCGGGCACCTGCCAGGGCGTCGACGCCAGTGGGTTCCCCACCTACTCGGGGACGTCCAGCGGCTGGGTCACCGGCAACGTCACCGTCTCCACGGGGTGCTGGGGCATGTCGATGCCGTCGTACGGCTGGATCGTCACCGGCTCGCCCGTCCCGGCGGGCCCGGTCGGCCCGATCAGCGGCTACGCGAACAAGTGCGTGGACGTGCGCGGCGGCAACAGCGGCGCCGGCACCCCCGTCCAGATCTACGACTGCCTGGGCAACACCGCCCAGACGTGGAAGATCGGCACCGACGGCACGATCCGCGCCCTCGGCAAGTGTCTGGACGTCCAGGGCGGGAACACGGGCAACGCCACCCTGGTGCAGATCTACGACTGCAACGGCACCGGCGCCCAGCAGTGGCAGGTCCGGGCCGACGGCTCGATCCTCAACCCGCAGTCCGGCCGCTGCCTGGACGACCTGGGCTTCTCCACCACCAACGGCAACCAGCTGGGCATCTGGGACTGCAACGGCGCCGCCAACCAGGTCTGGCACGTCCCCGCCTGACCCCACCCGGGCGCGCGGCCCCGGGGCTGCCCCGGGGCCGCGCACCCGCCGTCCGGCGACGTGCAGACGTTCTGGCCCGTGGCGATGTTGGAAGAGTGCAGTTCCATGTACATCACCAACATCACCAACATCGATCGACGGAGGTGCCGATGGCCGTGACACAGATCGACATCGATGAAGAGGCGTTGGAGCGCGCGATGGTACTCGCCGGAGTGCGGACCAAGAAGGAAGCCGTCAATCTCGCGCTGCGCTACTACGCCGAGCGGCAGGAGCGTGCGGCCCGTATCAGCAGGCACTTCGAGCGGGCTCGTCTTTGGGAGGCCGTCGAGCTCGCCGAGCGGCTGCACCGGGCCGAGAAGGATGCCCGGTGATCTACCTCCTCGACACGTCCGGTCTGGTCCGGCTGCTACGCGAGCCGAAACTCCAGACCGCCTGGTACGACGCGATCGACGCAGGGTCGATCGCGTCGTGCTATCCGCAGCGTGCCGAGTTCCTCTGCAGCGCCCGCGACGGCCGGGAGTACGACGAGATCTCCGAGATGTTCGCCGAGTTGTACCCGGACGTCTCGGTGCCGAAGGGCACAGGACGTTGGATCGACACGGTGCCGCGCCGGATGGCACCTGCCGGACAGCACCGAAGTGCCTCCGCGGTCGACCTGATGATTGCGGCGACGGCTGCGCACCACGGGCTCACGGTCCTCCACGATGATGCGGACTACCGCACCGTGGCACGGTTCGCGGCGGACCTCCGTGAGCACAGCATCATGGATCACGCGTGACGGACGGTCCCGTGCTCACGCCGTCAGTGCGGTGGTGACCGGCGCCGCGCGACGGGCCCCGTCGTAGCGCCGCAGGAGCAGGGCGGCCAGCTCCGGGGCCGGGCCGAGGACGTCGGCCAGGACGTCGGCACCGGCCGCGGCCGTGGCGATGCGGTCCGGCAGCAGGCCCGGGGCCAGGAGGTAGGGGGAGACGGCGGTGCGCTCGGCGCCGGCGGCCCGGAGCGCGGCGAGGGCGTCGGGGACGCGCGGCCCGGCGGCGGAGGCGTAGGCGACCTCGACGGCGGCCCAGCCGCGGGTGCGCCGCCACTCGGCGGCCACCGCGCGGGTGGCGGCGTCGGCGGCCGGGTCGGAGGAGCCCGCGGCGGCGAGCACGACACCGGTACGGGCGCGGACGGCCGGGGAGGAGAGGTCCGGGTCCGCCTCGGCGAGGCGCCGGTCCAGGGCGGCGAGCAGCAGTGGGGAGGGGCCGAGCACGTCCGCGACCGGCAGCCGCGAGCCGGCGGCACGCAGGGCGGCGGGGATGTCGTGCTTGGCGTGGAACGCCCGGTTGAGCAGCAGCGGCACGGCCACCGCGTCCGCCAGCCGCTCCACCACCTGCGGGATCCGCGGCGCGCAGTGGTCCAGGTACGCGGTGGCGACCTCGACGCCGGGCCGTTGCGCCCGCACCTCCTCGACGAGCGCGGCCACGGTCGCGGCGTGGCGCGGGTCGCGGCTGCCGTGGGCGATCAGGAGGAGGGCGGGCATCAGCGGCGCCTCACTTGCCGGTGGCCAGCAGGCCGCGGTTGCGCAGCACCCGGCGCTCGACCGGGGTGAACACCAGCAGCTCGATGGCGATGCCGACGAACAGGATCAGCACGATGCCGAGCAGCACCCCGGACATGTCGGAGAACTCGCGCTGGTCCTCCAGGAACCGTCCCAGGCCCCGGCCCAGGTCGGGGGAGGAGGCGACCAGTTCGGCGGCCATCAGCGAGCGCCAGGAGAACGCCCAGCCCTGCTTGAGCCCGGCCAGGTAGCCCGGCAGCGCGGCCGGGATCAGCACGTGCCGGGCGCCAGCCAGCCCGGTGGCGCCGATGGTGCGCCCGGCCCGCAGGAACAGCGGCGGCACCTGGTCGATGCCGGCCACCAGCCCGTTGGCGATGGACGGGACGGCGCCCAGCAGGATCACCGCGTACATCATCGAGTCGTTGATGCCGAGCCAGATGACCGCGGCCGGCACCCAGGCGACCGAGGGCAGCGACTGCAGGCCCTGCAGCACCGGCCCGATCGCGGTGCGCACCGGTCGGACCCGGGCGACCACCAGCCCGATCGGCGTGCCGATCATCACGGCGAGCAGGAAGCCGGACAGGCCACGCCAGACGCTGGTCCAGATGATCGAGAACAGCGTGCCCTGGTACCAGAGGTCCTGCGCGGAGCGCCACACGTCGGCGGGGCTGGGCAGCTTGTACGAGGAGGTGACGTGCAGGCTGTACGCCCCCTGCCACAGCGCGAGCACCACGAGCACGCCGATCAGCGGCGGCAGCGCCTTGGTCCGCAGCGCCTCGCCGAGCGAGCCGCGCTGCGCGGTGACGGCGTCGAGGGCGTCCAGGCCCGCGCCGACGTCGGCGGTGTCGCTGGTGCCCGTCCCGCCGTCGCGGGCCCGGTCGGTCTTGTCCAGGACGGGGGTGGTGTCAGTGCTGGCCATGGCGACGGATCTCCCCACGCAGTTCTTCGGTGATCTCTATGGACAGGTCGGCGACGCCCGCGGACTCGATGCGGCGCGGCTGCGGCAGGTCGATCCGCCACTCCCGGGCGACCCGGCCGGGGCGGGAGGACAGCAGCACGACCCGCTGGGCCAGTCGCACGGCCTCGCGCACGTTGTGGGTGACGAAGAGGACGGACAGCTGCCGCTCGGCCCAGATCCGGGTGATCTCGTCGTGCAGGACGTCCCGGGTGATGGCGTCGAGCGCGGCGAACGGCTCGTCCATCAGCAGCACCTTGCTGCCCTGGGCGAGCGCCCGGGCCATCGCCACGCGCTGGCGCATGCCGCCGGACAGCTCGTGCACCCGCTTGCCGTACGAGCCCTTCAGACGGACGAGTTCGAGCAGCCGCTCAGCCTCGGCGCGGCGCTCGGGGCGGGGCACGCCGGCCAGCTTGAGGGCCAGTTCGATGTTCTTCCCGGCGGTGAGCCAGGGGAACAGCGCGTGCTCCTGGAACATCAGGGCGGGTCGGCCGCCGGGCACCTCGATGCTGCCGGCGGTGGGCTTGTCGAGACCGGCGACCAGGTTGAGCAGGGTGGACTTGCCGCAGCCCGAGGCGCCGAGCAGGGTGACGAACTCACCGGGCGCGACGTCGAGGGTGATGTCGTCCAGGACGTGGGTCCGGGCGCCGGGGCGGCCGAAGGACTTGTGCACGTTCGAGATGCGGACGGCGGGCGCGCCGCCGTGGGCGTCGGCGCCGACGGCGTCCGCCGAGGTGGTCAGTGCCGGGGTCATCCGTGGCACCTCCTGCGTGAGTGGTCTGCGGGGCTGCTGGTCGGGGCCGTGGCCCGGGCCCCGCCCGTCCCGGTGGGCATCGATCGGGGATCGACCGGGCGGGCGGGGGCCGGACCGCGGAGTCGGGGGCGAACGGCCGTGCGGTGGGCGCTACTTGGCGCCGAGCCCGGCGTCCGCCACGGCGGCCTGGCCCTGGGTGGCGAGGACCTTGTTCAGCAGGGTGAGGTCGTAGATGCCGTTCAGGTTGGGCTTCTTGAGGAGCCCGGCGGTGACGGCGTGGTCGGCCTCGGCCTGCAGGGTGTTCGCCAGCGGGTCGTCCAGGAAGTCGATGTCGGCCCAGGCCGGGTCGAGGACGGCCGGCTCCAGCGCGCTGCCGACCTCCTTCTTGATCGCCTCGTTCGCGTCGGCCTTGGCCTTGTCGGAGTCGGCCTTGATGAAGGCGTTGGTCTTCACCGAGCCGCGCAGCACGGCCTCCACCACGTCCGGGTGCTCCTTGAGGAACTTCTGCGAGACGATGATGTTGGTGATCACGAACTTCTTGTCCGGCCAGACGTCCTTCTCGTTGAGCAGGACCTTGGCGCCGAGCGAGACCAGCTTGGAGGCGGTGGGCTCGGGCACCCAGGCGCCGTCGACGGAGCCGGACTTGTAGGCGTCGGGGGTGACCTTGTTGTCGGTGCGCACCACCGAGACGTCGCCCGCGCCGGAGGCCGCGTCGACCTTGTAGCCCTTGCCGGCGAGGTAGTTGAGCAGTGCCACGTCCTGGGTGTTGCCCAGCTGCGGGGTGGCGATCTTCTTGCCCTTGAGGTCGTCCAGGGAGGAGATCTTGTCCGGGTTGACCACCAGCTTGACCCCGCCGGAGGCCGAACCGCCGATGATCTTCAGCGACTTGCCGTCGGACTTGGTGTAGCCGTTGATCGCCGGGGAGGGGCCGATCCAGCCGATGTCGATCGAGCCGGCGTTGAGCGCCTCGATCTCGGCCGGGCCCGCGTTGAAGACCTGGGTCTTGATCTGGGTGGCGCCCAGCTCCTTCTGGAAGATGCCCTCCTGGAGGCCGACCAGCGGGGTGCCGTGGGTGAGGTTGGCGAAGTAGCCGATCTTCACGGTGTCGGCGGAGAGCTTCGCACCGGAGCCCCCGGCGGTGGCCGCGGCATCGGCCTTGGTGTCGGCGGACTTGTCGGCCTTGGAGCCGTAGCTGCAGGCCGACAGCAGGGCCACCGCGGTGAGTCCGGCCGCCGCGGCCGCCGCGGTGCGTCTGATCCGGCCGGCGTTGGGGCGGGCGCGGGTATGCGAAGGTGCCTGGATCGGTGCCATGGTCAGGAGTCCTGTTCGCGGACGGACCGTCAGGAGGCGGTCTCGGGGCGGAAGGTGCGGAAGGTGGTGCGCGCGGCAGCTGGGTGCCGGGGCAAGCCGGGCGGCTGTGGGGGAAGACAGCCCGGTGACAGGGCGTTCTCAGCCCTGTCGGCCCGCACATCGGGTCAGGCCGCCCTGGCCGCTGCCGAGGACGCCGCTGCCGATGCGGCCGCCTTCCTTGTCCATGCCCGAGAACGCCTCGCTGGGCATCAGACCCAGTCCTCCTCTTCGGGTGCGTCGGGTGCGTCGTTGCTGCGTACGGTCTCGAAGGCCTCGCCCGCCATGCCGGCGGTGAGGGTGGTGCCGTCGGCCGGGTCGATCAGCAGGAACGAGCCGGTGCGGCGGTTGTCCGTGTAGGCGTCGAGGGCCAGCGGTTCGGCGGTGCGCAGCACCACGTGACCGATGTCGTTGACGGTCAACCCCTCGGCGCCGGAGCGCTGTTCGAGCGTGTCGATGTCGATCCGGTAGGAGATCTCCTTGACCAGCGCGCGCACCGTGCGGGTGGTGTGCTTGAGCAGCACCTTGTCCCCGGCGCGCAGCGGCCGCTCGTTGAGGTGGCTGACGGTGGCCTCGATGTCCTTGGTCGGCGCGGAGGCCGGCCCGGCGGCGATCAGGTCGCCGCGGGAGATGTCGAGGTCGTCGGCGAGCCGCACGGTGACGGACTGCGGGGCCCAGGCGATGTCGGTCTCCCGGCCGAGCGCGTCGATGCCGGCGACGGTGCTGGTGAGGCCGGACGGCAGCACGGTGACCGGGTCGCCGACCCGCAGCACGCCGGAGGCCAACTGGCCCGCGTAGCCGCGGTAGTCGGGGTGCTCCTCGGTCTGCGGGCGGATCACGTACTGGACGGGGAAGCGGGCCGGCTCGGCGCTCGGGTCGCTGCCGACCGGCACCGTCTCCAGGTGTTCGAGCAGGGTCGGGCCGGCGTACCAGTCCATGTGCGCGGACGGCTCGACGACGTTGTCGCCGGCGAGGGCCGAGATCGGGACCGCCAGCACGTCCTTGACGCCGAGCGAGGCCGCGTAGGCGGTGAACTCGGCGGCGATCGCGGCGAACACCGGCTCCGCGTAGCCGACCAGGTCCATCTTGTTGACGGCCAGCACGACGTGCGGCACCCGCAGCAGGGCGGCGACGGCGGCGTGCCGGCGGGTCTGCTCGACCACGCCGTTGCGGGCGTCGACCAGGACGACGGCGAGCTCGGCGGTGGAGGCGCCGGTCACCATGTTGCGGGTGTACTGCACGTGCCCGGGGGTGTCGGCGAGGATGAACCGCCGCCGGGGGGTGGCGAAGTAGCGGTAGGCGACGTCGATGGTGATGCCCTGCTCGCGCTCGGCGCGCAGGCCGTCGGTGAGCAGTGCGAGGTCGGGCGCGTCCTGCCCGCGCTTGCGCGAGGCGTGCTCGACCGCCTCCAGCTGGTCGGCCAGCACCGACTTGGAGTCGTGCAGCAGACGGCCGACCAGGGTGGACTTGCCGTCGTCCACCGAGCCGGCGGTGGCGAAGCGCAGCAGCGAGGTGGCGGTGGTCTCGATGGTCGTGCTCATTAGAAGTACCCCTCGCGCTTGCGGTCTTCCATCGCGGCCTCGGACAGCTTGTCGTCGGCGCGGGTGGCGCCGCGCTCGGTGAGGCGGCTGGCGGCGATCTCGGCGATCACGGCCTGGATGGTGGTGGCGTCGGAGTCGACGGCCCCGGTGCAGGACATGTCGCCGACGGTGCGGTAGCGGATCAGCCGCCGCTGGACCGGCTCGCTGTCCTTGGGGCCGCCCCACTCGCCGGCGGTCAGCCACATGCCGTTGCGGGCGAAGACGTCGCGCTCGTGGGCGTAGTAGATCTCCGGGAGCTCGATGCCCTCGCGCTCGATGTACTGCCAGACGTCCAGCTCGGTCCAGTTGGACAGCGGGAACACCCGCACGTGCTCGCCGACCGCGTGCCGGCCGTTGTACAGCGACCACAGCTCGGGGCGCTGGCGGCGCGGGTCCCAGGCGCCGAACTCGTCGCGCAGCGAGAAGACGCGCTCCTTGGCGCGGGCCTTCTCCTCGTCGCGGCGGCCGCCGCCGAAGACGGCGTCGAAGCGGTTCCGCTCGATGGCGTCCAGCAGCGGGACGGTCTGCAGCGGGTTGCGGGTGCCGTCCGGGCGCTCGCGCAGCACGCCGCGGTCGATGAAGTCCTGGACGTGGGCGACGTGCAGGCGCAGGTTGTGCTCCGCCACGACGCGGTCGCGGTAGGCGATGACCTCGGGGAAGTTGTGCCCGGTGTCGACGTGCAGCAGGGAGAAGGGGACCGGCGCCGGGTGGAAGGCCTTGAGCGCCAGGTGCAGCATGACGATGGAGTCCTTGCCGCCGGAGAAGAGGATCACCGGGCGCTCGAACTCCCCCGCGACCTCGCGGAAGATGTGCACCGACTCGGCCTCCAGCGCGTCCAGGTGGGACAGCGCGAAGGGATTGTCCTCGGTGCGGACGAGACTGTCGGTCGCGGTGGTCATGCGAGTCCCCTCTCGGTCAGGAAGGCGTACAGCTCGGCGGCGGAGTCGGCCACCTCGCGGCCCTGCGTCCGGATCCGCAACTCCGGGCGCTCCGGGGCTTCGTACGGGTCGTCGACACCGGTGAGGCCGGAGATCTCGCCGGCCGCCTGCTTGGCGTACAGGCCCTTGACGTCGCGTTCGGCGCACAGCTCGACCGGGGTGGCGACGTGGATCTCCAGGAACTCGGTGCCGGCCGCGGCGTGCCGCTCGCGCACGGCGGCCCGGGAGTCGGCGAAGGGGGCGATCACCGGGGCGAGCACCTTGACGCCGTTCGCGGCGAGCTTCTCGGCGACGAAGCCGATCCGGGTGACGTTGGTGTGCCGGTCCTCGCGGGTGAAGCCGAGGCCCTTGGAGAGGAACTCGCGGATCTCGTCGCCGTCCAGGACCTCGACCTTGTGGCCCTCGGCGCGCAGCCGCTCGGCGAGTGCGAAGGCCAGCGTGGTCTTGCCCGCGCTGGGCAGCCCGGTCAGCCACACGGTGGCGCCGCGCTCGCAGGGGGCGGCCGCGGGGGCCGCCTCCGCGGCTCCGACGGCGCCCAGGGTGTCTGCTGTCACGGTTCTTTCCTTACGCGGTCGTTGACGGATGATCAGGGGGCCGTCGGGGTTCAGAGGTGGATGCCGCACTCGGTCTTGCCGGAGCCGGACCAGCGGCCGGCCCGGGCGTCCTCGCCCTCGGCGGGCTTGCGGGTGCAGGACAGCGGCGAGCAGCCGATCGAGGTGTAGCCCTCCCACAGCAGCGGGTTGAGCAGCACGCCGTTCGCGGCGACGTAGGCGTCCACGTCCTCCTGCGTCCACCGGGCGATCGGCGCGATCTTGACCTTGCGACGCTTCGGGTCCCAGGCGACCACCGGGGTGTTCGCCCGGGTCGGCGACTCGTCGCGGCGCAGCCCGGTGGCCCAGGCGTCGTAGCCGCCGAGGCCGCGGTTCAGCGGCTCGACCTTGCGCAGCGAGCAGCAGAGGTCGGGGTCGCGGTCGTGCAGGTTCGGCCCGTGCTCGGCGTCCTGCTCGGCCACGGTCCTCAGCGGGGTGAGCGTGATGACGTTGACCGGCATGGTCGCGGCCACCGCGTCCCGGGTGCCGATGGTCTCCGGGAAGTGGTAGCCGGTGTCCAGGAACACCACGTCCACGCCGGGGAGCACCGAGGAGGCGAGGTGGGCGACGACCGCGTCCTCCATGGAGGAGGTGACGCAGAACCGCTTGCCGAAGGTGTCGGCGGCCCATCGCAGGATCTCCTGCGGGGTCGCCTCCTCCAGCTCGCGGCCGGCCCGGACGGCTGCCGCCTCGTGGTCAGTCGCGGTGCTGCTCATGGGACGTCCCCCCGTGGTTGGTCGGTGACAGCAGGCCGAGGAACTTCAACTGGAAGGCGCGGCGGCAGCCGTGGCACTCCCAGGCGCCGTGCCCGGCCTCGGACGGGCGCAGGTCCTCGTCGCCGCAGTAGGGGCAGAAGAACGGGGCTGCTCTCTCGCTCACGACAGCTGCTCCTCGCTCGCCCGGGCCGTCCACTGGGCGAAGCGCTCGCCCTCGGTGCGGTCGGCCTGGTAGCGGGTCAGCAGGCGCTCGACGTAGTCGGGCAGGCCGGCGCTGGTGACCTTGAGGCCGCGGACCTTGCGGCCGAAACCGGCCTCCAGGCCGAGCGCGCCGCCCAGGTGCACCTGGTAGCCCTCGACCTGCTCGCCGTTCTCGTCGGTGACCAGCTGGCCCTTGAGGCCGATGTCGGCGACCTGGATGCGGGCGCAGGCGTTCGGGCAGCCGTTGATGTTGATGGTCAGCGGCTCGGCGAACTCCGGCAGGCGGTGCTCCAGTTCGTCGATGAGCGTGCGGCCGCGCTCCTTGGTCTCGACGATGGCGAGCTTGCAGAACTCGATGCCGGTGCAGGCCATGGTGCCGCGGCGGAACGGGGACGGGGTGACCCGCAGGTCGAGCGCCTCCAGGCCGGCCACCACCGACTCGACGTGCTCCTCGGCGATGTCGAGGATCAGCATCTTCTGCTCGGCGGTGGTGCGCAGCCGGTCGCTGCCGTGGGCGGCGGCGAGGTCGGCGAGCTCGCCGAGCAGCTTGCCGTCGACCCGGCCGACGCGCGGCGCGAAGCCGATGTAGAACCGGCCGTCCTTCTGCCGGTGGACGCCGACGTGGTCGCGCCAGCGGGCGGCGGGCTCGGCGGGGGCGGGGCCGTCGACCAGCCGGTACTTGAGGTACTCGTCCTCCAGCACCCGGCGGAACTTCTCCACGCCCCAGTCGGCGACCAGGAACTTCAGCCGGGCGCGGTTGCGCAGGCGGCGGTAGCCGTAGTCGCGGAAGATGCCGATGACGCCGCCGTAGACGTCCGCCACCTCGTCCAGCGGCACCCAGGCGCCCAGCCGCACGCCCAGCTTGGGGTTGGTGGACAGGCCGCCGCCGACCCACAGGTCGAAGCCCGGGCCGTGCTCGGGGTGGACCACACCGACGAAGGCGACGTCGTTGATCTCGTGCGCGACGTCCAGCTGCGGGGAGCCGGAGACCGCGGACTTGAACTTGCGCGGCAGGTTGGAGAAGTCCTTGTTGCCGATGAAGCGGCGCTGGATCTCCTCGATGGCGGGGGTGCCGTCGATGATCTCGTCCTCGGCGACGCCGGCCACCGGGGAGCCGAGGATGACGCGCGGGGTGTCGCCGCAGGCCTCGGTGGTGGACAGGCCGACGGCCTCCAGCTTCTGCCAGATCGCGGGGACGTCCTCGATCCGGATCCAGTGGTACTGGATGTTCTGGCGGTCGGTCAGGTCCGCGGTGCCGCGCGCGTACTGCTCGGAGACCTCGGAGACCGCCCGCAGCTGGGCGACGGTCAGCCGGCCGCCGTCGATGCGGACCCGCAGCATGAAGTACTCGGCGTCCAGCTCGTGCGGGTCGAGGATCGCGGTCTTGCCGCCGTCGATGCCCTCCTTGCGCTGGGTGTAGAGGCCCCACCAGCGCATCCGGCCGCGCAGGTCGGCGGGGTCGATCGAGTCGAAGCCGCGGTGCGCGTAGATCGTCTCAATGCGTGTCCGCACATTGAGACCGTCGTCGTCCTTCTTGAACTGCTCGTTGGCGTTGAGGGGAGTGTGGTGGCCCATGCCCCACTGGCCCTCGCCGCGGTGGCGGGTCACCTTGCGGGCCGCGGCGGGGCGGCGCGCGGCGGGGCTGTCGGCCGTGGGCTCGACGGTCTCGGGGGAGGTGGCCATGCTGAAGTCCTTCGGGGCAGGTGGCGCTGACGCTGGGTGGGTCGCGGGGCGTGCTCCGCCGTGCGGCGCTGCTCTGACCTGCGGGTTTCTCAAGGCCGGGAAGACAGTGACCGAGGCGGGCGGGCGCCTGCGCATCCGCTGCTGCGGGGATGGCGGGAACGGGTGGCGCCGGGTGCGGTGGTGCGGCGGGGATGGGCTCAGGTCACCGGACAGATGGCGCTGGACACGCGAAGGAGATCGACGTGGAGTCGACCTACCAGGGTGGTTCCGGCGCTAGGCATGGCAAGAGATTCGCACGGCGCAGGACTCGCGGTCCACTAACATCCGAATGGTGGACGCTGAGGTTTCGTCATGTGGGACGGTCAGAGGTTCCCGCCGCTCCCGGCCCGGTGTCCGCTCGGGCGCCCCCACCCCGGGGAGATCAACCGGACGGCCCCGGCCCGATACCGTTAGCCCTGTGCAAGCAGCAGGCGATACGAGCAAACCGAACCCCGAGTCGCGGCCGTCCCGGCGCCGGGGCAAGGGATCCCGGCGCGCGGCCAAGCAGGCCACCTGGCGCCGCACCGCGTGGGAGCTGGTCAAGGACACCACCAACACCTGCGTCGAGTACCGGGTCACCGGCCTCGCCGCGGAGGCGGCCTTCTTCACCCTGCTGTCGATCCCACCGCTGCTGCTCGGCCTCGCCGCCACCCTCGGCTACCTCGACGAGTTCCTCGGCGCGGGCACCATCGACCGGCTCAAGCACGACATCGTCTCGGCCTCCGGGACGGTGCTGTCGGACTCCTCGGTCGACGAGGTCGTCAAACCGCTGCTCAGCCAGGTCTTCGACCACACCCGGCCGGACCTCATCTCGATCGGCTTCCTGCTGTCGCTGTGGTCCGGCTCCAGGGCGCTCTACATCTTCATCGACACCATCACCGTCATGTACGGGCTCGACGGCAAGCGCGGCATCGTCAAGACCCGGATGATGTCCCTCGGCCTCTACCTCGGCGCGCTGGTGATCGGCTCCCTGGTGCTGCCGCTGCTGATGGCCGGGCCCGGACTGGTGGAGAACGCCGTGCCCGGGGTCGCCGGGCTGGTCGGCGCCGCGTACTGGCCGGTCGCGATCGTGCTGCTGATCGTCTCGCTGACCACCCTCTACCACCTGGCCGTCCCGGTCTCGACCCCGTGGCGCGAGGACATCCCCGGCGCCCTGGTCGCCCTGGTGGTGCTGGTCTTCTGCAGCGTCGGCCTGCGGCTCTACCTGGTCAGCTCGGTCGAGGGCCCCTCGGCGTACGGCTCGCTGGCGGCGCCGGTGGCCGTGCTGTTGTGGATCTTCGTGGTGGCCCTCGCGGTGCTCATCGGCGCCGCCATGAACGCCGCGATAGACCGGCGCTGGCCCACCCTGGAGACCGCCGACGCCCGCGCCGAGAACGAGCGGGCCCACGAGGAGGCGGCCGCCGCCGTGGTCCGCGAGGTCGCCGCCCGGCGGGCCGTCGAACGGGCCCGGCGCGCCCGCGAACTCGGGCTCGCCGAGGGCGCCGAGGAGGAGTGGGGCGAGGACGAGGGCGAGGACGTCGACGTGCCCTCCGAGTACCCGGAGCGGTGGGCCGACGTGCTGGCCGCCGACAACGTGCGCGGCCGGCTCACCGCCCGCGGCGGGCCGCACCACCGGCCCGGCCCGCCACCGCCGGACAGCGACCGGCCGTCCGGGCCGCCGCCGGCGGCGCCGGAGCCGTCCGGGCCGCCGGAACCCCTCGGACCGCCCGGGCAGCAGGTGCCGGGGTACCCGCCCCGGCCGCCCCGGCCGCCGTGGGAGCAGCGGTAGGCAGGGGTGTGCGGGTGCGACGACGGACAGGGCCTCTCCCGCGGGTGCGGGGGAGGCCCTGTGTCGTGTCCGCGGGTCCTACGGCCTGTCGGCCTGTCGGCCCGCCGGTCGGACGGTCCGCCGGTCGGACGGTCAGGTGGTGGTGGGGTTCCGGGGGTCGCCGTACTGCGGGGCGGCGGGGGTGTGGCCGTACCGGGGGCGCAGCTCGGTCCGAGCGGAGGGGTCGCCGGCGCCCGGTGTGACGGGGTGGGATCCGGTCGGGCTCGCGGGCGTCCGGCTCGCGGCCGCCGGGTTCGGGGCCGCCGGGGTGGGCGTCGGGTTCGTGGGCGTCCCGTTCGGGGCCGGCGCGCCGCCCGCCGCCGGTGCGGCCCGGGCCGGGAGCGGCTCGGGGGCGGGCTGGGCCGGCTCCAGGGCGGTGCGCCCGGAGGAGTCGCTCAGCTTGATCAGCAGAGCGACCATCAGCCAGTTCGCCAGCAGCGAGGACCCGCCGGCCGCCAGGAAGGGCAGCGCCTTGCCGGTCAGCGGGACCAGCCCGCTCACCCCGCCGACCACCACGAAGATCTGCAGCGCCAGCGCCGCCGACAGGCCGGTGGCCAGCAGCTTGCCGAACGGATCGGTCAGGCCGACGGCGGTGCGCAGGCCCCGCTGGATCAGCAGCACGTAGACCAGCAGGATCGCCGTCACCCCGGCCAGGCCCAGCTCCTCGCCGATGGTGGTGAAGATGAAGTCGCTGCGCCCGGCGAAGCCGATCAGCCAGGGTCGGCCCGAGCCCAGGCCCGTCCCGGTCAGGTGCCCGGTGCCCAGGCTGAACAGGGCCTCCGCGGGCTGCTCGGAGATCGCCTTGTCGTGCACCGGCTTGTAGTAGTCGAGCGGGTGCAGCCAGGCCTCGACGCGGCCGTGCACGTGCGGCTCGACGGTGCCGACCACCGCCGCGCCGCCGACCGCCATCAGCAGGCCGAGCACCACCCAGCTGGTGCGCTCGGTCGCCACGTAGAGCATCACGATGAAGATGCCGAAGAAGATCAGCGAGGTGCCCAGGTCACGCTCGAAGATCAGCACCAGCAGGCTGACCACCCAGATCGCCAGCACCGGCCCGGCGTGCCGGCCGCGCGGCAGGGTCAGCCCCCAGATCTTGCGGCCGGCCAGCGCGAGCGCGTCCCGGGAGGCCATCAGGTAGCCCGCGAAGAAGATCGTGATCGCGACCTTCACGAACTCGTCCGGCTCGAAGGAGAGCCCGAACAGCCGGATCCAGCGCTTGGCGCCGAAGCTGTCGCTGGGCGAGGCCACCGGAGCCGCCAGCAGGATCAGTGCGCCCGCCATCAGCAGGTAGACGTAGCGCTGGAAGAAGCGGTGGTGCTTGACCAGCACGATCAGCGCGATCGCTGCCGCCACCGAGATGAACACCCACATCAGCTGGGAGGGCGCGGCCGGGAGCTTCTGGTAGTCGCCCTTGGCGCTGTGCGCGGCCTTGTAGCTGATGTCCAGCCGGTCCAGCAGCACCAGCCCGAAGCCGGTCAGGAAGACTCCCAGCGGCAGGATCAGCGGGTCCGCGTACGGTGCGAACCGGCGCACCGCCAGGTGCGCCGCCCCGGCGAGCGCGCCCAGTGTCAGGCCGTGCACCAGCAGTCCGGGCGGTAGCGAGCCGGTCAGCGCCAGATCGGCCTCGATGTGTCCCGCCAGGCAGACGGCCACCGCGAGCGCCAGCAGGCCCAGCTCGATGTTGCGGTGGCGCGCGGCCAGCCGGCGGCCCTCGCCGCGTGCAGTGCTTCGCACCTCTTGTCGTCCCCTTGTCACCCACGTGGCGGTCTCGCCGACCGGCATCCTGCCAGACGTTTGTGTCGTGGCCGCGGTTGCGAACGGAGGGGTTCCACGGGCAGAACTTTGCCTGGGCAAAGCCTTGTCGGGGATCGGTAAAGCTTTCCTCAGGACCGGGTATAGAGGAGGGCCCCGCGCGCGGCGGGCCGCCGGCGCGGCGACATCATGGCCGGGTGTCGCGACATCCGTCGCGGGGCCCGACGGTGACGGTGCGGACGGCTGCCGCCGCCTCGGTGGCTGCGGGTACGAGCGAGGTGGCGGACGGATGAACGGCGCGGTGGACGGCGCGGTCTCCGCACTCGCCTACGACGGACCGCCCCCGTGGCAGTGGTCCGACCTGGCCACCTCCTGGACGGCCGAACCGCTGGTGCTCACCCTCTCGGTGCTGCTCGGCGCCTGGTACCTGGCCACGGCGCGTGCCGTCCACCGGTCCGGCGGCGAGCGCTGGAAGCCCAGCCGCACCGCCGCGTTCCTCGGCGGGCTGCTGCTGTGGATCTGGTGCACCTGCTCCGGCCTCGGCGTGTACGACCGGATCCTCTTCACCGACCGGGCCGTGCAGATCGTGCTGCTGCTGATGGTCGTCCCGCTGCTGCTCGCGCTCGGCGCGCCCGTCTCGCTGCTGGTCGAGTCCGCGCCGCCGGTCCGGCGGGAACGGATCCTGCGGGCGCTGCGCAGCCGCCCGTCCAAGGTGCTGATGTTCCCGGCGGTCTCCACCGCGCTGCTGATGGCGCCGCCGTGGCTGCTCTACTTCACGCCCTGGTACGAGTGGTCGGTCTCCAGCGGCGTCGGCAACCTGGTGCTGCACCTGGCGCTGGTGCTGCTGGGCCTCGCCTACTTCTGGCCGCGGCTGCAGATCGACCCGGTCGGGCACGAGTACCCGCACCTGGTCGGGCTGTTCATCACCTTCGCCGAGGTGATCTTCGACGCGGGGCTCGGGATCGTGCTGATCTACGGCGGCCACCTCGTCGCCGAGCACTACTACGTGGCGCTCGGGCGGCCGTGGGGGCCGAGCCTGGCGCAGGACCAGACCTGGGGCGGCAACGCGCTCTGGGTGCTGGGGGACCTGGTCGGGCTGCCGTTCGTGGCCGCGCTGGTACGGCGGATGGTGGTGCAGGGGCGGGAGGAGATCCGGGCCGTGGACGCCGAGCTGGACGCGCGCTTCGAGGCGGCGGCCGAGGAGGCGCGGGCGGCGGGGCGGCCGGAGGAGGAGGAGACGGGGATGCGGCCCTGGTGGCTGGACGACCCGAACCTCAAGCACCGGTACGGGGGGTAGGTGCCGCTTCGGGCGGCGCCGTCGGTGGGCCGGCATGCAGGGGCCAAATTTGCTCCTCGGCGGCTTTCGCGGAGGTTCTCGGAGGCTTTCACGGACCGCTGGGGAGCGCGTTTCCGCAGGTCAAAAATAGGTTGGTGCGGCCGGGCCGTTTCGCTAGCGTGTGACGTGTCCGGTTCGGGGGCCGTTGGGCCGCCCGAGGAGTAGAGAGCAGGAGGTGACCCCCGTGGTCGTTGTCGCCCCGATAGCTGCCCAGGGCAGCACTCGCGTTCACCTCCTTTTCCCGGCCGCCGGCTGAGCCCTTCGCGCCAGCCGTAGCCCGCCGGGACGATCTCCTCCCGAAGGGCCACTGCGTTGAGCAACGCTGCCTCCGTTCCGTCGTTCTCTCTCCCCACCTCTTCCTCTTCCTCTTCTTTCCTGTCCGATGTCGGCTCCGTGTCGACCGGCTCCGGCCTGACCAGCTCTGCGTCGATCGGCTCCGGCCTGACCGGCTACGGCTGGACGTCCGAGCTTGCGGAGCTGTTCGCCCCGCTGGGCGAGGCCGGGCTGCTGCCGGCCCGGATCGTCCGGGTCGACCGCGGCCAGTGCGACGCCGTGATCGCCGACCCGGAGACGGGCGAGCCGCGCACCGTCCGGTTCGACACCCGGCCGGTCGGTGACGCCGACATGATCAACTGCCCGTGCACGGGCGACTGGGCGGCCGTGGACCTCCACGCCCAGCCGATGGCCGCCGTCGTCGCGCTGCTGCCGCGCTCCACCGCGATCATCCGCAAGGTGGCCGGCAAGCGCTCCGACGGCCAGGTGCTGGCGGCCAACGTCGACACCGTCCTGATCGCCTCCTCCCTCGCGACCGATCCCGACCTCGGGCGGATCGAGCGCTTCCTCGCCCTCGCCTGGGAGTCCGGCGCCGAACCGCTGGTCGTCCTCACCAAGGCCGACCTGGTGGAGGACGCCGACTTCATCCGGTCCGACGTCGAGGCCGTCGCGCCCGGGGTCACGGTGCTCGTGGTGAGCGCCGAGACCGGGGACGGCATGGACGTGCTGCGCGCCTGCACCCCCGGCACCACCGCGGTGATCGGGCAGTCCGGCGTCGGCAAGTCCACGCTCACCAACGCGCTGGCCGGCGCCGAAGTGATGACCGTCCAGGAGGCCCGCGAGGTCGACCAGAAGGGCCGCCACACCACGACCACCCGCGAGCTGATCCCGCTGCCCGGCGGCGGAGTCCTGATCGACACCCCCGGGCTGCGCGAGGTCGGCCTCTACGGTGGCGAGGGTGTGGACCTGGCCTTCGCCGACATAGCCGAGCTGGCCGAGGAGTGCCGCTTCCACGACTGCGGTCACCACACCGAGCCGGGCTGCGCGGTGCGGGGGGCGCTGGCCGACGGCACCCTGCCGCAGCGCCGGATGGAGAGCTACCTCAAGCTCCAGCGCGAGAACGAGTGGATCGCCTCGCGTTCGGACGCCCGGGTGGCCAAGGCCCGGCTGCAGAAGTGGAAGGCGATCACCAAGTCGATGCGTGCCGCGGGAGGTCCGGCGAAGCGCTGACCCGCCGCCGGCGGTGGTCGGCCGACGCGGACCGGTCCGGTTCAGCGGAGGTCGGCCACCAGGCGGAAGCGCTGCAGGACCAGCGGGGTGGCGTCGTCCACGGTGAAGCCCGGGTCGTCGAGGGCGGCGAGCATCTCCGGGCTGCGCCAGAACCGCTCGTGCGTGGTACGCCACTCGGCCACGGTCCGGTAGCCCTCGCCCTCGTCCAGGGCGTGCTGCAGATCGACCTCGGCGAGCGGGACCACGCGGACGTCCGTGGTCTCGATCACCGCGATCCGGCGGCCGCCGGAGTCGAGGACGGCGGCCCGCTCGCCGACCTGCGGCAGGGGTTCGTTCTCGTGCTCGTAGTCGGCGACCAGGCCGGTGGTGCTGGTCTTCGCACCGCTGAGGACGGCCGCGACCAGCTCGTCGCGCAGCGGGCCGGGGAACGCGAACTCCTCCGGGGGCAGGGCGACGACCCGCGGATCGTTCGGGCCGACGTAGGAGTGGTCGGCGTACGAGTGGTCGGCCTGCCGGGCGTCGGGCTGCTCGCTCATGGGGCGAGCGTAGCCGCGGGCCGGCCGGCCCACGAATTTCGGGCGGTGCGAAAGGCCGGCCTCGACGCGCACACCCCGTTGCGCGGTGTGATCCGCTGACGAATTGCCGATTCTCCGGGGAGACGGAGTGCCGACGGCGTCCTGCTCGAACGGCTGCACATCGAGAACACCTGGGGCGGCGCCGTGGAGTTCTTCTCCGGCGGGACGTGGGACGGCCAGGCGATGAACGGCGATGTCCGATTCCCGCCAGTCACCCCCCGTGCGATCCCGCAGACTGGACAACGTGATCGACGACGACATCCGGTACCGAGCCGTGGACAGCCGAGACGCCCGCTTCGACGGCGTCTTCTTCACGGCCGTCACCTCCACCGGCATCTACTGCCGACCGAGCTGCCCCGCCGTGACCCCCAAGCGTGCCAACTGCGTCTTCTACCCCAGCGCCGCGGCCGCCCAGGGCGCCGGCTTCCGTGCCTGCCGCCGCTGCCGCCCCGACTCCGTGCCGGGCTCGCCCGAGTGGAACCACCGCGCCGATCTGGTCGGCCGTGCGATGCGCCTGATCGGGGACGGCGTCGTGGACCGCGAGGGCGTCGCCGGCCTGGCCGACCGCCTCGGCTACAGCTCCCGCCAACTGCAGCGCCAGCTCACTGCCGAACTCGGCGCCGGTCCGATCGCGCTGGCCCGCGCCCGTCGCGCCCAGACCGCCCGGCTCCTCCTGCAGACCACCGAACTGCCCGTCACCGACATCGCGTTCGCGGCCGGCTTCGCCTCCGTCCGGCAGTTCAACGACACCGTGCGCGAGGTCTACGACCGCACCCCCAGCGGACTGCGCGCCGAGGTCACGGCCGGCCGCCGCACCGCGACCCCGGCCGGCGGCCTGACCCTGCGCCTCGCCTACCGCGGCGCACTGGACAGCGACCACCTGATCGACTTCCTCGCCCTGCGCGCCGTCCCCGGCGTGGAGGAGGTCGTCCCCGGCGCACGTCCCGGTGTCCGTACCTACCGGCGCACCCTCGCGCTCCCGTACGGCCACGGCATCGCCGAGGTGGACGGCCTGGCGCCCGGCGAGCCGCGCACCCGGGGCTGGCTGGACTGCCGGCTGTTCCTCGCCGACCTGCGCGACCTGCCGACCGCCGTCCAGCGCCTGCGCAACCTCTTCGACCTGGACGCCGACCCGCTCGCGGTCGACGACCAGCTCGGCGCCGACCCGGTGCTCGGCCCGCTGGTCCGGGAGCGCCCCGGCCTGCGCTCGCCCGGCCACGTGGACCCGCACGAGCTCGCCGTCCGCGCCGTCCTCGGCCAGCAGATCACCGTCGGCGCCGCCCGTACCCTGGCGGGCCGGCTCGCCGAGAAGTACGGCACCGCGCTGCCCGAGCCCAGCGGCGGCCTGCGACTGCTCTTCCCGACCTCGGCGGCGCTGGCCACCGCGGCCCCGGAGGACTTCGCGATGCCCGTCGCCCGCCGTCGCGCGCTCACCGGGCTGTGCGCCGCCCTGGCGGAGGGCGTGGTGAGCCTCGACAGCGGGGTCGACCGGGAGGAGGCCGCGGCCCGGCTGCTCAACCTGCCCGGTATCGGCCCCTGGACGGTCGGCTACCTGCGGATGCGGGCCCTCGCGGACCCCGACGTCTTCCTCCCGAGCGACGTGGGCGTCAAGCACGGCCTCGTCCGGCTCGGCGCCCCGGGCGACCCGAAGTCCGCCGCCCGCGCGGCCGAGGCCTGGGCCCCGTGGCGCTCCTACGCGGTCCACCGGCTGTGGGCCGGCCCCGCGATCATCAGTACCGGAACGGAGAACGAACAAGCATGAGCACCACCGTCTACACCACCATGGAGAGCCCCTTCGGCCGGCTGCTGCTCAGCGGCGTCCTGCCCGAGGACGGCGGGCCGGCCGCGCTGGCCACCGTCACCGCGCCGGGCCAGAAGTACGCGCTGGCCGAGCCCGCCGACGACTGGGTCCTCGACCCGGAGGCACTCGCCGAGCCGGTCGCCCAGCTGACCGCCTACTTCGCGGGCGAGCGCACCGGGTTCGACCTCCCGCTCGCACCGGTGGGCACCGAGTTCCGCCGCCGGATCTGGGCCGCGCTGGACGAGATCCCGTACGGCACCACCGTCACCTACGGCGAACTCGCCGAGCTGGCCGGGCAGGAGCCGCGGATGGTCCGGGCGGTCGGCGGCGCGGTGGGCGCCAACCCGCTGCTGATCGTGCGTCCCTGCCACCGGGTGCTCGGCGCCAACGGCGCGCTCACGGGCTTCGCGGCGGGCGTGGACCGCAAGCGCCGGCTGCTGGACCTGGAGGGCGGCACGCTGTTCTGAGCAGCGCCCCTCGCCGTTCCGACCGCCTGCCCCGACCCCGCCGCCGCGACCCCGCCGCCCCGATTCCGTCGGTCAGTCCGAACCGTGCAGGTCCACCCGCCAGTTGTGGCTGCGCATGAACCGTCCGGGCGGGAACTCGAACTCCGTCTCGCCGAGCAGCGTGAACCCGGCCTTCGCGCAGACCGCGTTGGAGGCCGGGTTGTCCACCGACGGGAAGGCGTGCAGGTACCGGTGGGCCGCCTCGCGGCGGGCGGCCGCGACCGCGGCGCGGGTGGCGGCGACGGCGATGCCCCGGCCCTGGTGGCCGGGCAGCACGTTCCATCCCATCTCGTGGACGGTCTCGCCCTCCCAGGTCCGGGTGCCGTAGCCGACCGTGCCGACCGACTCGCCCGCGACCGGCTCGCCCGCGGCCGACTCGCCCGCGGCCGGTGCGTCCTCGGGCAGCAGCACGATCCGGTACATGCAGCCCAGGCCGGACGGGACGAAGTCGAGGTAGCGGCCGTGCCGGACGAGCAGCTGCTCCTCGGTCTCCGGCCCGCCGACGTGCTTCTTCATCTCCGGCGTGTTGACCCGGCGCAGCAGCGCCAGGTCGGCGTCCGTCCAGGGCTCGATCCGTACCCGTGCTGTGGTCATGCCCGGACGGTAGCGGTCGGCCCGGGCCGCTGACCATCGGTTTTGCTCACGGGCGGACGGCATGGACCGCGCCGGGAGCGGGGTGGCCGGAGCCGGGCCGCCGGGTCAGCCCTGTTCGGCGCCGGTCCCCGGCTGCGCGAGGGCGCGGGCGAGCCGCTCCAGCGCGGGCAGGGCGTCGACGACCGCCGCGCGGTCGGTGGGGTCGAGGGTGTCGAGCGCGGTGGCGATGCGCCGCTCGTGGGCGTGCTGCCAGTCGTCCAGTTGGCGCCGGCCGGCCGGGGTGAGGGCGATCCGGGCGGTGCGGCGGTCGCCGGGGTCGGCCTGGCGGTCCACGAAGCCGGCTTCGAGCAGCTTGCCGACCAGCCCGCTGACGGTGTTGGGTGCGAGTCGCTGCCGGGCGGCCAGCTCGCCGACCCGCAGCGGTGCGGCGGCGAGGGTCTGGAGGAGTTCGACCTGCGCCATCGGCAGGGACTCCCACGGGTAGTCGGTGCGGATGCTGCTGCGCAGTGCGCGGCGCAGCCGGGTGACGGTGTCGGTCAGTCGCCGGGCGTGCTCGACCGCCGGGTCGGGGCTTGCGGTGGCGGAATCGGGAACGTGTGGTGACGACGGCATGGCGGACAGCGTATCTCCTGGTACGGGGCGTTCCGGGGGCCCGGTCCGCCCCTCGGACGTGGTGCGGACAGCCGGTGAGATGCTTCGTATCGCAGGTCGATCTGCTCGTAGAAAGAACATGTCTGCATCCGATATATTAGTGGCATGAACGCCACCGCCCTTGCCGCACGACTGCTCACCGAGCGTCCCCGGCCCCGCGGCATCGCCGGCTGGCGTCACGCCCACTGGCTGGCCGTCGGCACGGTCTGTCTCGGCGCCTTCCTCGGCCAGCTCGACGCCAGCGTCATCGCCCTGGTCTTCCCCGCCATCGGCCACCACTTCGACGCGGGCTTCGCCGCCGTCGAGTGGGTCGCCCTCGCCTACCTGCTCGTCCTGGTCGCCCTGCTGGCCCCGATCGGCCGGCTGTCCGACCTGGTCGGCCGCAAGACGATGTACATCGGCGGCTTCGCCGTCTTCGGCCTCTCCTCCCTCGGCGCCGGATTCGCCGGAAGCCTCGGGATCCTCGTCGGCTGCCGGGCCGTCCAGGCCGTCGGCGCCGCGATGATGCAGGCCAACAGCGTCGCGCTGGTCGCCCGGGGCGTCCCGGAGCACGCGATGCGTCGCGCGCTCGGCATCCAGGCGTCGGCGCAGGGCCTCGGGCTGGCGCTCGGGCCCAGCCTCGGTGGGCTGCTGGTCGAACACGCCTCGTGGCGCTGGGTGTTCTGGGTCAACGTGCCGATCGCCGTGTTCGGCATCCTGGCCGGCTGGTACCTGCTGCCCCGCACCCGGACGGGCCAACCGAGCGCGGTCCCGAGCGCGGTCCCGGGCCCGAGCCCGGTGTCGGTCCCGCGCCCGAGCCCGGTGTCGGTCCCGCGCCCGAGCCCGATCCCGGCGCCGGGGCTCCGGACGCGAGCCGTGCCGAACGCCGGGGCGCGTCCGGCGGTACGCCCGGCCCGGGACGACGCCCGCTTCGACCTGCCGGGCATGCTGCTGCTCGCCGGTGCGACCACGTCGCTGCTGCTCGCCCTGTCCACCGCCTCCGGCCTGCCGCTGCCCGGCTGGGTCGTCGCCGTCCTGCTGCTCGCCGCCGCCGTGCTCACCGTGGCGCTGGTGCGCCAGGAGCGTCGGGCCGCCCGGCCGATCCTGGCGCCCGGACTGGTCAACACCCCGGGCGTGCGGTCCGGCCTGGTGATCGCGCTGATCGGCTACCTGCTGCTGTTCTGCCCGCTCGTGCTGGGCCCCGTGCTGCTCACCGGCGCGGGAGTGTCGACGGCCGGCGCGGGCCTGCTGGTCACCCTGCTGCCCGCCGCGTTCGCGCTCGCCGCGACGGTCGGCAGCGGGCTGCTGCCCCGGGGCTGGTCGGACGTGACCAGGTGCCGCTTCGGTGCGGCCGTCGCCGCCGCCGGGCTGCTGCTGTTCGCCGTACTGCCGGCCTCGACCGCCTCGGCGGCCCCGCTGCTGGTCGCCGGGTACGGTCTGGGCCTGCTGCTGCCGGCCAACAACGCGCTGGTGATGCGTGCGATCCCGGCGGAGTGCTCGGCGGTCGGCGGCGGCATGGTGAACATGGCGCGCAGCCTCGGTACGGCGCTCGGCATGGCGCTGTCCGTCCTGGGCGTCCACCTGGCGGGCGCGGCGTCCGGTGGGCGGACGGTGCTGCTGCTTCTCGCGGCGGTCGCGACGGCGGCCGCCGTCCTCACCCGGCCGGCCCGCCCCACCGGCGCGGACCGCAAGGCCCGCACAGCCCGCCCGGCCCGCACAGCCCGCCCGAGCCGTACAGCCGGGACGAGCCGCGCGGCCGGGACGAGCCGTACGGCCCGCAAGGGCAGCCCCTCCGGGACGGCCCGCTCCTAGCGGACCGGAGTGTGCAGGGCGTCCTGGGCCCGGTTCAGGCCGAGCCGCACCAGCGTCTCCACTGCGTCGGCGCAGCGGTCCAACTCGCCCGGCATCGCGGCCAGTTCCTCATCCGAGAACTTCTTCAGCACGAAGTCGCCGACGCTCTGCCCCTTCGGCGGCCGGCCGACACCGAACCGCAGCCGGACGAAGTCACGGGTGCCCAGCACCTCGCCCACCGAGCGCACCCCGTTGTGGCCGCCGGGCCCGCCGCCGCGCTTGAGCCGGGCGGAGCCGAACGCGAAGTCCAGGTCGTCCTGCACGACCACCAGCCGCTCCATCGGCACGCCGTACCGGCGCAGCAGCGCGGCCACCGGGCGGCCGGAAAGGTTGATGAACCACAGCGGCTTGGCGAGCAGCACCGGCCGGCCGTCGACCTCGATCTCCGCGACCAGGGTGGCGAGGCCGCGCCGCCGGAACCGGGCGCCATGCCGCTCGGCCAGCCGGTCGACGGCGAGGAAGCCCGCGTTGTGCCGGGTCTGCCGGAACCACGGTCCGGGATTGCCCAGTCCGGCGATCAGCCACGGGGTGGCAGGGGCGGCAGGAGTGGCAGGGGAACCGGCGGCGGGGGAGGCGGGTGGTGCGGGGGTCATGCGAGGTCTCCGTGAGGGGTGGGAACGGCGGACGGCCGGGGCGCGGCGGGGACGGTACGGGACCGTCGGCCGCGCCCCGGCCGTCCGGGGAACGAGAGGGATGGGCCTGGCTCGGGGCCCTGCTCAGGAGGCGGGCACCCCGGGGGCCGCGCCGCGCTCCGTGAGCATGTCGGTCATCAGCTGCAGCTCCGATGTCTGGGCGACCACCATCGACTGCGCCAGCCGCTTCTCGGTGTCGTTCCTGGCCAGGTCCACGTAGCCCTGGGCCATCTCGACACCGCCCTTGTGGTGCTCGATCATCAGCTGCAGGTAGAACACCTCGGCGTCCCGCCCGCTGAGCGAACGCAGCTTCGCGATCTGGGTGTTGGTGGCCATGCCGGGCATCAGGGAGCCGTCGTTCGCCTGGTAGTCGTGGCCCATCTTCATCCACGCCATCGGCTTGGCGGTCGAGTGCTGCGTCAGTCCCCACTGGTCCAGCCAGCCCATCATCATCCCGCGCTGGTTGGCCTGGGTGTTGATGATGTCGAAGGCGAGGGTGCGGGTCGGCTCGTCGCTCGTGCGGTCCCGTACGACGAACGACAGGTCCACCGCCTGCTGGTGGTGGGTCGCCATGTCGCGGGCGAACCCGGCCTCGGGCGAGTCGTCCGCGGGGACGGACAGCGAGGTGCCGGAGGCGGAGGTGCCGCTCGCGACCAGTGCCGGCACCCCGAGTGCCAGCGCCACGGCGGCGGCCAGCGCGGCCGGCCACCACATGCGCCGACGGCGCGGGGCCGCGCCCCCGCCGTCCTCGGCGGTGACGGCCTCGGTGACGGCCTCGGTGACGGCCGCCGCGGCCGTCCCGACGGCGTCGCCGGACGCCGCCCCCGCGGACGCGGCGCCCTCGGGGCGGCCCGCGTCGGCGGTCACATCGCCCCCATGGTGCAGGAGGCGCCCGGCTCCTGGGTCTGCTTGCCCTGGACGTACTTGGTGAAGAACTGGTTGACTCGCGGGTCGCTGGCGCTGTCCACGACCAGCTGGGTGCTCCAGGCGTTCAGGGTGATGGTGCCCTGCTCGTCCGGGTACGGGCTCATCAGCGAGTACGGGGTGGCCTTCACCTTGTCGGTGAGGGTCTTGATGTCGTCCGGCGTGGCCTTGCCGTTGTACGTCACCCAGACCGCGCCGTGCTCCAGCGAGTGGACGGCGCGCTCGTTCTCGACCGGCTGGTCGTAGACGTGGCCCATGCAGTCCAGCCAGACGGCGTTGTGGTCGCCGCCGACCGGCGGGGTCATCGGGTAGGTGACCTTCTCCTTGACGTGGTTGCGGGTCAGGTCGCCGAAGGTCTTCACGCCCGGGATGTCCGCGTTGGCGGCGGCTTCCTTGTCCTTCTTCTTCTGGTTCTGGTCCATGACGATCCAGGTGCCGGTGGCGATCGCGCCGATCACCAGCACACCGGCCACCACCGAGGCGACGACCTTGTTGCGGCGGTCGCGGCGCTGCTCGGCGGCGCGCAGCTCGGCTATCCGGGCGCGGCGGTCGAGCCCGGCCTGCTTGCCGCCGGACTTGTTGGACTGCTTCGAGGCGGAACCCATGGTGGTGTCCTTGTCTCCGCCGCGCACCGGTCGGTGGCGGCGGTCAGCTGGAGGGGGAGACGGCGCGGATCCGTCGGCGTCGGGGCCGGCGGTGGGTTCCGCTCAGGAGCGGTGGACCTGGAGCTCGTGCAGGTCGGGCGCCGGGTGCGAACCGTCCAGCAGGCCTGCGGGCACCACCCGGGGCGGCGCCTCGGGTGCGCCGGAGGTCACGGGTGACACGGCGGGCTGCGGCTGCGGTGGCGGATTCGGCAGCTGGGCGTCCTGCGGGCAGAACGGGTGGCTGGAGCAGCCGTTGTTGCGCGGGGGCTCGCCGTCGGCGGTGCAGAGGATCCAGTGCCCCTGCTCCTCGGCGATCCGGTGCTGGTCGGGGGCCTTCGAGGCCTTGCCGACCTCGACGACCTTCGCGGCCTTGGCGGGCTTGGTGTCCTGCGCGGCGTGGCCGGCGTGGGGCGCTTGTCCGGTCGCGATCCGGACGCTGACGACGCTCACGGCACTGACGGGGGCCGCGACCGGCACCGGACGGACGGGCCCGTCGATCGCCTTCGCCTGGCCGGCGCAGGGCAGCATCGTCAGCAGGGCGACGAGCAGCAGGACCAACAGCGCACCCACCGGGCGGCCCGCCGGTGCGGCCCTCCCCGGTCGGGGTGAGCTGGGGGCCGACGCGGTCATGCGGACATTTAATCAGCCGAACGTGTGAAGCGATGCCCCCCATCGGCCCTCATTTTCGGGGGCCCGAACGCCCGGATGTCCAGGAAACACCCTGCTCCGGGCACATCCGGCAAGCACGGACGGAACGGAAACGGACGGAGCGGTGACGTCCGCGGTGAGATGACCGGGACACGGCGACGAACCGGCTGGTCGGCGGCGTGGCCGGGATGTTCCGGTGGGTGACCGGTTGTCGCCGAAACCCGGACAGGGTCGTTGCAGGTGGAGAACAATGACGTCGAGCCCGGCCCGCCGGGGGCGGCGCGACCACGGACCGAGCAGGAGCCGCCAGATGAGCAAGCAGGGTGCACCCGCACAACCGCACCGGCCCGACGACGGCTGGTGGGACACCGTCTACGACGGCCCGGCGGGCACCCTCCCGGACACCCCGCACGCCGACCCGGGGGACGGCAGCGTGGACGACTGGTTCGACACGGCGGTCGGGCTCATCGGGCAGCAGCGGTCGGCGGAGCCGGAGCCCGCACCGGAGGCTGCGCCGGCCCCGGAGGCTGAGCTCGCGCCGGAGCCGGAGCCCGTGCCGGAGGCTGCGCCAGAGCCTGCGCCGGTGCCCGTGGTCGCCCCGGAGCCCTTGCAGGACGGTGGGGACAGCCTCGACGACTGGTTCGCCACCGCCGTCGGGGTGATCGGCGGGACGGAGGGGGTCGGGCGCCGGCGGGGCTCCATGGAGACCCACCAGTTCCCGGCGCCCTCCTTCGCCGACGACAAGCCGAAGCCGAAGGCGGAGCCGGCGTCTGCATCTGCGTCGGAGCCGGTGTCGGAGTCGGAGTCGGCGTCTGCGTCGGAGGCTGGTTCGGTCTCGCTGGAGAAGACCGCGCTGCCGTCGGCTCCGGAGCCGGTCGCCGAGCCCGAGCCCGAGCCTGTTGCCGACGATGCCGAGGTCGGATTCGAGCCCGTCGCCGCCGGAGTCCCGGCGGCCGCCGAAGCCGTCGAGACCGCTGAGGTTGCCGAGGCCCCTGAGGTCGTCGACGTTGCCGAGGCGCCCGAAGCGGTGGAAGCGCTCCAAGCGGTCGAAGCCGTCGAAGTGGTGGAGGCCCCCCGAGCGCCCGAGGCGGCTGCGACACCCGCCCCTCACCCGACCCCCGAACCCGAGCCCGATCACGCATCGGCACCCGAACCCGACCCTGAACCCGCCCCTCCCGCCGTCGCCGTCCCCGACCCCCGCCTGGCCTCCCGCACGCCGCTCGCCGACGGCGGCGCCGCCGTCCCGCACGTGGGTGAACGCCCCCCGACGTACGGGCCCGAGCCGACGGCCGTACCGGAAGCGGATCCGGGCTCGCTGCGCTCGATCGTCCCGGACACCGTGCTGGAGGGCGCGCAGTACGGACCGTCCGTGCTGCGCGCCGCCTCCGTCCGGGGCGACTCGGCCCGCTACCGGGGGGAACCGCGCCGGGACTGCCTGGTGGTCACCCGCTTCGGCGACGGACCGGACGGACTGCTGCTCGCCGTCCTCGGCGGCTTCGACCGGACGGACGGCGCCGAGGGCGAGACGATCACCGCGGAGGCCGTCGCCACCGCCACGGGCGAGGCCTGCCGCCAACTCGCCGCCGCGATCGGACGCAGCCGGGCCGGGCTGGCCGCCGACCTGCGCGACGGCGCCCGGGACCGGCTCCGCTACGGCCTCCAGCGGCTGGCCACCGGCGCCGTGGCCCCGCTGCGCGCGCTGGCACCCCGGGCGGAGGGGGACGGCACCCCGTCGCCGGCCTCGCTGCACTGCCTGATGGTCTCGCTCGACCCGGCGGCCGGCTACCGCGCGGCCTTCGGCGTCGGCCCGGGCGGCCTCTACCTGCTGCGCTCCGGTCACTGGATCGACGCGTACGCGGCTCGCCTGCTGCACCACCCGGACGGCCAGCCGCCGGTACCCGAAGCGCCGGTCCCGGACCCGCGCCCGTTCCGCTTCCGGCTCGTCCCCGCCACCCCGGGCGACATCCTGCTCCTCTGCACCCCGGGCCTGAGCCGCCCGATCGCCGACGAACCCGCCGTCGCCCACTTCCTCTCCACCCACTGGGCTCACCCCCACCCCCCGGGCACCGTCGACTTCCTGCGCCAGGTCCAAGTCCGCGCCAAGGGCTACGCCGACGACCGCACCGCCGCCGCCATCTGGACCGAGTGACGCCCTGCGCGCCAGAAGTCGACCCAAGCGACTTCTGGCGCAAGAGGCGAACCTCCCCAGCCCGGGAAGCAAATCTGTAGACCGGTCTGCATATTCTCGCGCGGCCCGCGGTAAGGCCGCGCAGGAAGTCGGCGGGCCCGACTTCCTGCGCGCAGCCGGGTTGCGCCGGGGCGGCCGATATGTAGACCGGTCTGCATATTTCGAGGCGGTCGCGTCGGCGCTGCGCAGGAAGTCGGCCTGGCCGACTTCTGGTGCGCTGGATGCGCGCTTACAGATGGTGAATCTCTAGACCGGTATGCATAATTTTTGCCCCGGGGCGGCCAGGGGATGACGCTTGCGCAGGAAGTCGGCGGGCCCGACTTCCTGTGCGTGGCCGGGGGTGCGGAGGAGCGCTGGGGTGGCCGGTATGTAGACCGGTCTGCATATTTTGCCGAGGCGTCGGCGCTGCGCAGGAAGTCGGCCTGGCCGACTTTTCGTGCGGGCGGGCGCCCGGGGGTGACCAGAATCAGTAGACCGGTCTGCATATTCCCCCTCGTGGCCGGGGCGCGGTTCAGGTGCGGAGGAGGATGTTTGCTACGGCGGTGGCCTGGGTGATGGCGGCAGGGGGATGGGCGTCGGGGAGGCCGATGGCGATGGGGACGGCGAGGCCGTCGAGGAGGGCGCGGATCTGGGTGGCGCGGTCGGCGGTGGGGCCCGGGGTGAAGTGGCCGGTGGCGGTGCCCTCCTCGATGAGGGCCACCAGCTCGGCCTGCCAGGGGGCCTCGATCTCCTGCTGTCCCTGGCGGATCTCCGCGCTCGCGGGGGAGCGGCCCCACACCTCGACCCAGAGGATCCAGCGCGGGTCCCCCGCGCCCTCGGGCAGGTAGAGGCGCAGGTAGGCGTCGAGGCGCTGCCAGGGGTCGAGGGAGTGGTCGGCGAGGGCGTCGTGGCGGCGGGCGCCGAGCTGGTCCTCGCTCCAGCGGAGGGTCTCCAGCAGCAGCTGGTCCTTGCTGCCGAAGTAGTAGAGCAGGTGCCCGGCGCTCATCTGGAGCTGCTTGCCGAGGGCGGCCATGGTGAGCTTGGCCAGCCCGTGTTCGGCGATCGCGGCCCGGGCGGTGGCGTAGACCTCCTCGCGGGGGCGTGCCGGCCGGCGCGGGCGGGGGTCGGCCATGTGCGGTGCTCTCCCTCGGTGGAACGGAGGTTCGAAGGCTACCGGAGCGGGGGTCGCGGGCCCCCGCTCCGGCGGCTCCGGGGTCAGGCCTTGGGCTGCTGCTGGGTGATGCAGTGGATGCCGCCGCCGTTGGCGAAGATCTCGCGGGCGTCGACGAGTTCGACGGTGCGGCCCGGGTAGGCGCGGCCGAGGATGGCGGCGGCCTCCTCGTCGCGCGGGTCGGCGAAGGCGCACAGGATCACGGCGCCGTTGGCCACGTAGTGGTTGATGTAGGAGTAGTCGACCGGCTCGCCGTCCTCGTCCAGCAGGACGGTGGGGGCGGGCAGTTCGATGACCTCCAGCTGCCGGCCCTGGGCGTCGGTCGAGGCGCGGAGGATGGCGACGAGCTCCTGGCAGACCTCGTGGTCCGGGTGGGAGGGGTCGGGCTGGACGTGGGCGACGACGACGCCGGGGCGCACGAAGGAGGCGACGATGTCGATGTGCCCGCGGGTGCCGAACTCGTCGTAGTCGCGGGTGAGTCCGCGCGGCAGCCAGATCGCCTTGGTGGTGCCGAGGAAGGCGTGCAGCTCGGCCTCGACCTCCTCCTTGGTCCAGTCGGCGTTGCGGCCCTCGCCGAGCTGGACGGTCTCGGTGACCAGTACCGTGCCCTCGCCGTCGACGTGGATGCCGCCGCCCTCGTTGATCAGCCGGGAGGCGAACCGCTGGACCTCCGTCAGTTCGCTGATGTGCTCGGCGATGTGCTGGTCCTTGTCCCAGCGGGCCCAGGACTGTGCACCCCAGCCGTTGAAGATCCAGTCGGCGGCGGCCAGCGTGCCCTTGCCGTCGATCAGGAAGGACGGGCCGATGTCGCGCATCCAGGCGTCGTCCAGCGGGCGTTCGACGATCTCGACCTGCTCCGAGACGTACTTGCGGGCCTCGGCGGTCTCGCCGGTGTTGACGATCAGCGTCACTGGCTCGTAACGGACGATGGTGTTGGCGACGGTGGCCCAGGCCTCGCGGCCCGCGTGCAGTGCCTCGGGGCTGTCGAAGGTGGGGTTGGTGGTCGGGAAGGCCATCCAGGTGCGGTCGTGCGGGTGCCACTCGGCTGGCATCCGGTAGCCGAGGGAGGCGGGCGTGGGGGTGGTCATCATCAAGTCCTATGGGGGAGATCGAGGGGGATCGGAGGGGCGGGGGGGGATCAGAGGAAGTAGAGCCGGCTGAGCGAGACGCTGTCGGCGGGCTCGGAGCGCAGCGGTGAGCCGTCCAGCGAGACCAGCCCGGTCTCGGTGACCTCGACGTGGCCGACCCGGGCGTTGCGCACCATGTCGCGCGGCCCGATGCCGCGGGTGCCCCGGACGCCGACGCGGCGGCGGCGGGTGGGCAGCCCGTCGGCGGGGCGGTCGAGGTAGGCGCCGTCGGCCGCGGCCTGGGCGACGAAGGCCACCGAGATGTCGGCGGCGGTCGCGCCGTGGGCGCCGAACTGCGGCCCCAGGACGAGCGGTTCGCAGCGGTCGGTGGAGGCGTTGGGGTCGCCGACCACACCGTACGCCGGGAAGCCGGCCTTGAGTACGAGCTGCGGCTTGGCCCCGAAGTGGTCCGGGCGCCAGAGCACGATGTCGGCGAGCTTGCCGATCTCGATCGAGCCGACCTCGTGCGAAAGGCCGTGCGCGATGGCCGGGTTGATGGTGAGCTTGGCGATGTAGCGCAGCACGCGCTCGTTGTCGTCGCCGCTCTCCGTCGTCCCGTACGAGCCGGTGCCGTCGAGCGGGCCGAGCTCGGCCTTCATCTTGCCCGCCATGGCGAAGGTGCGGCGCACCGTCTCGCCGGCCCGGCCCATCCCCTGGGCGTCGGAGGAGGTGATGCCGATGACCCCGAGGTCGTGCAGCACGTCCTCGGCGCCCATGGTGCCGGCCCGGATGCGGTCGCGCGCCATGGCGGCGTCGCCGGGCAGGTCGACCTTGAGGTCGTGCGCGGAGACGATCATGCCGAAGTGCTCGCCGAGGGCGTCCCGGCCGAACGGCAGCGTCGGGTTGGTGGAGGAGCCGATGACGTTCGGCACGCCCGCCATCTTCAGCACGTTGGGGACGTGTCCGCCGCCGCAGCCCTCGATGTGGAAGGCGTGGATGGTCCGGCCCTCCAGCACCTTCAGGGTGTCCTCGACCGACAGGCACTCGTTCAGCCCGTCGGTGTGCAGGGCGACCTGGACGTCGTACTCCTCGGCGACCCGCAGTGCGGTGTCCAGCGCGCGGGTGTGCGCGCCCATGTCCTCGTGCACCTTGAAGCCGGACGCGCCGCCCTCGGCCAGCGCCTCGACCAGGGGGGCCGGGTCGGAGGACGAACCGCGGCCCAGGAAGCCGATGTTGACCGGCCAGGCGTCGAAGGCGTTGAACGCGTGGCGCAGCGCCCACGGCGAGTTGACGCCGACGCCCCAGACCGGGCCGAACTCCTGGCCGATGATCGTGGTGACGCCGGAGGCGAGCGAGGCCTCCATGATCCGCGGCGAGAGCAGGTGGACGTGGGTGTCGATGGCGCCGGCGGTGGCGATCATGCCCTCGCCGGAGACGATTGTGGTGCCGGTGCCGACGACCACGTCCACGCCGTCCAGGGTGTCCGGGTTGCCGGCCCGCCCGATCGAGGCGATCCGGCCGCCGATCAGGCCGATCGAGGTCTTGCGGATGCCCTGGACCGCGTCGATCACCAGCACGTTGCTGATCACGACGTCGCAGGTGTCGCGGACGGCGGCGGGCTTGAGGTGCAGGCCGTCGCGGGCGGTCTTGCCGAAGCCGGCCAGGAACTCGTCGCCGGGCGCCTGGGAGTCGGACTCGACGCGGACGATCAGGCCGCTGTCGCCGAGCCGGACCCGGTCCCCGGCGCGCGGGCCGTGGACGGCGATGTAGTCGTGCGGGGTGATCGCGGTCATGCTCCGGCCTCGCTTCGCTCGCCGGACCACGCCCGCGTGGCGGCTCGGTTGAATTGCTCTCCCCCGGCCTCCGGCGGGGGGTACCCCCATCGTTCGTTCACGAGGGCACCTCCGAGTCGTCGAAGCCGGTCAGGTAGCCGGTCGCGCGGGCCTTGGCCAGGGCGGCCTCCTTCGCGCCGGGCGCGTCGAGGGGACCGTCCACGAGCCCCGCGAAACCGATCGCGACCCGCTCGCCGCCGATCGGCACCAGGCCGACCTCGACGGTGGCGCCCGGGTCGAAGCGCACCGAGGAGCCGGCCGGGACGGCGAGGTGGGTGCCGTAGGCGGCGGCGCGGTCGAAGGCCAGGCGCGGGTTGGCCTCGAAGAAGTGGAAGTGCGAGGTGACCGAGATCGGTACCCCGGAGGTGTTGTGGACGGGGAGCAGCAGCGTCTCCTCGATCGGGTCGTAGCCGGCTCCGTCGCCGATCAACGCGCCGCCGGGGGCCTCGTCGCCGAGCGAGCCGGCGCCCTTGAACGGGTCGTTGACGACGGCGAGGCGGGTGCCGTCGTCGAAGACGGCCTCGACCTGGACGACGGTGACCACGTCCGGCACGCCGGGCAGCACGTCGTCGGCGGTCAGGACGGAGCGGCCGGCCTCGATGGCCTCGGCCAGCCGCAGGCCGTCGCGGGCGGCCTCGCAGACGGTGTCCGCGATCAGGGCGGTGGCCTCGGGGATGTTGAGGCGCACGCCCCGGGCGCGGCGGGCGCGGGCCAGCTCGGCTGCTGTGAAGATCAGCAGCCGGTCCCGCTCGGTGGGGGTCAGTCGCACGGTTCCTCGCTCGCGGTCGCCGGGGAGGGGGGTTCGGCTCGGGGCTTCGGGGGGCTTCCGGGGGTGATGTTTAGAACGTCGTTCAAACATCTCGGGTCATTGAACCCGGACCGGGGCGCTCTGTCCAGCGTTGCCGGTCCGCGCGGGTTCGGCTCCCTGGGCGGGGGATGGGGGTGAGGGGCCCGGGGCGGTGGGCGCCGAGCGGGGCGGCGGGAGCGGGGCGCGGGCGGGGGTTGCGGCGGGGGGCGCGTGGTCGGGTGCGCGGTCTGGACGGGCGCCGGGCGTACGCGGGATCGGGTGGCGGCGGCTTCGAAAACTGCCTCTGCGCTTCGCAAACCTGTCCGGCGCGGGCAGTTGGATCACGCGAACCTCCCCGTGCCCCTTTCACCCCACGTGATCGGACGCACACTGTTGCAAACGCCGTCAACTGGGCATGAGGATGGTGGTCAGATCGAGGGGGCCACCCGGCCGGCGGGGGATCCGGAGGCGGGGGCCCGGATTTCAGGGCGGGGGCATGTGGTGATGGACGGTCAGTCGCGATTCCCGCGTCAGAGGACGAGTTCGGGCGACGCCTACCGGTCCGGGCCGGTCCAGGGAACGGTCGGCGGTACCGGAGCGCCCGGCGTGAACGGGGTGGCCGGGGTGGCCGGGGTGAACGGCGTGAACGGGGTGGCCGGCGTGGCCGGGGCGAACGGGACGGCCCGGCAGGGCACACCGGCCCCAGAGTGCGCCCTGCACCGGCGGCTGCACCTGACGCTCGACCCGGCCGACCTGGTCGCGGTGGGCGCGGTCCGGCAGCGGCTGCGCTCCGCACTGAGCCACTGGGGGGTGCCGGAGTTGTCCGACACCGCCGAGCTGCTCTCCTCCGAGCTGGTCACCAACGCGCTGCTGCACACCGCCAAGGGTGCGGTCTTCGATGCGGTGCTCGGCTCGGACGACCGGCTGCGCATCGAGGTGCAGGACGGCGCAAGCAGGTTGCCCGGGCGGCGGCGCGATCCGGAGGCCGAGTACGCGACCTCGGGGCGCGGCCTGATGCTGGTGGAGGCGCTCGCGGACTCCTGGGGCGTGCAGCTGAGAGGCGACGGCAAGGTCACCTGGTTCGAACTCGCGTTGCCCTGACTTCGCCCGCCGCAGTCGTACGATTGTTCGCAGTCGATTGATTCGCCGTCGAAGGAAGCCCTGAACAGAAGGCGGAACGGAAGATTTCCGGCCCGTTGGCATTGCCGCTCGGCGGAACATTGGCCAGGATGGTGGGAATGTGTGTCCACGTGCAAGAAGCAGCGGGGAGACCGTACCTCGACTGACCACCGTCCGTCGGCACCGTCCTATCCAGCATGACTCATCACATCGCCTCGCGGCCCGTCCGGACGGTCGGCGCGGTCCGCCACGGCAGCGGCAGGAGCAGCATGCCCACTGAGCCCGAGTCGCCGGGGCCGGCGCTTTCTCCCGGCGCGTCCGCCGTGGAACCGCGAGCCGTGGAGCCCAGAACCGCAGAGCCGTGCACCGTGGAGGCGCGCGCCGCAGAGCCGCGAACCGCCGATGCCCCCATCGCCGAGCAGCGCACCGCAGCGCCCGGAACCCTCGGGCCGCCCGTCGTCGGCCCCACCACCGCCGGGACGGGCCGGGCCCGGCCGCCCGCGCAGGCGAACCGGCGGAGCCCCGCGGTGCGCCCGTCCCCCAGCCTCGCCGCCGCCCGGTTGGCGCCCGTGCTGTCCGGCGGGTTGCCGCCCGCGTCCGCCGACTCCATGCCGGACTGGCTGGAGCCCGCGATGGCGGCCAACGGCATCGGCTCCTTCGACTGGGACATCCGCCGGGACGTCCTGGAGGGCGACCCGCGGGCCTGCGCGATCATCGGCCTGGACGCCCTGGAGCAGGCCCGCTTCGACCGCACCGCCGACTCCTTCCTGTCCCTGCTGCACCCCGAGGACGCGCCGGTGGTGCGTCGCCGGGTCGAGCGCGCGGTCGCCGAGCTCGGCCAGTGCGGCGCCTACTACCGGACGGTCGGGCCGAACGGCGCCATGCGGGCGGTGCGCTTCCGCGGCCGGGTGCTCGCGGACGCCTTCGGCCGGGCCTCCCGGATGGTGGGCTTCGTCTGGGACGCGACCGTCGAGCTGCACAAGCGCGACCACGCCGACCGGATGGCCCTGCTCCGTGAGGAGCGTTCCCGGTTCATCAAGGAGGCGGCGCGCGCCCTCTCCGAAGCCGTCACCGTCCGTGACGTGGCCCGGGTGTTCACTGAGCTGCCGCTGCCCGGGCTGCCGCCGGACGGCCTGGTGCTGGCCTCCTTCGAGGCCGGACGGGCCCGGATCCTCGGCGCCTCCGGCTACCGCACCGAGGCGCTGGCGGTCTGGGACCGCACCGTCCTGCCCGCCGGCCACCCGGCCGCCGAGGCGCTGCGGCACCGCGCGCCGGTGTTCGTCTCGACCCGCGAGGACTTCCGCGACGGCTACCCCGAGGTGTGGGAGCCCACCAGTCGCACCGGTCGCGGCTCCTGGGCGTACCTGCCGCTGGTGGCCAGCGGCCGGGCGATCGGCGTCTGCGTGGTCAGCTTCGACGACGAGCGGGAGCTGGACGCGGACGAGCGCACCCTGCTGACCACCCTGGGCGGGCTGGTCGCCCAGTCGCTGGCCCGGGCCCGGCTGCACGACGCCGAGCACGAGCTGGCGGCCGGCCTGCAGCGGGTGATGCTGCCGCGGACCGTCCCCTCGGTGCCGGGCGTGACGACCGCCGTGCGCTACCTCGCGGCCGGCTCCGGCCTGCAGATCGGCGGCGACTGGTACGACGTGGTGCCGCTGCCCGGCGGGCACGTCGGCCTGGTGATCGGCGACGTCCAGGGCCACGACGTGCACGCCGCCGGGATCATGGGCCAGCTGCGGATCGCGCTGCGTGCCTACGCGGCCGAGGGCCACCCGCCCGCCGCGGTGATGGCCCGCGCCTCCCGGTTCCTCGCCGACCTGGACACCGACCACTTCGCGACCTGCACCTACGCCGAGGTCAACGTGGACTACGGCGTGGTCTACGCCGTCCGGGCCGGCCACCTCGACCCGGTGGTGCGTCGCGCGGACGGCACCGTCACCGTGGTGCCGGTGGCCGGCGGGCTGCCGCTGGGCATCGACCCGGACCAGGAGTACCGGGTCACCCGGTTCAGCCTGGACCCGGGCGAGACCGTGCTGCTCTGTACCGACGGCCTGGTCGAGGCGCGCGGCATGGACCTGGACGAGGGGATCTCCCGGCTCACCCGGGTGCTCGCCCGCCCGCTGCCGCGCGCCGACGAGGCGGCCCGCGACCCGCTGGAGGAGCTGGCCGACCGGATCGCCTCGCAGGCCGCCGACTCCAGCGAGCGCGAGGACGACATAGCGCTGCTGCTCCTGCGCTGGGACGGCCCGGCGGGCGGCCTCGCGGCCCAGCAGTTGCGCCGTCGGATCGGCCAGGCCGACCTGGCCCGGGTCGCCGAGGTGCGGGCCGAGCTGCGCGACGCGCTGCGCCGCTGGGGCGTCGCCGAGTTCATCGACACCGCCGAACTGCTCTCCTCCGAGCTGGTCACCAACGCGATCCGGCACACCGACCGGGACGCCATGTTCACCGCCCGGCTCTACCGGGAGCCCGAGGAGGACGGCGGGCGGGCCCGGCTGCGGGTCGAGGTGGAGGACGAGTCGGACCTGTGGCCGACCCGCCGCACGCCGGGGGAGCAGGCCTCCTCCGGGCGCGGCCTGATGCTGGTCGAGGCGCTGGCGGACTCCTGGGGCGTGGAGCCGCGCGGCTCCGGCAAACGGATGTGGTTCGAGCTCAGCGGGGCGGCGGCGGCCTGACCGCCCGGGGGGCGAGCCCGGGGCGCCGCCGCCGCTCCCGCGAGGGGGCGGCGGCGGAGGGGCCGACGGCGCCCTACGGGATCATCGGCCCCCGGGGCGTCAGCCGAACTGCTGCTCCAGGTCCTTCAGTTTGCGCTCCAGCGAGTCCAGCCGGGGCAACGTGACGGTGTCCTCCTCCAGGGTGAGGTCGATGGTGCGCCGCTCCGGGCGGGCCGGCAGACCGGGCTGGACGACCGTGCCCTCGGCTGGCTCGACCTCGCGCGGCGCGGCGGATCGCTCCACCTCGGGCCGTTCGACCGCGGGCCGTTCCACTGCGGGTCGTTCCACTGCGGATCGTTCCACTCCGGGCCGTTCGACCGCGGCGGGCCCGCCGACTATGGCGGGCTCCGAGCCGGACTCCAGCTGCCGCGCGGCGCCGCCGCCCCGGCGCCAGGTGCCGTGGGAGCGGCTGATGGCCCGGATCTCGGCCCGCTCGCGGCGCCCGGCCAGCTTGCGGCGCTCCTTCTCCTGGGCGCGCTCCCGCTTGTCGTCGCGGACCTCGTCCACCGCCTCGTCCAGGCTGCGTACGCCCTCCAGGAGCATCAGCGACCAGGCCGCGTAGGTCTCGCGCGGGGCGCGCAGCCAGCGGACGATGCGGATCTGCGGCAGCGGGCGGGGGACGAGTCCCTGCTCGCGCAGCGCGGCCCGGCGGGTCTGCTTCAGCGCCCGGTCGAACAGGACCGCCGCCGAGAGGGACATGCCGGAGAAGAACTGCGGGGCGCCGGCGTGGCTCAGGCCGCGCGGGGCGTGCACCCAGTTGAACCAGGCCGAGGCGCCTGCGAAGACCCAGACCAGCAGGCGGGAGCCGAACGCCGCGTCACCGTGGCTGGCCTCGCGGACGGCGAGCACCGAGCAGAACATCGCGGCGCCGTCGAGCCCGAACGGGACGAGGTACTCCCAGCCGCCGGACAGGCCCAGGTTCTGCACACCGAAGCCGACCAGTCCGTGGAAGGACAGCGCGGCGGCGACACCGGCACAGCAGAACAGGAGCGTGTACGAGGCGGCGCCGTAGAGGGATTCCTTGCGGCGGCGCCGTTCCTCGGAACGCTCCCAGGAATCCGTACCTGTGGTGCCGGCGGATCCCCGGCTGCGGAGCAGGGCCACCAGGAGCGCGCTGACCAGCAGCCCCGCGACTAGGGTGATGGCCCACCCGAGCGGTATGTCGGACAATTTCATCGCCGGAACCAGCCTCGCTTCCTTCGTCGCGTTCCTGTGTCGTGGTGGCGGGGACCATCATGACGGATGCTCGGCGGGCGAATGACCGATTCGGTGTCAATGCGCTGGAGAGAGGGATTTCTGACGCAGCGACAAGACGATTGTCTGACTAATCTGGCGTGGATTGTTCCTGAAATTCCGGGCTTTCCGGATCTGATATCGGACGAACATTCGTCAACCCCGCGTGACGCGTGGGCAGCCACCGCACATGTCCTCCGCTGCGACGGTGTAGACGAGGCAGCAGCTGGCCCGGGCCCGGTCCGTGGTCGAAGCGTCGTCGCAGCCGGGCGCCGGGGGCGCGAAGCCGGCGTCCGGGGTGAAGGGCGCCGGGGCCGGAGCGGGGCCCCCGTCCGCGCCGGGCGCGCACGCGGGCTCGCCGGGCCCTCCACGCCCGCTCGGCCCGCCGGGTGCCAGTAGCGCGGACAGCTCGGCGCGCGCCCGGTCCGCCTCCCCCAGCAGCCCGCCCGCGTACCAGAGCCCCTCCGCCACCGCGTCCGTGGCCATCGCCCACAGCACCCGGGGCCCGCGCCGCGTCTCCGGGCGGAAGGCGGCCAGCACCGGCGCCAGGAACCCGCCCAGCGCGCACCGCAGTTCGGCGGCCAGCGCGTCCCCGTCCGGCACCGTGCGGGCCGACGAGCCCGCGACCGGGTCGTCCGGCAGGCAGACGAACCCGCCCGGGCGGACGGTCAGTTCCACCGCCTCGGGCCGTCGGCGCAGCGAGACGTCCCCCAGGGCGAGCAGCGGGACGCGCCGCTCCAGGAACCACGGCAGCGTGAACAGCAGCGAGACCGGCCAGACGAAGCGGTGCAGTCCGAAGCCGGCCGCGACGTCCGGGCGCAGCGGCTGCCCGTAGCGGGCGAGGCCCCGCCGGGCATCGTGGGCGATCAGCTCGCGCACCGCAGCGGGGCGGGTGGCCAGGTCGGCGGCCGGCAGCCAGCCGGCGCCGCGCCGGGGTGGTGCGCAGCACACGCTCAGGACGGGGGTGAGTCCGGTCAGCCGGTGGTACGAGGGGGCGCCCGGGACGGGGGAGTCCGGTGCGCCGGCGGGGGCGTGCGCCCCGGCGCTGCGGGGGGCGCACGGCGTGGGGCCGGGCCTGGTGCTGCTCGCGGTCATGGGCGGGCCCCATCGGGTCGACCGGGGCCCGCCCATGGACCGCCCGGCGGCGCCCGGCGGCGCTGGTGCGTCGGGCGCGGCCGGACCGGGGCGTGGCGGTGCCCGGGGAACGGCAAGGCGACCCGGCCGGGGCACTGCTCACCCCAGCCAGGTTAGGCTCACCTTAGCTGATTGTTCCCCGAGTCTCGCTCGCGATGCGTCCGTCCGGGGGAGGCCCCGGCGCGCGGGCGGCGCCCAGCTGGCGTGCGAGCCAGACCGGGACCCCGCCCAGGGCGTGCACCAGCCGGGTCGCCTCGGCGCGCAGCCGCGCGGCCTCGGCCGGTTCGGACACCTCGGCGAGCGCCGCGAGCGCCGGAGCCACCCCTACCGTGAAGCCGAGTTGCTCGCGCAGTCGCAGGGAGGCGTCGAAGCCCTCCCGGGCGTGGCCGCGGTCCCCGCGGGAGAGTGCCAACGCGGCCAGGTGGCGCCAGGTGTACGAGCGCAGCAGTTCGTCCCCCCGTTCGCCGGCACCCTCGTGCGCGCGGCGGTAGGCGATCCAGGCGGCGCTGCGGTCGCGCAGCAGGTTCTCGGCGACCAATCCGCGCCGGAAGTCCAGCAGTGGGCGGCCCGGCGCGTCCGGCGGCAGCAGGGCCGAGGTCCGGCCGAGCGCGGCCTGCGCCTCGTCCAGCCGGTCCCGCGGGCCGAGCACGCTCGCCACGTACGCGAGGAACCCGCGGGCGCAGGCGGCGCCCGCGCGCTGCTCGGTGCCGGCCGCCAGGGCCTCCGCCAGGCGCAGCGCCTGCTCCGCCTGGGTCCAGTTGGCGGCGGTGAACAGGCACTGCTCGATGAGGAGTTCGGCGCGCCCGAGGGCGGCTGTCGGGTCCTGCTCGGCGGTCGGGCGCAACAGTTCGGCGGCCTCCTGCCAGCACGCCCGGGACCTCAGTCGCCACACGGTGTCGCCCGGCTCCTCCGATGCCGCCCGCCCCCGCCCGTCCGGGCCGCTCGGGCCCCATCCGTGCTCCGACAACGCCACCTCCTTGTGTGCGCCATCCAGCAGGACGCGGACCCGCCCCTGGGGCCCTGCCGCCACGACCCGTGCGCATGGCAACGGCAGGGCGAAAGGCCCGCGCTGTGGCGGCAATTCAACACGGGGGTGAGCTTGTGCACCAGATCACGAGCGGAGGTTGTTGCTTTCGGTGGGGAAATGATCTAGAGGAGCCTCCGGGTGGTCAGGAGGTCCAGCCGGTCTCCATCAGGGCCTCGGCGGCGCCGTTCGCGGGCTGTGGCACGCCGGCCAGGTCCAGGCTGAACAGGGCGACCAGCAGCTGCTCGCCGCGCACGGTGGCCTGGTGCGAATAACCCGCGAGGGTGAACATCGCGGCGGCCATCTCCTCGGCGTGCAGGGTCTGCAGCCACAGGCACTCGACCGACTTCACGTCGGCCGGCTCGGTCCAGGTGTCGACCTGGGCGACCATCCGGCTGCCCAGCAGGGTCACCCCGTCGCGCTCCTGCGCCTCCGTCAGTTCCAGGTCGTCGAAGCCCAGCCACTCCAGGTAGCGGGCGGCGGTGAACACCGCGTCCTGCGAGGTGCGCACCGGGTGCGGGCGGAAGGGGGTGCGGTGGCGGAACGGGCGGGCGCGGCCGGTGGAGGCACCGGGCGGCGCGGGCGGGGCGGGCACCGGCGCGCCGATCGGGTGGGCCGGGTGGGGGCGGGAGGCCTGCGGCCCGGGGGCGGCGAGCGGCCCGGCGGTGCCGCTGCCCAGCCGGGTGGTGCGGTCCACCGGCAGCCGGACGGTGGCGCCGCAGTTGCAGGTGAACTCCGGCTGCGGCCACTGGTCGGAGCGGCCGCAGTGCGGGCAGCGCATGCTCAGCCAGGAGTCCTCCCAGGAGCGGAAGCGCACCTGCACGGGCACTCCGCCGCGCAGCAGCGGCACCTTGAGCGAGGCGCCGCAGGGGCAGGGCAGCGAGGGCGGCTCGTAGAGGTGCTCGCGGCGGCAGGCGGGGCAGCGGATCGCCCGGGCGCCACCGCCCGCCCCCGGCCGCGTGGGGTCGTGTCCGGTGAAGTCGTCGGGCAGTCCTGCCATCGCGGGCTCCGTCCGTCGGTGTCGGGTGGGTGGGACGATTCCCATGCTCCCCGAAATGTCCGGCGCTGGGCGCGGAATGGGGCAATCCTCAGGGACGGATCAGGGACCGGCGGCGGCCGGCCTCCGTCCAGGGGAGGACGGTCACCCGGCGGACCAGCGGGCCAGGTCGGCGGGGGTGTCGAGGTCGTCCGGGACGGCGACGTCGGCGCACTCGACCAGGACGACGTCCGCCGCGTGCGCCGCCAGCAGGGCGCGGGCGCCGGCGTCGCCGCGGGCGCCCGCGGCCGCCTCGGCGACGTGCCGGGCGCCGATCAGCACCGGGTGGCCGCGCCGTCCGTCGTAGGCCGCCGCGGCCAGCTCGGCGCCCGCCCGGTGGGCGGCCAGCAGCCGGGTGACGGCGGCCGGGGTGACACCCGGGGTGTCCACCAGCATGACGAGCACCGCCGAGGCCCCCGGGGGCAGTGCGGCCAGACCGGCCCGCAGCGAGGAGCCCATGCCGCCCGACCAGTCCGGGTTGGCCACCAGCCGGCAGCCCGGCAGGTGCGCGGTGGCCCTGACCTGCTCGCCCGCCGCGCCCAGCACCACCGTGACGTCCGCGCAGCCGCCGGCCCGGACCACCGCCACCGCGTGCTCCACCAGCGGCCGGCCCCCGTACCGGATCAGCGCCTTGGGGCGTCCGCCGAGGCGCCGACCGCCCCCGGCGGCGAGGACGAGGGCGGCGACCGGGGCGGGCCCGGCAGGTGTCGGCGCAGTCTGCATGGCCCCCAGCCTGCCCCTATGGGGCGGAGGCACGCATTGTGTGAATCCACAAGGCGAAGCCGCAGGTGGCGGCCGGTCCCCGGCGGTTCGGCCGCTGGCCCTGCGGGCGTCCGCCCCCTGTACTGGGTCGATGAACACCGCACCGCGCCCGCTGGTGGACCGTTTCGGTCGGGTCCACACCGATCTGCGGGTCTCGTTGACCGACCGCTGCAACCTGCGCTGCACCTACTGCATGCCGGCCGAGGGCCTCGACTGGCTCGCCCGGGACGCGGTGCTCGGGGACGACGAGGTGGTGCGGCTGGTGCGGATCGCCGTGGAGCGGCTGGGGATCGCCTCGGTACGGCTGACGGGCGGGGAGCCGCTGCTGCGGCGGGGGCTGCCGGGGCTGGTCGGCCGGATCGCGCGGCTGGGGGCAGAGGTGTCGCTGACGACCAACGGGATCGGCCTGGCGCGGACGGCGCTCGCGCTGCGCGAGGCGGGGCTGGGGCGGGTGAACGTCAGCCTGGACACCCTGCGGCCCGAGCGGTTCGCGGCGATCACCCGGCGGGACCGGCTCGGCGACGTGCTGGCGGGGCTCGCGGCGGCGAAGGCGGCCGGGCTGGGGCCGGTGAAGGTGAACGCGGTGCCGGTGCGCGGCGTGAACGAGGACGAGATCGTCGCCCTGGCCGAATTCGCCGTCGAGCACGGGTACGTGATGCGGTTCATCGAGTCCATGCCGCTGGACGCGCAGGAGGCGTGGGACCGCGCGGCGATGGTGACGGCCGAGGAGATCCTGGCCGCGCTCGGGCAGCGGTTCGACCTCGTCCCCGTCGGGCGGCACGGCGGCGCGCCGGCCGAGGAGTGGCGGATCGCGGGCACGGACGCGGTGGTCGGGGTGATCGCTTCGGTGACCCGGCCGTTCTGCGGGGGCTGCGACCGGGTCCGGCTGACGGCCGACGGGCAGCTGCGCAACTGCCTGTTCGCGACGGAGGAGTCCGACCTGCGCGCGCTGCTGCGCGGCGGGGCGGACGACGCCGAGGTCGAGCGGGCCTGGCGGGTGTCGGTGGCGGGCAAGGCGCCCGGACACGCCATCGGGAGCGCGGACTTCGTCCGCCCCGACCGGCCGATGTCCGCGATCGGCGGCTGACGGAACCTCACGTCCGAGGGGCGGGCGCGGGCGCGGGGTGCGACCCGGGTTCGGAGCCGGGCCGGGTCGGATGGTATTCGTGGGCGGTGGCCCCGATGACCTCCCGCTTCCCCAGATTCCCCAGGTTCCCCCGGCGTACCCTGCCCGCCCTCGCCCTCGGCGCGTCCCTCGCCCTGCTCGCGGGCTGCACCGGCTCCGGCGGCGCGGGCCGTACCGGCAGCCGGCCGCCGCTCGACGACCTGGTCGCCACCGGCGCCGCGCCGGCCCTGCGCGCGCTCTACGGCCAGCGGATCGACTGGCGGCCCTGCCCCGACGACGCCGACGGCGGCCAGGACGGGCCGGCCATCGAGTGCGCGACCCTCACCGTCCCGCTGGACTACACCGACCCCGGCGGCCGCACCATCGGCGTCGCCCTCGCCCGGCTGCCCGCCGCCGACCCGCAGTCGCGGATCGGCGCCCTCCTGGTCAACCCCGGCGGGCCCGGCAACTCCGGTGTCACCATGGTCCGCGGGGACTGGAAGAGCTACCAGGGGCTGCACGAGCGCTTCGACCTGGTCGGCTTCGACCCGCGCGGCGCCGGTGACACCACCCCCGTCCACTGCCTGGACGACCGCACCCGCGACAAGTGGAACGCCACCGACGACCCGACCTACGACCACGGCCGGGTCCTCGCCGACGCCTGCACGGCGAGCCACGCCGACCTGCCGCACCTCGGCACCCGCGACGCGGCCCGCGACCTCGACGTGCTGCGCGGAGCCCTCGGCGAACGCAAGCTCGACTTCCTCGGCCTCTCCTACGGGACCCACCTCGGCGCGCTCTACGCCGAGGAGTTCCCCGGCCGCACCGGCCGCCTCGTGCTCGACGGCGCCGTCGAGCACGGCACCGACCCGATGCGGCTCGACGTCGAACAGGCCGTCGCCGGCGAGACCGCGTTCCGGGCCTTCGCCACCTCCTGCGCCACCGACGACGGCGCCGACTGCCCGCTCGGCACCGACCCGGACGCCGCCCCGCGACGCCTCGCCGACTTTCTCGACGGCCTGAGCGACCGCCCGCTGCGCGCCTCCGACGGCCGCACCGTCACCGCCGCCCTCGGCTGGACCGCCACCCTCAACGTGCTCTACGACGGCCGCCGCTCCTGGTACCGGCTGCTCGACGCCCTCGGACCGGCCCTCGGGCGGGGCGACGCCGACGCCCTCCTCGGGCTCGCCGACGGTGCCACCGGGCGCGGCGAGAACGGTCGGTACGCGACCGTCGCGGACGCCTACGCGGCCATCTCCTGCGCGGACCTCCCGGCGCCCGACGGCGCGCAGCTGAAGGCGGCCCTCGCCGACCTCGCCGTCCAGGCCCCGCTGACCAGCCGGCACAACCCGCTGACCACCCTGCTCGCCCCGGACTGCCGCCCCTGGCCGTACCGTTCGACCGAACGCCCGCACGTCGTCCGGGCACCCGGCAGCGCCCCGGTCCTGGTGGTCGGTTCCACCGAGGACCCGGTCACCCCGTACCCGTGGGCGCAGCGGCTGGCGGCCGGGCTGGAGCACGGCGTGCTGCTCACCCGCGACGGTGACGGGCACACCGCGTACGACAAGAGCGCGTGCGTCCGGTCGGCCATCGCCGCGTTCCTGGAGGACGGCCGGATGCCGGCGGTGGGGACGCACTGCCCGTCCGACTGAGCGGCTCCGGCGGGTGCGGGTGCGGGTGCGGGCGCGGGTGCGGGCGCGGGCGCGGGTGCGGGCGCGGGTAGGGGCCCGCGCACGGCAGAGGGGGCGCACCGCGCGGACGCGGCGCGCCCCCTCTGGGGGCCTCACGGTCAGGAGGTCGGGGCCGTCAGGTCGTAGAAGGTGGCCGAGCCGACCGTCTTGGCGGTGAAGTGGGCGGCGACCCAGGACTCGATCCGGTTGTTCTCCGACTCCTGCCGCTCACCGCCCTCCGCGCTGCTGCCCGCGCCGCCGAAGCCTCCGCCGAAGCCGCCGCGGGAGCCGCCGGCGACGAACCAGTGGACCTTGCCCTCCTGGACGTACTTCTGGAAGCCCGCCAGGCTCAGCGAGGGGTCGGTTCCGTTGAAGCCGCCGAGGGCCATCACCGGCTCCCCGGTGGCGAGTTGGTAGCTTGCGGCGTTCTGCGAGCCGACGGTGGCGGCCGCCCAGGTGTAGTGGTCGGCGTTCTCCTTGAGCAGGGAGGCGGCCTCGTCGCTCACCTTGGTGCCGCCGAGCAGACCGCCCATGCCGCCACCGCCCATCCCGCCGCCGTTGAAGCCGCCGGGGGCCGTGCCCTCGGCACCGGTCGCGCCGGGGGCGCCGGGGGCACCGGGGAAGGTGCCGTTGGTGCCGTTGGCGCCGCGCTGGTGGCGTCCGTTCGCATGGTCGGAGCCGGAGCCGGAGCCGTTGCCGCCGCCGTTGCCGGCGCCGGGGAAGCCCCCGCCGTTCTGCCCGCGCGTGCCCTGCCCGCCCGGGAAGCCCTGCCCGCCACCCGGGAAGCCCTGGCCGCCGCCCTGGCCACCCTGGCCGAACGAACGGCCGTTGCCGCCGCCCGGGAAGCCCATGCCGCCGGGGAACCCCTTGCCGCCCTTGCGCCCGCCGCCGGGCCCGAACGCGCCCTGTACGCCCGGTCCGGCGGTCACGATCGAGCCGGTGTGCGGCGTGTCGACGGTGTCCACGGCGTACGCCGCCGGGCCGCCGAGCGCCGCCGCCAGGCCCACCAGGCCCGCCACCGAGGCGATCCGCGCGCCGGTCCGGCCGGAGGTCCGTCCGGCGAGCTGGCCGCCGACCAGCGCGACCGCCGCCGCCAGCCCGCCGACCAGCACCGCCCAGCGCAGCCACGGCAGGAAGTCCGAGCTGCGGCCGAGCAGCACGAACGCCCAGACCGCCGTCACCGCGAGCGTGCCGGCCAGCGCCAGCGCCCACGGCAGGCGGTGTCGCGCCCGCCACAGCCCGTCCACGCCCATGCCGACCAGCGCCGCGACGGCCGGGGCCAGTGCCACCGTGTAGTACTGGTGGAAGATCCCGGACATGAAGCTGAAGATCAGCGCGGTGGAGAGCAGCCAGCCGCCCCAGACCAGGAACGCCGCGCGGGCGGTGTCGGTGCGGGCGTAGCGGCGGGTGCCCCAGAGGCCGACCAGCAGCAGGATCAGCGCGGCCGGGATCAGCCAGGCGATCTGCCCGCCGATGTCGGTGCCGAACATCCGGGTCAGGCCGGTCTCGCCCCAGCCGCGTCCGCCACCGGGCATGGCCCCGCCGGGCATGGCCCCGCCGGGCAGGTCGACGCCGGCCGGGAGCCGTCCGCCGCCGCCCACGCTGCCGCGTTCGTTGCCGTCCACCCGGCCGAGGCCGTTGTAGCCGAAGGTGAGCGACAGGAAGCTGTTGTCCTGCGAGCCGCCGATGTACGGGCGGGCCGAGGCCGGCATCAGCTCGACGATCGCGACCCACCAGCCGCCCGAGACCACCATCGCCACGCCCGCGAGCAGGGTCTGCCGCACCCGCCGCCAGAAGCCGGTGGGCGCCACGACCAGGTAGATCACCGCGAAGGCGGGCAGGATCAGGAAGGCCGCCAGGGTCTTGGTGAGGAAGGCGAAACCGAACATCACCCCGGTGAACAGCAGCCAGCGGGTGCGCGCCGCCTCGGTCGCCCGCACCAGCCCGTACGCGGCCAGGGTCAGCAGCAGCACCAGCAGCGCGTCCGGGTTGTTGAAGCGGAACATCAGGGCCGCGACCGGGGTGAGCGCCATCGCGGCGCCCGCCAGCAGGCCGCCGAGCGGGGAGAAGCGGCGGCGCACCGTCGCGTACAGCACGCCGACGGTGGCCGTGCCCATCAGCGCCTGCGGGGCCAGCACCGACCAGGAGGAGAGGCCGAGGACCCGCGCCGAGAGCGCCATCGGCCACAGCGCGGCCGGGGGCTTGTCGACGGTGATGAAGTTCCCGGCGTCGGAGGAGCCGAAGAAGAACGCCTTCCAGCTCTGGGAGCCGGCCTGGACGGCGGCCGAGTAGAAGGCGTTGGCCCAGCCGGACGCGCTCAGGCCCCACAGGTAGAGGGCGGTGGTCGCGGCCAGCAGTGCCAGCAGGGCCGGGCGCACCCAGCGCGGGTCGTCCGCGCGCCCGCGCCAGGCGCGGGCCGGGAGGGTGCGCAGCCGGCCGGACCAGGAGGCGGGGCCCTTGGGGCCGACGGGCGGCAGGGCCTGCTCGGGGAAGAGCGGTGCCCGGTCCGACCGGGCGGGCTCCGGCTGTGGCACCTCCGGCGGCGGGAAGTTCGCGGCCTCGGGCCACGGGTCGCCGGCCGGAGGGGAGTAGCTGCTCGTGGTCATGCGCCATACGCTGCGTGGCGCGACTGAGAGAACCGTGAGACGGGGCTGTGAGGCGGGTGTGATCTGCCCGCCGGGGGGGGGAAGGTCAGGCGGCGGCGGGCATGGTGATGTGCTTGCCCAGCCACTCCAGGGCCGGGGGGATCTCCCGGGTCCAGGTGTGGAAGTTGTGGCCCGCGGTGTCCAGCGTGATGGTGGACATCGAGGTGGGGGCCTTGAAGGCGGCGACCATGGCCTTGGTCTCGTCGAAGTTGTTCTCGTCGTTCGCGGTGGTCAGCAGCAGCGAGACGGGGGCGGCCGGCTGGTTCTTCAGCCGCCACAGCAGGTCGTTCTCCTGCTTCAGCTGGGCGTTGCCGCCGAAGAGGTCGCCGGTGCTCGGGTCGTGGGCCGCGCTGTAGTAGCCGGAGAGGGCGATCGCCGCGGGGTAGGAGTCGGGCTTGCGCAGCGCGAACTTGAGCGCGCAGTAGCCGCCGGTGGAGTTGCCGATCACGGCGCGGTTGGCCGGGTCGTTGCCGATCCGGTAGGTGCCGGCGAGGGCCTTGGGCAGGTCGCTGGTGAAGAAGGTCTCCACCTGCGGGCCGTTCGGCACGTCGACGCACTCGGTGTCGCGGTTGCCGACGAGCGTGGGGCGGGTCATCACCAGGATGGTCGGCGGCAGCTTCTTCTGCTCGATGGCGTTCAGGGTGGACGCCGGGTACTGCATGAGCGAGATCAGCTTCTCCGGGGTGCCCGGGTAGCCGGTGAGCACCAGGGCCATCGGGAAGCGCTGCTTGGCGAAGTCCGGCTGGAAGTACTGCGGCGGCAGGTAGACGTACGCCTCGGTGCTCAGACCGCTGCCCGCTCCTTTGACGGCCACCTGCTGGATCAGGCCGGAGCGCTGCGGGTCCGAGCCCTGGGCGGAGTAGAAGCTCTGCTGCCCGGTGACGGCCACCCCGGAGGCGTTCGGCGTGTGGTCGACCACGGTGCCGAGCTTGCCGCTGGTGCCGAGCAGGTCGGTCCAGGAGCTGTAGAAGCCGAAGTAGCTGTTGGCGATCAGGCCCATCGCGACCAGGACGGCGACCTGGGTGGCGAGGAAGGCGCCGATCCGGCCCAGCCAGGACTTCCAACCCTTCCCGCCGAACCGCGGCCAGAGCCACATGGTGGCGGCGAAGACGGCGATCGCGAGGACCGCGGTGATGATCTGGAGGGGGAGTCCGGTGAGGCTGAGCACGTGCCCGATCGTAGTTGACCCTGACGGGCGGGCCGGGGCGGGCCCGTCTGATGATCGTACGGACCCTGTTGACCGGGGCGGTTCGTACTCGGCAGCATGTCCGTTCGTGTGCGCGTGGGGAGCGTGTGCCCGATGACAACAGGGGTGGGGCCGTGACGTCCACGGGGAACGTGTTCAGGTCCGGTGCGATCGTCGGCGGGGTGCTGCTGCTCGCCGGGTGCTCGGGCGGGGGCGGCGGGACGGCCGCACCGAGCCCCGCGGTGACGCCGAGCGCCTCGGCGACGCCGTACGGCACGACGCTCGCCCAAGTCCTCGAACCGATCAGCACCGGTCTGGGGAAGGTGGCGGCGGCCACGACCACGAGCGAGGTCACCAGCGCGCTCGCCACCGTCGAGTCCAGCGCCGACCGCGCCGCCCGGAACCTGAACGCCGGCAGCGCCCCGGCCGGCGCCGACGCGGCCCGCACCGAACTGGTCAACGGCCTCAACTCGCTCTCCTCCGAGGCGTTGTCGATCCGCGTCGAGCTCAACGACAAGAAACTGTGCGCCGTCGGTGTCGTTCAGGCCGAGCTCGGTGCCGCCCAGGGGCTGGTGGCGGTCCCGGCCGCCCTGGCCGAACTGGCGACGGCCGGCTACCCGGCCGCCTTCACCGTTCCGGAGCTGCCGAAGCCGCAGCCGCAGCCGCGGACCCTGGAGAACGGCGCTGTCGTCCGCGACGGGGGCAACGGCGGCAAGGGCACGCTGAAGTTCAACAACAACGGCTCGGCGGACGCCGTCTTCACGCTCGCCACCGACGGCAAGGCGGTGGCCTCGGCGTACGCGGCCAAGGGGCAGGCCGCCACCATCGACGGCGTCAAGGACGGTTCCTACGAGATCTACTACACCACCGGGGTGGACTGGGACTCCGAGGCGAAGCAGTTCACCCGGGACTGCCGGTTCGTGAAGGTCGGGGACACGCACGAGTTCGAGCCGGGCGGCGGCGGGACGATCTGGACGATCAAGATGCGCGCGGAGGACGGCAAGGGCAATGCCAAGACGGAGAGCCGGACGGTGAACTCCGCCCCGCAGCCCTAGCGCGTAACGGGCATACCGGGACGGGTGGTTGCCTCGGGGTGGCACAACAAGCCGTGAGGAGTGGCGAGTTCGGCCAGAACGGTTGACCCCTTGAGGTGGCCATGGCACTTTCGTGCGGCGCGGGCGTCGGCGACCAGTCGTACACCCCGCGATCCCCCACAAGGAGAGCCATGTTCAAGAGACTTGTCGCGGTGGCCGGTACGAGTGCCGTCGTCGCGGGCGGGTTGGCCTTCGCCGCCGCCCCCGCGCACGCCGTCCAGGCGGCCGACCTGACGTCCACCATCGCCCTGAGCAACTGCTCGGCCTCGCTGGTCCGCTACCCCACCTCGGTGGCCGGCGACCGGGCGCTGATGCTCACCAACGGGCACTGCCTGCCGACCATGCCCTCGGCCGGCCAGGTCATCCAGAACGTCAGCGCCAGCCGCAGCGGCACCCTGCTCGACGGCGCCGGCAACAGCCTGGGCACCGTCCAGGCCGACAAGGTGCTCTACGCGACGATGACCGGCACCGACGTCGCGCTCTACCAACTCACCGACACCTACGGCTCGATCACCTCCAAGTACGGCGCCACCGCGCTGACGGTCAGCGACACGCACCCGGGCGACGGCGCGGCGATGTACATACCCTCGTCGTACTGGAAGCAGGTCTGGAACTGCTCCGTCAACGGGTTCGTGCCCACCCTCCGCGAGGACGAGTGGACCTGGCACGACTCGCTGCGCTACAGCTCCGGCTGCAACACCACGCACGGCACCTCGGGCTCGCCGATCATCGACTCCGCCAGCGGGCGGATCATCGGCATCAACAACACCGGCAACGACGACGGTGCGATGTGCACCCTCAACAACCCGTGCGAGGTGGCCGCCGACGGCACCACCAAGGCCGTCAAGGGCCAGAGTTACGGTGAGGAGACCTACTGGTTCACCACCTGCCTGAACTCCAGCCGGACCATCGACCTCAACGTGGCCGGCTGCCTGCTCACCAAGCCGGCCGGCAGCGGCGCCGTCTCGGTGACCAGCCCCGGTGACCAGTCGACCGCCGTCGGCGGCTCGGTGAACCTGCAGATCAACGCGTCCGGCGGCACCGCTCCGCTGTCGTACTCGGCGACCGGTCTGCCGGCCGGCCTGTCGATCAACGCCTCCACCGGCCTGATCAGCGGCGCAACGACGACCGGCGGCAGCTACCCGGTGACCGTCACGGTGAAGGACGCGGCCGGCAAGACCGCCACCGCGAGCTTCACCTGGACCGTCGTCGGCAGCGAAGGCAACTGCATCCCGGCGCAGCTGCTGGGCAACGCGGGCTTCGAGACGGGTTCGGCCTCGCCGTGGACGGCGAGCTCCGGAGTGGTCGACAACAGCTCCAGCCAGGCCGCGCACGGCGGTTCGTGGAAGGCGTGGATGAACGGCTACGGCTCCACCCACACCGACACGCTGTCCCAGACGGTCAGCATCCCGGCGGGCTGCAAGGCGACGCTGAGCTTCTGGCTGCACATCGACACCGCGGAGTCGGGCACCACCGCGTACGACAAGCTGACCGTGTCGGTCAACGGCACCGCGCTGAAGACCTACTCCAACGCGGACGCCGCGGCGGGCTACCAGCAGCGCACCTTCGACCTGTCGGCCTACGCGGGCCAGACGGTCACCGTGAAGTTCAACGGCGTCGAGGACTCCTCGCTGCAGACGAGCTTCGTGATCGACGACACCTCCGTCCAGACCCGCTGACGCGGCACCTCCGAGGGCCCGGTGGCTTCCGCCGCCGGGCCCTTCGCGTTCCTTTCCTCAGAAGTCGCTCAACTCCCTTTCGCCGCACAAAGAGCTGGTTAGGTTGCTTCCTGAAGGCGTCGATCGCCGATCGTCGAGCGGTTCGGCAGCCCGGTCCCGTGGTTGTTCCGGCAGGGCAGTCGCGCTGGTTCACGGCCGGGGTGGGGCCGATGGTCTTTGGAGGTGGCAGGTGACCGACCTGGATTTCGAGCGGCGGGTGAATCCGTGGCTCTTCGACAGTTCCGGCAACCTGACGGAGGCGGCGAAGAAACAGTTCCCGGACCTCGCCGCCGCCGCTGCCGGCGCCCAGCCCCAGCGGTGGTCGCCGGCGCCCGGTAGTCGGGTCGAGGAGCAGGCCAAGCAGGCGGCCGACATCCTGCGGCTGGCCGGGAACGCCACCGACGCCCAGATCGACCAGCTCAACAAGACCTTGAAGGAACACTCCGCGGACCCGCGGTTCACCACGGCCTTCTACCAGTCCCTCGGGCCGGACGGTTTCCTCAAGTACTACGGCCAGTTGGCCGTCGCCTCGGCGGACAAGGGCGGCAACCGGCCGCAGGCCATCGCCGACCTCCAGAAGAACCTCGGCACGGCGCTGGCGACCGCTACCGACACCCGTAACTACCCCCGCCTCTCCGATGACTGGGAGGCCGGCCTGCGCCGGGCCGGCGTCGCCCGGGTGGACGTCTGGCCGCCCGGAAGGCCGGGCGGCAGCGCGCAGCCGTTCGGCTACCAGATCCTGACGAACATCCTGCGCACCGGGACGTACGACGCGCACTTCCTGAACCCGATCGCCGAGCACGTCACCCAGCTCAGCGAGAAGAAGGGATTCTGGACGTCGGACCAGTGGAACAACACGGAGTTCACCCAGCTGAAGTTCCTGGGCTCCCCACAGGACTCCGCGCAGGGCGGCTTCAACCCGATGGCGGGGGTGCTGGAGGCGCTCGCTTCGGCAGTGGAGACGGCCCCATCAGCTTCGCCGGGGCGCCGTAGGGCGGCCCGGACCGATGCGCTGGTGCGCGAGATGAAGGACCAGGTGGACGCGTACAACAAGTCCATCGATGAGAACGCCGTGTGGGGCAAGTCGGTGTGGGCGATGACGGGCGGCAAGGTGCTGGGATTGGTTCCCGGTGTGGGCGCCGGCCTCTCCCTTCCGGTGAACTACTTTGTCGACCAGCTGGCCGCGAACTACCACATCGAGGTGAATCCCGGGGATCCGGCCACGGCCGCGGACGTCGCGAGCCTCAACGGAGCGGCGGAGGCAGCAAAGAAGGCGGTGGAGAACGCCGCGCAGGGGACCGGCCTGAACCCGCAGCAGATCGAGGCACTGTCCACAGGGGCCGCGAACGAGGTTCGGGCCGGTGCGGCCGACAGTGCGGGACTTTTCGCGCGGGCCGTCAATGGCTGAGGGCAAGCGGCTCCGGCGGCGGTGGGTCACCGCCGGGGCTGCGGCTGTGGTCCTCGCCGGTACCGGCTTCGGATGGTGGTGGCGGTCGGCTCACGCACCGGCGGAGCCGTCTGCCAGTGCCTGCTGGTCGGTGCTCACCCGGGCGGACCTCGCACCTCTGGCGGATGACCTGCCCCGAACGTTCGTCGAGCACTACGGGGGCGGCAGCACGGAGAGGCTCGGGCCGGGCCAGGGGGAACAGACCTGCGTGGTCTGGCGGAACGCGGAGAAGTCCCTCCTGGTGATCCGGGTACGGCCGATGGACGAGGCCACCATGAACGACACCTACGGCGCGGGCTCGGAGACGTACGGCAACGGCAGGAGTCGCCTGGACTTCGGTCCGGACGTGCGGGGGTGGGTCGGGGGGCAGTCCGTGGGCCTCGGGTTCCGGTGTGACAACCCGGAGAACGTACGCACGGGTCGGCCGTACGTGGAGGTCCTGGTCAGTGTGGACAGGGTCCACCGGGCCGTTCTCGACATCGCGCTGAAGTACGCCAAGGCCGTCGTCGCGGACTACCCGTGCTCGAACCCGGTGCGACTGCCGGACAGTGTGCCCGAGTCGGCGGGGAACTTCCCGCCGCCGGGTCCCTGATCGGGGCCGCGCCCTATGCTGTCCGGATGATCAAGCCGATTGAGCTGGTGATATTCGACTGCGACGGCGTCCTGGTGGACAGCGAGGTGATCGCCGTACGGGTGCTGGTGCGGCTGGGGGAGGAGTACGGCTGGCCGCTGACCGAGGCGGAGGCGATCGAGCGGTTCGTCGGGCGGTCGGAGGCGGTCAACAACGCGCTGGTCGCCGAGCGGCTCGGGGCGGAGGCGGCGGCGGTGTGGGGCAAGCGCTTCCACGAGCTGCACGCGGAGGCCGTGGACGCCGGGCTGACGCCAGTGGACGGCCTGCCGGAGGCGCTGGACGCGATCGACCTGCCGATGTGCGTGGCCTCCAGCGGTACGCACGAGAAAATGCGGCACACCCTGGGCCGGACCGGGCTGTACCAGCGGTTCGCGGGGCGGATCTTCAGCGCCACCGAGGTCGAGCACGGCAAGCCCGCGCCCGACCTCTTCCTGCACGCGGCGCGGAGCATGGGCGTCGACCCGGCGGCCTGCGTCGTGGTCGAGGACAGCGCCCCCGGCGTCGCGGCCGCCCGGGCCGCCCGGATGCGCGCGCTCGGCTACGCGGGCGGCGTCACGGCGGCCGAGCGGCTGACCGGGCCCGGCACCGTCGTCTTCCGGGACATGCGCGAGCTGCCCGGACTCATCGCCGCCGGGGCCGGCTACCAGGCGTAGCGGCCGCCCTCCGGGTGGAAGAACGCCCCGGTCGGCCCGGCCGCCGCCTCCGCGAGCTGCCGGGCGATGCGCCGGCCGCCCTCCTCGGCGCTGGAGTGGCCGCTGTGCCCGTTGAGGTCGGTCGCGCAGTAGCCCGGCTCCAGCGCGCTGACCTTGATGCCGCTGTCACGCAGCGCCCGGGCGTAGACCAGGGTGAGGGCGTTGAGCGCGGCCTTGGAGGAGTTGTAGGCGAGCAGTGTCGCGTGCTCCCAGACCGGGGAGTCGGGGTCGGCCAGGAAGGAGAAGCTGCCGAGGCCGCTGGAGACGTTGCCGATCAGTCCGGCCGCCGACTCGCGCAGCAGCGGCAGCAGGGCGTTGGTGACGGTGACGACGCCGAACACGTTGGTCTCGTACGTCTCGCGCACGGCCTCGACGGGAAGCTCCTCCGGTGTGCGCCGCCAGTCCCGGGCGACGCCCGCGTTGTTGACGAGGGTGTCCAGCCGGCCGTACTCGGCGGCGATCAGCCCGGCCGCGGCGGTGGCGGTCGCGGGGTCGGTCACGTCCAGGCGGACGGCGCGGGCGTCGAGGCCCTGCGCGGTGAGCCCGGCGGCGGCCGCGGCGCCGCGCTCGGGGTCGCGGGCGCCGATCAGCACGGTGTGCCCGGCGCGGGCGAGTTCGCCGGCGGTGGCGAGTCCGATGCCCTTGGTGGCGCCGGTGATCAGGACGATGCGGTGGTGCGCTGCGGTGGTCATGGGCTCAGCCTGGCCGGGCGGCGCGCGGGCCGGGAGGGCACTGTCGAGGGTGGTACCGGCGGTCCCATGGTGGCCGGGAGGCGGCCGGGCCAGACTGGGGGCGTGGAACACGTGGACCGGGCGGAGCTGGCCGCCTTCCTGCGGCGCTGGCGCGCCCGGGTCCAGCCCGCCGACGTCGGCCTGCCGGCCGGCGGTCGGCGCCGCACCCCGGGCCTGCGCCGCCAGGAGGTCGCGCAGCTCGCCGGGATGTCGGTGGAGTACTACATCCGCCTCGAACAGGGCCGGGGGCCGCGGCCGTCGCGCCAGATGATCGGGGCGATCAGCCGCGCGCTGCGGCTGTCCGACGACGAGCGCGCCCATCTGCACCACCTGGTGGGGGAGTCGCCGCTGCCGCCCTCCGGCCTGGCCCGCGACGTGCGGCCGGGCGTCCTGCACCTGCTGGACCGGCTGGACGACACCCCGGCCATGGTCTGCAGCGCGGCCCGCGACGTCCTCGCCTGGAACGCCATGGCGGCCGCGCTGCTCGGCGACTTCTCCGCCCTGCCGCCCGGCGAGCGCAACCTGGTCTGGCGCTTCTTCACCGACCCGGACGCCCGTGCCTGCCACGACGCCTCCGGCCAGGCCGAGTTCGCCCGCCGCGCGGTCGCCGACCTGCGCTCGGCCGCCGCCCGCTACCCCGCCGACAGCGCGCTGCGCGCCCTGGTCGAGCGACTGCGCACGCACAGCGCCGAGTTCCGGGAGCTGTGGGCGCGCCAGGACGTGGAGGCCCGCCGGTCGACCCGCAAGCGGATCCTGCACCCGGTGGTCGGCCCGCTCGACTTGGACTGCGAGGCACTGCACGACCCGCACCGGGACCAGTGGACGATCTTCTACACCGCGGCCCCCGGGACGCCCTCGCACGCGGCCCTGCGGCTGCTGAAGGTGGTGGGCAGTCAGGATCTCGCGGTACGGGGCTGATCCGGTGCGGCCGCGGGCGTTGGTGCGGACGTTGGTGCGGGCGGGGGCGTCGGCGTCGGTACGGGCGTCGGCGTCGGTACGGGCGTGGGCGGCGGGGTGCCGTCGGAGGGGCGGCGGCGCAGGGTGGCGGCGGCGATCGCCAGGAAGTCCGCCACGGGCCCGGTGCAATCGCCCTCCGGCACGGCCAGGCAGGTCTCGACGGGCAGTGAGTCGGTGACCGGGAGGTAGACCAGGTCGGGGCGGGAGTACGAGCCCGCGACGCTGAGCGGGACCAGCGCGATGCCCTGCCCGGAGGCGATCAGCTCGAACTTCTCGTCCAGCGAGGAGGTCCGCCGCTTCCTGGCGTCGAGGATCGGCTCACCGGCGAGGTCGGCGGCGGTGAGGGTGCGGCGGCCGGCCAGCGGATGCGTCGCCGGCAGGCAGGCCACCTTGGTCTCCCGGCCGATCGGGACGGTGCGCAGCCCGGTGTCGTCGAACGGCCGCCGCAGGTGGCCGACGTGCGCTCGGCCGTCGCGCAGCGGGGCGTCCTGCTCCCACCAGCGCAGCGGGAGGACGTCGATCGCGACCTCCGGGTTGCGTGCCGTGTACGCCCGGATCGCTTCCGACACGTGCAGGCCGGGGGAGAAGGCGACGACCAGCCGCTGCTCGCCCCGCGCGGCCTCCTGGACCCGCCGCAGGGCGGCGTCCACCGTGACGGTGATCCGTGCCGCCTCCTCGTACAACTGTCGCCCGGCGGCGGTCAGTTCGACGCTGCGCGTGGTGCGGGTGAAGAGCCGGCAGCCCAACTCCTGCTCGAACGCCCGGATCTGTCGACTGAGCACCGGCTGGGCGATGAACAACTCCTGGGCCGCCCGGCCGAACTGCCGGTGCTCGGCCACCGCGACGAAGTAGCGGAGCTTGCGCAGGTCCAGGTCCATGCCCGCACGGTATCAATGCGCCCGGAAGGGTATTGGACGCCCGGCCCCGGCCGCTCGGAGACTCGACCCATGAGTGAAGCTCGACCGAATGAAGCTCGACCGAATGAAGCTCGACCCATGAGTGAAGAACGGCACCTCGCGGCCGCACCGCGCAGGACCGCCCTCGTCATCGGCGCCTCCCGGACCCTGGGCCTCGGGATCGCCGCCGAGTACCTCCGCCGCGGCTGGGACGTCATCGGTACGGTGCGCGGCAGCCGCCGCACCGGCCTGCACGAGCTGGCCGCGTCCTCCGGCGGGCGGCTGACCGTCGAGTCGCTGGAGATGACCGACCCGGAGCAGATCGCGGCCCTCCGTGACCGGCTGGCCCGGCGCACCCTCGACCTGCTCTTCGTCAACGCCGCCGTCACCCGCGGCGACCTGCCGATCGGCGAGGTGCCGACGGAGATGTTCACCGAGGTGATGGTCACCAACGCGCTCGGCCCGATGCGCGTCGTGGAGGTCCTCGGCCCGCTGGTCGCGCCCGCCGGGACCATCGGGGTGATGTCCTCCGACCAGGGGAGCATCGCCCTGAACACCGAGGGCGGACAGGACCTGTACCGGGCGAGCAAGTCCGCGCTGAACCAGCTGATGCGCTGCTACGCCGTCCGCCAGGCCGGCGGCGCGCGCAGCCTGCTGCTGATGGACCCGGGCTGGGTGCGGACCGAACTCGGCGGCATGGAAGCCGAGTTGAGCGTGGAGGAGAGCGTTCCCGGCGTGGTGGAGACGATCGAGCGCCACCGCGGTGAGGCCGGCCTGCGGTTCCTGGACCACCAGGGGAAGTCCGTGGCCTGGTAGTCGCCGCGGAGGGTCAATTCGCTTGCCGGAGCGGCGCCGGCCCGGCAGGCTCGGTCACCATGTCCTCCTCCCGCACGATGCACGCCGACGAGCTCGACATCGACGACGCCCTGGTCCGCCGGATGGTCGCCGCGCAGTTCCCGCACTGGGCGGGCCTGCCGGTCGAGCCGGTGGCGACGGCCGGGACGAGCAACGCGATGTTCCGGCTGGGCGCGGAGCTGGTGGTGCGCGTCCCGCGGATCCCGGGGGCCGTCGAGGACATCGCGAAGGAGTGGGTCTGGCTGCGGCACCTCGCCCCGGAGCTTCCGGTCGCGGTGCCCGTCCCGGTGGCCCGGGGCGGGCCGGTGGACGGCTGCCCGTGGCCCTGGTCTGTCCTCCGCTGGCTCGACGGCGTGAACCCGGCGGCCGGTCGGGTGGCCGAACCCGCCCTGCTGGCCGCCGACGTGGCCGCCTTCGTGACCGCCATGCGCCGGGTCGACCCGGCGGGCGGCCCCGCCTCCTACCGCGGCGAGTCCCTGCCGGAGCGGGACGATGCGGTCCGCAGGGCGATCGCGGAGCTCGCGGACGCCATCGACACCGAGGCCGCGACCGCCGCCTGGGAAGAGGCCGTTCGCGCCCCGGGGCACGCCGGCCCGCCGGTCTGGATCCACGCCGACCTGCAGCCCGGCAACCTGCTGGTGGACGGGCGCGGCCGGCTGAGCGCCGTCATCGACTTCGGTTGCGCGGGCCTGGGCGACCCGGCCGTGGACCTGATCGTCGCCTGGTACGTGCTCCCCGGGGCGACCCGCGCCGCCTTCCGGGCGGCGGTGGCCGCCGACGGCGCCACCTGGGCCCGCGGCCGCGGCTGGGCGCTGTCCGTCGCGCTGATGGAGCTGGCCTACTACCGCCGGACCAACCCGCGGATGACCGGCATCGCCCGGTACGTGATCGGCGAGGTGCTGGCCGATCACGCCTCAGCCATCGATGACGCCTCAGCCATCGATCAGGCCTCGGCCGTCGATCGCGCCGCTGCGGCAGGTCACGACTCCCCGGCCGGCAGCCGCCACTCGTAGGGGAACAGCTCGTCCTCCCAGCCGGGCGAGGCGGCGAGCTCGGCGGCCGCCCGCGGGGTGCGCAGCAGGCAGCGGTTGCGCAGCAGTTCGCGACGTTCGGCCGGGGTGAGCAGGTGTTCCTCGGGGGCCAGTTCCTTGTAGTGGCCGAGGTCGGGCCGGCCGTCGACGGAGCCGTCCTCGGCGACGTTGAGGTGGTCGCCGTCGGGGGTGCGGTAGTCGAGGCGGAAGTCGGTGCGCCACTGGGAGTTGCTGCCCCAGCTGTGCGAGAGGTCGTGCACCGGCCGGTCGGCGCGGCGGAACGTCCAGTAGAGCGGGAAGCGGTCGGCGATCCCGCGTTCGGCGTGCGCGGCGCCGGCCCGGATCCGTACCCGGGCGCGGTTGAACAGCAGTTCGCCCAGCATCAGCCCGGGGCGGTGGACCTCCAGGACCTCGATCGGCGCCTGCGGGTCCTCGGTCTGCTCGACGTCGACGATCTCGTGCAGGAAGGGGTCGAAGGGTGCGACGCCGTCGAACGGCGTCATGCCGAGGGCGGTGAACAGGCGCAGGTAGTCGTCCGGTCGCGGGTCGAGCAGCAGGACGTCGGCGAGCCGGCCGAGGGCGTACAGCTCTTCGACGAGGTCCGGTCCGTGCTGCTCCTCGTCGGCCCACCAGGCGGAGCCGTGGACGGCGGCCGTCCGCAGGCGTTGGAGGTAGGCCGGTGCGGCCGCCTGGCCGAGCCAGCGGTCGATGTCGTCCCGGTGCGGCCCGTCGTGGCCGAGCAGGTCGTGGTAGAGCGCGCGTGCCTTCATCGGAGCGATCATCGTGAGGTTTTACCGAACGGTCAACCAATCGACGGCCCGGGACGGATAGCGTCCAGGGCCATGAGCTTGGTCGATGTGAACGAACGGGCGGCGCGGCTGCCCGAGGCCTGGCGCTCCCAGGTGCTGGGGCGGGTCGGGACGGCGGCGGTGAAGGTCCTGCGGATGGACGGGCGGGAGCTGGAGGCGGAGGTGCACGGGACGACCGAGGCGCTGTTCGTCGCGGAGGGGAGTCTCGAACTCCTCGTGGACGGCGCGGAGTCGACCGTACGGGCCGGTGAGCTGTGCGTCGTCCCGGCCGGCGCGCGGCACGCGGTGCGGGCGGGCAGCCGGGGGACCCTGCTGATCGTGGAGGTGCCGGAGGAGGAGTGATCGCCGTCCTGCCGATCCGGATCGGCAGGACGGGCGGGGCGCTTCCCGACGGATCAGAACCTCCAGAGCACGCCGGTCTGGTGGTTGTCCTCCCACTGCTGGGCGCGGGCGCCGTTCTTGGCGGAGGAGTTCTCGATCTCCAGGAACTTGCCGCTGCTGTTCCTCAGCCCGTAGACGCCGCTGTACCTCGTGCCGACGACCTGCCACTTCGAGCCGGCCTGCTCGTTGCACGACCACAGTTGGGCGTTGGCGCCGTTCTGGTGGGAGGAGTTTTCGATCTCCAGGCACTTCCCGTTGTGGACGTTCTTGATGTAGTACCAGTTGGAGGCTTCCGGCACGAGGTCGAGGCGCCACACCGCGCCGGCCTGCCCGTTGCACGTCCACTGCTGGGCGCGGGCGCCGTTCCGGCTGGAGGAGTTCTCGATCTCCAGACACTTGCCGCTGCTGTTCCTGATGTTGATCGGGCCGGTGGCGTCGGCGCGGAGGGCGGTCCCGTCGGCCGGGACGGGCAGGTCCGTCCCGGTGGCGGTGCCGCCCTGCGGCGCGGCGAGGGCCTGGCCGCCACCCAGGGCGGTGAGCGCGAGCGTCAGGGCGGCGAAGCCGACCCCGGCGGCCGACCGCGGGTGCTTGCGGAGTCCGTTGCTGGACATGTGACGTCCCCCTTCGAGGGTCTGATGGGTTCGCGTCCGCCGTACGATCCCCCGCGGTGGACGCACCATCAGCTTGCTCCGTCGACACCGGGATGTCGTTGGCATCCGGTCCACTGCCGCTTGGCTCAGAGTCCACGTCCGAGCGTCACGGCGTCGTGGCGGTAGTCGCGGGGCGCCAGACCGTACGCGCCGCGGAAGGCGCGGCTGAAGTCCGCGGCGCGGGGGAACCCGCAGCGGGCCGCGATGACGTGGACGGGCGTTGCGGCCAGGGCCGGATCAGCGAGCTCGCGGCGGGCCCGTTCCAGGCGCTGGCGGCGGATCCAGGCGGCGATGGTCTCCTCCTCGCCCTCGAACAGCCGGTGCAGGTAGCTGACCGAGATGTGGTGGGCGGCGGCGAGGGCGCCGGGGTTGAGGTCCGGCTCGTGCAGGTGGGCGTGGACGAACGCCCGTATGCGCTGGACCAGCGCCCGACGCCGGATCTCCGGCGGCACGGCGTCCTCGGCGTCGAGGTGGTGGGCGAACAGGGCCGACACCAGGTCGAGCGCGACCGCGCCCAGCCGGGGTGCGTCGGTGGCGCGGTAGACGCCGGTGTCGGCGGTGATGCCGGTGAGCAGTCGGACGAGCAGGGCCCCCATTCCGTCGTCCCCCGGCAACCGACGGGCGGTCAGGTCGGCAACCCTGTGCGGCGGCAGTGGCAGGGCCTGCCGGGGGACGGTCACCCAGGCCCCGCGGATCCGCTGTCGAGGGTCGTCGGTGCACACCTGGAGGACGTTGGGTTGCGCGCTGTCCTGCAGCACCAGGTCGTGCGGGCGGTACGGGCCGAGGCCGTCGGACCGGACGGCGTTGGCGGCCTCGCCGAGCGGGAGCGACAGGAGGTACAGCTCGGGGTCGTCGGACGAGCGGACCAGCCGTGCCGACCGGCGTGCGGTCATCGGCGGGTTCTCCATCGTCCAGAGCGCCAGGTCGCCGAGCGGCAGGACGCGCATCTCCGCCCGGAAGTCGGCGGCGTGCGCGGTGCGGGCCTCGAACGGCGCGATCATCCGGGCGACGTGCTGCCGCCAGTACTCGAAGCGGTCCGGCGGCGCCACGTCCTCGGTCCGGAACACCGTCTCGGTCAGCATGTCGCCCTCCCCGACTCGCCTGCCTGGTAAGGGCATTGTCGCATCGGGGCGGGTCCGGAGCAGGGGACGCCGGGCCGGGTTCAGCCGGCGAAGCCGCCCTAGATGTTCTGACCCGAGAGGTTGGTCCTGTCGGGGTCGTTGAAGTGCGCGACCTGGGTGCCGAGGGCCTCCTCGGGGGTGACCTCGCCCGTGACGAAGGCGTAGTCCTCGCCGAGGAAGTCGTATCCGGGGTCCTTCATCGTTCCAGTGCGGTCATTGCCTCACCGTAGGGTCCGGTGGCGGGCCCGGGCGCCCGGCCGGGGTGGGCCGGGCGCCCGGGGTGCCGGGGTCAGCCCTTCGCCCGGCCGAGGTGGCGGGCGAGGAAGCGAGCGGCGCTGTCGGCCTCGAAGCGGGGGAACTCCTTGTGCTTACCGGAGTTGACGTGCAGGGACTTCTCCGTCGAGGCGAAGGCGTCGAACAGTGCGAGGCCGTCCGCGCGGGAGATGTGCTCGTCGTCCCACTGCATGCCGAACTCGACCGGGACGGTGATCCGCTTCGCGTGCTCGGCCAGGGCGTCGGGCCAGTGCTGGCCGAAGACCGCGGCCGTGATCCGGGGTTCGGCCGCCACGAACGGCACGCCGATCGCGGTGCCCATGTTGATGCCCCAGTAGCCGACCGGCCCGTCGGCGCCGATCTCCGGGAGCCGCTGGAGGGCGTCCAGGGTCGCGTGGTACTCGGGCACGGCGAGCTTCGCCAGGTGGTCGTTGTAGCGGACGACGATCGGGCCTTCGGGCTCGCCGGCCGCCCGCGCCCGGAACATGTCGGCGATCTCCGCCTCGTCGTGCGCGGTGCGCGGCCGGTCGCCGTGCCCGGGGGCATCGAGGACGGCGACGTGGAAGCCGTGGCCGTCGACGAGCAGCCGGGCGCGGCCCGACATCGCGGGGTGCTTCTTGTGGTTGCCGCCGCCGTGCCCCATCAGGACGAGCGGGGCGCGGTCGGCGCCGGTGGCCGGGGACCAGAGCACGCCGGGGACGCCGCCCACGGTGAAGTCGCGCTCGCGGATGCCGTTCGACACGGAATCGGCAGTGAACTGGAAAGTATTCATGGCAGTTGCCTTTCGGGAGGGCCTTGCTATGGCGCTCCCGGCGACGCCTGCGTCAGTCGCCGACCGTGACGGAAAGGGGGAGCACCCACGTCGATACAGCCTTCACGGGTCTCACCTCCTCTGACGATGTCTCGGTCGGGGAAGATCTTGCCGCCTGAACGCCCTTCCCCGCAAGGCCTTTTCCGTCACCGGTCGCCGTGGGGCCCGTCACCGGTCGGCGAGGGCGGCGGCCACGGCGGCCTCGGCGTGCAGCCGGGCGGTGGGGAACACCGGGACGGGGCTGTCCTCCTGTCGGACCAGCAGTTCGATCTCGGTGCAGCCGAGGACGATCCCCTCCGCGCCCGCCGCCACCAGGTCCTCGATCACCCGCCGGTACGCCGCCCGGGACTCCTCCCGGACCACCCCGACGCACAGCTCCTCGTAGATCACCCGGTGGACCAGGGCGCGCGCGCCGGTGTCCGGGACGAGGACGTCGAGGCCTCCGGACGTCAACCGCCCTCGGTAGAAGTCCTGTTCCATGGTGAACGCCGTCCCCAGCAGCCCGACCCGGCGCAGGCCCGCGGCCCGTACGGCGTCCGCCGTGGCGTCGGCCAGGTGGAGCAGGGGGACGGAGACCGCCGCCGCCACGTGGCCGGCGACCTTGTGCATGGTGTTGGTGCAGATCAGCAGCAGGTCGGCGCCGGCCGCCTCCAGTGAGCGCGCGGCGGCCGCCAGGACCTCGCCGGCCTCGTCCCAGCGCCCGGCCGTCTGCAGGTGCTCGATGTCGGCGAAGTCGACGGAGTGGAGCACGAGTCGGGCGGAGTGCAGCCCGCCGAGGCGGTCGCGGGTGAGTTCGTTGATCAGGCGGTAGTACTCGGCGGTGGACTCCCAGCTCATGCCGCCGATCAGGCCGATGGTCTTCATGGAGTCATTTATAAGGGTATGGAGAAGCGAGAGCAAACTCCATAAGGCTTCCTTTTAGGGCCTCTCCCGGGGCACCCGGTGCTGCCACTCGCGGGTGAACAGCACCGATCCGGCCTCCAGCGCCCGCAGCTGCACGATGCTGAGGAAGTGCCCGGCGTCGCAGCGCAGTTGGGCGCGGGTCTGGACGGTGACGTCCCAGCCGATGTCGGGGCGCTCCAGCCGGACGGTGTGGTCGGTGCGGGCCTGGGTGCTGAGCGGGGCGTCGGTGAGGACCCGGTAGGCGGTGACGGTGTGCTCGTCGCGGACCAGGCCGTCGGGGTGGGTGCGGGTGCCGTCGGTGGCGGGGGAGAGCTCGGTGCGCCACTCGCGGCGGCCGATGTCGTGGACGGTGACGTGCTCGGGCCGGGCGGTGAGCGGTTCGGTGAGGTGGATGTCGAGCGGATCGGGCAGCGAGGGGGTCGAGAAGGTGACGGGCGCGGCGCCGACGTCGGCGGCGAGGTGGCGGACGGGCAGGCTCAGGGTGGAGCGGCCCGGGTCGAGGGCGTACCCGGTGCCCTCAGCCGGGGGCCACACCCACGGCCAGTAGACGGAGGAGAAGGCGAGCCGCAGCCGGTGTCCGGCCGGGACGGTCCAGGCGCAGGCGGCGAGCTCCACCTCGACGTCCGGGCCGTCGGCGACCAGGACGCCCCGGGTGACCAGCTCCGAGGTGCCGTCCGGGCCGACCGCGCAGAGCCGGACCGCCACCAGGGGCGCCGGCCCGCCCTCGCGCAGCCGCAGCCGTACGGTCGGGGCGCCGAGCAGTTCGAGCGGCTCGGGCAGCGGCTGGGAGTCGAAGCAGACCGAGCGGCCGTCCTCTTCGCGCTGGTCGGGCGGCTGGTCGGCGGGCCGGCCGTGCGGGACGTAGGCGCCGGCGTTGAGGCCGGTGTGCTGCGGGGAGCGGACGTGGACGAAGCGGTCGTCGGCGGCGGTGCCGGCGGTGCGCAGCGGCCCGTCCAGGCCGTAGTGGATCTCGCGGACGTCGGGCGAGGGCCAGGCGTCGTCGCCGGTCCAGCGGGTGCCGATCCAGCTGCGCAGGGCGGGTTCCTTGACGGCGCCGGTGTCGGCGCCGCGCAGCCAGTGCTCCCACCAGCGCAGCGTCTCGGGCAGGGCGTCCTCGGGCAGGCCGTGCGGCCAGGGGCCGATCAGGGCGCGCGCGGTGGGGGACTCGGCGAGCAGCCGAAGCACGAAGGAGCAGGACGGGTCGCCCCAGCCGGCGATCGCGAAGGTGGGGACGGAGACCGGCACGGTGGTCTCGCCGGCGGCGAGCCAGGTGTCGACGGGCGGCTCCAGGGCCTCCAGGCGGGTCAGCCAGCGGCTGCGCCAGGCGTCGCCGACGTGGCGCGGGTCCGGTGGCAGGGCGGCGTCGGCGACCAGGGCGGTGAGCCGGGTGTGCAGGTCGGCGGCGAGGACGGCGCCGCCGAGCCGGTGGCCGCCTTCGGGGCACGCGGTGACCACGGCGCCGACGATCTCCGGCACCCGGGCGGCCAGGCGCAGCGCGGTGGTGCCGGCGGCGCCGACGCCGAGCAGGCCGACCCGCCCGGTGGAGTAGGGGCGGCGGGCGAGCCAGTCGACCACGACGGCGCCGTCGGCCAGCTCCTGCTCGCCGCCGGGCTCGCCGGGGATGCCGGCGGAGTTGCCGTGTCCGCGGGTGTCGACCCGCAGGGTGACGTAGCCGTGCCCGGCGTACCAGGGGTGGCGCCGGGCGTCCTCGGCGGCGGTTCGGTCGCTGAGGCGCCCGCCGGAGTACTCCAGCAGTGCGGGGACGGGCTCGTCGGTGACCGGCCGCCACAGGCGGGCGGCCAGCTGCGTGCCGTCGGGCAGCGGGATGCGGACGTCCTCGCGGGTGGTGTGGAAGGGGTAGGACGGCATGGCCGCTCCCATCGGGTCCCGGGCCGGGTGGGCGCCGACGGGCCCGCGGCGCGCCGGCGTACGGATGGTGCGCCGTACGTGCGCGCCGCGGGCGTCGGCATTCCGACCCTAGGGGAGGAAGCGGCCGTTTTCCTGGCGAGGCCGCGCGGTGGTCACGCCTTGCTCAGCCAGGCGGTGGCGTTGAGGGCGAGGGCGGCGTCGGTGCCGGCCGGGTCGTTCCAGCCGTTGTAGAGGGTGTTGCCGGACTGGCCGGTGCCGTCGTCGATCGGGGAGCTGTCGCCCCAGATGGCGACCCGGCCGGAGCCGAAGGTGCTGGTGACGAAGAAGGCGCCGGTGTTGCCGCTGTAGCCGGTCCGGTAGACCAGGCCCTTGACCGAGGGGTTGTCGGCGGGCTTGAGGGTGAAGGTGGTGCCGTTGCGCAGGATCGAGCCGGTGACGGCGCCGAAGGAGCCGTGCAGGACGGGGTCGGTGGCGTCGCTGACCGCGCGCGGGTTGTCGGTGGTGATGTTGAGCAGGTCGACCGAGAAGCCGAAGGGGTCGTTGTTGTTCACCCCGTTGTTGGTCAGCAGGTCGTTGATGATCTTCGGCGAGTCCCAGCCGTCGTTGTTGCGGTCGCTGTTGACGTGGTCGGAGATCAGGAAGAGCCCGCCGCCGTTCTGGACGAACTTCATGATCGCGGTCTTCTCGGCCGCGCTGAACCGGATGTTGGGCTCCGGGACGACGAAGGTGTCGAAGTTGGCGAGGTCGAGCGCGCCGCCGGTGCCGTAGGTGATGGTGGAGCCGGACGGGAGGGTCTTGAGGCTGTACTGGCCGGTCTTCTGCAGGGCGACGCCCCAGGCGGACAGTGCGCCGGTCCAGCTCTTCTCGGTGGTGGGGTTGGCGTTCTGGGCGAGCGGGTCGGGCTGGCTGGTGCTGATGATCCAGTCGGCGTTGCCGGCGGTCTCGGCCTTGGAGTTGTCGAACAGCACCCGGTGCGGGGTGGCGCTGACGGCGGCGGTCGCGGTCGCGCTAGCGGGGGCCGGGGCGGCGGTGGCGGTGGCGGTGGGGGCGAGGGTGGTGAGGCCGGCTGCGAGCAGCGCCGCGCCGGAGAGGGCCGCTGCGGTTCGGATTCGGATCGTCATGTGCCGTTCCTCCGTGGGGAGTCGAGGTGTTCGGCGCCCGAGTTTTCGCGCGTAGAACGGGAGTATCCGCGCGTAGAGGGGCCGGAGTAAGGCCTGGGAGGTTACGAGGCCCTGTACGGGTCGTGGTGATCCCGGGGTGAGCGGAAAGCAAGCCGTAATTGCGCATGACTTGCAACTACGTGTGTCAAGGCGGAAAGATGGCCCAGCTTCGCCCGCACCGCCGAAAGGACACCCCGATGACCGCCCCTCGCTGGCGCGACCGACTCACCCGTGAGGAGTGGATCCGCCTGGCCGGAATGGGCGGGTTCATCCTCGCGCTGCACGTCGTCGGCTGGTTCACGCTGCTCGCGCTCGTCGCCCCCGAGCACTACACCGTCGGCGGCCAGGTGTTCGGCGCGGGCATGGGCCTGACCGCCTACACCCTCGGCATGCGGCACGCCTTCGACGCGGACCACATCGCCGCCATCGACAACACCACCCGCAAGCTGATGGGCCAGGGCAAGCGGCCGCTGTCGGTCGGCTTCTGGTTCTCGCTCGGGCACTCCTCGATCGTCTTCGGCCTCTGCGCGCTGCTGGCCTTCGGCATCCGCTCGCTGGCCGGCCAGGTCGAGTCCGACGACTCGACGCTGCACGAGATGACGGGCCTGATCGGCGTCACCGTCTCCGGCACCTTCCTGCTGCTGCTCGGCCTGATCAACCTGGGCGCCTTCAACGGCATCCTCAAGGTCTTCCGCCGGATGCGCGACGGCGAGTACGACGAGGCCGAGCTGGAGCGCCAGTTGGAGCGGCGCGGGCTGATGAACCGGATCCTCGGCCGGGTGACCAGGGCCGTCACCAAGCCCTGGCACATGTACCCGGTGGGCCTGCTGTTCGGCCTGGGCTTCGACACCGCCACCGAGGTGTCCCTGCTGGTGCTGGCGGGCGGCGCGGCGGCCTTCTCGCTGCCCTGGTACGCGCTGCTCACGCTGCCGATCCTGTTCGCGGCCGGGATGAGCCTGCTGGACACCATCGACGGCTCCTTCATGAACTTCGCCTACGAGTGGGCCTTCTCCAAGCCGGTCCGCAAGATCTACTACAACCTGACCGTCACCGGGCTGTCGGTGCTGGTCGCGCTGGTCATCGGCTCGATCGAGCTGATCGGCCTGCTCGGCGAGAAGCTGGACATCACCAGCGGGCCGATCGCCTGGATCGGCGGGCTGGACCTCAACTTCGTGGGCTACGCCATCGTCGGGCTGTTCGTGCTCACCTGGGCGGCGGCGATCGCCTACTGGAAGTTCGGCAACGTCGAGGAGAAGTGGTCGGCCGGGCTGGCCGCCGCCTCCGCCTCGGCCGCCGAGCCGGAATAGCGCGCGACGGCGGGGACCGAGGGGCCGGTGACCGGGGTCTGGTCACCGGCCCCTCGGGGCTCTCCGGGGCCGCGTACGCGGGCGGTGCCGCGACGTGCCCGCGAGCGGGCGCTGCCGCGACGTACCGCGTGGGCTGTCGCGACGTACCCGCGAGCGGGCGCTGCCGCGACGTACCGCGTGGGCTGTCGCGACGTGCCCGCGAGCGGGCGGTGCCGCGACGTACCCGTGCGCGGCTACCGCAGTGCGGCGAGCACCGCGTCCGCCATCGCCTTCTCGCCGGTCGCGTTCGGGTGGAACGGCACGGCGGGCGAGCCGGGCAGCGCGCCCTCGATCCAGCGGTCGTCCGAGCAGACGTCGTGCCCGGCCGTCGGCGTCGCGGTGTCCACGTACGTCGCGCCGTTCGCCGCCGCCGTGGACTTCAGGGCGGCGTTCAGCTTGTTGAGCACGCCGTACATGTACTCGACGTCGCCCGGCGTCACCGGCTGGCGCAGGATGCACGCCGAGCCGTCGGCGGGCAGCACGGACGGGTAGCCGACCAGCAGCACCTTGGCCTTGGGGGCCTTGGCGTGGATCTGCTGGAGGGTGCCGGCGATCTGCGGGGCGATCGTGGTGCGGATCCGGTCGGCCAGGTCGTCGTTGCCGTACTGCCAGGACCACGTGCTCCAGTCCCAGTAGCCGTGGTGGTAGACGTCCTTGCAGGGCGTGCCCAGCGGGTTGACCACCGCGCCGGCGATGCAGGTGGCGACCAGTTCGCCGAGGCCGAGGTCGCTGGCGGCGAGGTCGTTGCCGCCGATCCCGAGGGTGACCAGGTCGGTGTCGCCGGTCAGCGCGTCGAACTGCGGGTCGTTGACCTTGATGAACGCGTCGTACTGGGACTGCGTCATGTGCTTGACCTTGGCGGCGGCGCAGGTCACGTCGGTGTAGGCGCCGGCCTTGAGGGCGCCGGCGACCAGGTGGCCGTAGTTGTGGTCGGAGCGCAGGCAGAGTCCGGCCGACTGGCCGGGCACGCCGGCGCCGGCGGCGTAGGAGTCGCCGAGCGCCACGTAGTGCTTCGGGGCGGGGGTGGCGGCCTGGGCGCTGGTGGAGGTGAGCGCCAGGGCCGCGCCGAGGGCGACCGCGGCGAGCGCGGTGGAATTCCGGAGGTGCCGGGAATTCCGGGCAGGGCGGAGCACGGTTCCTCCTGGGGGAGAGAAACGACGGGTGGGGGGTCGTGCCGAGCCGGGCCACAGCTACTCGCAGGTAAGTTACTGCCAGGTTTCGCGGACGTCCATGGTTTGCGCGGAAATTGCCGAAATTCCGTCAGATGGCTTCGCGCGACATTTCGAATTTCGCTCCACCGTGTATCGGAGGTATTTCCGAAACGCCGTGGAGCGGAATTCACGCACGCGCTTGTTACCGGCCGGTCGACAACCGGTTGACCGGACGTCACCGCAGGCCGCAGTATCGGGCGCACGGCGACGGAGCACCCCCCGGCCCGCCGCCACCGCGAGCCGCGACGGAGGACTGCGCATGCCCCTGGACGCCGACGTCATCGTCATCGGAGCGGGACTCGCCGGCCTCGCCGCGACCGCCGAACTCGCCGACGCCGGACGGAAGGTGATCCTGCTCGACCAGGAACCGGCGGCCTCGCTCGGCGGCCAGGCGCACTGGTCCTTCGGCGGCCTCTTCCTGGTCGACTCGCCCGAGCAGCGCCGGATGCGGATCCGCGACTCGCACGCCCTCGCCTGGCAGGACTGGCTCGGCACGGCCGGCTTCGACCGCCCCGAGGACGCCTGGCCGCGCCGCTGGGCCGAGGCGTACGTGGACTTCGCCGCGGGCGAGAAGCGGTCCTGGCTGCACGGGATGGGCGTGCGGTTCTTCCCGGTGGTCGGCTGGGCCGAGCGCGGCGGCTTCCTCGCCGACGGGCCCGGCAACTCGGTGCCGCGCTTCCACATCACCTGGGGCACCGGCCCCGGGCTGCTGGAGCCCTTCGTGCGCCGGGTCCGCGACGCCGCCGCCCGCGGGCTGGTGGACCTGCGCTTCCGGCACCGCGTCACCGGACTGTCCGCCACCGCGGGCGCCGTCGACACCGTCACCGGCGAGGTGCTGGAGCCGAGTCCGGCCGGCCGGGGCGAGGCCAGCTCCCGCGCGGTCGCCGGGCACTTCGAGCTGCGCGCCCAGGCCGTCGTCGTCACCTCCGGCGGCATCGGCGGCAACCACGACCTGGTCCGCAAGGCCTGGCCCGCCCGGCTCGGCACCCCGCCCGCCAAGCTGCTCTCCGGCGTGCCCGCGCACGTGGACGGCCTGATGCTGGAGATCGCCGGCGCGGCCGGGGCCAGCCTGATCAACGGCGACCGGATGTGGCACTACACCGAGGGCATCGAGAACTGGGACCCGATCTGGGCCCGGCACGGCATCCGGATCCTGCCCGGCCCGTCCTCGCTCTGGCTGGACGCGCGCGGGCGGCGGCTGCCCGTCCCGCTGTTCCCCGGCTTCGACACCCTCGGGACGCTGGAGCACATCATGTCCACCGGGTACGAGTACACCTGGTTCGTGCTCAACCAGCGCATCATCGAGAAGGAGTTCACCCTCTCCGGCTCCGAGCAGAACCCGGACCTGACCGGGAAGTCCGTGCGCGGCGTGCTCGGCCGCGCCCTGCCCGGCGCCCCCGGCCCGGTCCTGAGCCACCTGCGGCACGGGCGCGACTTCGTGGTCGCGGGCAACCTCGCCGACCTCGCCCGCGGCATGAACGCCAAGACCCGCGAGCCGCTGATCGACCCGGACGGGCTGCGCCGCACCGTCGAGGACCGCGACCGGCAGCTGGCCAACCCCTTCGCCAAGGACCTCCAGGTCACCGCCATCCACGGCGCCCGCCGCTACCTCGGCGACAAGCTGGTGCGCACCGCCGCCCCGCACCGCATCCTCGACCCCGCCGCCGCCCCGCTGATCGCCGTCCGGCTCAACATCCTGACCCGCAAGTCGCTGGGCGGGCTGGAGACGGACCTGTCCTCCCGGGTGCTGCGGCCGGACGGGGAGGTGCTGCCGGGCCTGTACGCGGCGGGCGAGGCGGCGGGCTTCGGCGGCGGGGGCGTGCACGGCTACCGCTCGCTGGAGGGGACGTTCCTGGGCGGCTGCCTCTTCTCGGGCCGTACGGCGGGCCGGGCCGCGGCGCAGGCGGTCGGATGACCGGGGAGTGAGGGGTGGCGGCGGGCCCCGCGCTCCTGCTTCCCCGCCGAACCGTGCGCATCCCAAGGGCCTGGTGGACGGCGCCTGACCGGCGGGTACAGTGCCGGTGCAGAGCGCGCCGCCGACCACGAGGGGTATCCAGAACCGATGAGCCGCCGAGACCGTGACCGCGACGGCGCCCGGGACCACGACCGGAAGCGGGGCGCCGGCTCCCCGGTGACCGTCACCGTCTGCCGCGGCTGCTGCTGCGGCACCGAGGCGAAGCACCCCGGGGTCGACCACGCGGGGCAGTACGAGCGGCTGCGGACGGCGGTGGGGGCGGCGGGCCGGGTCCGCGCCGTCAAGTGCCTGGACGTGTGCAGCCAGTCCAACGTGGTGGTGGTCGGGCCCTCCAGCGAGGGCCGGGCCGCGGGCGGGCGGCCGGTCTGGCTCGGCTTCGTCCTGATGGACGAGATGATCGACGACATAGCCGCCTGGGTGCGCGCGGGCGGTCCCGGGCTCGCCGAGCCGCCCGGCCTGCTCGACCTCCAGCTGATCTCGGTCTCCCGGCGGGTCCGCGAGGGCCTGCCGGAGTAGCGTCCGCCGCCGGGCCGAGCTGACCGATCGTCAGATCGTCGTCCCGGGGTGGTCCGGCGGCCCGCACCACTAGCATGACCGGTGGCACCGAGGCGCTCCGCGCGAGGGAGGAAGACGATGACGACGGTCTGCCGCATCTGCGCGGGCACCGGCCGGACCGCCGGCCTCAGCTGCCGGACCTGCCAGGGCACCGGCACCACCGAGGTGGGCGGCGGGGGCGGCAACTGCTTCCTGTGCGACGGCACCGGGGTGTACGTGCGCTACCGGGTGGACGCGACCGGCGCCAAGCACGCCTACCGGGACGAGATCTGCCGCACCTGCGACGGCACCGGGAACCGCACGGCCACCCAGTGGGACGAGCCCTCCTGACCCGCCGGCACACCGCCCCCGACCGGGGGGCGGGCCGCGCCGACGCCGACTCAAGTGACCCGGCCGGTGGAGAGCATGATCCGGCGTCGGATCGACGCGGACATGCCCTTTACCGAACCATGGTCGAACATTGGCGTTCGAATGGGGGACACGCTGGGGCCCGTTCACCGGGCGTCCGCGTCAGATCCACGCGCCGCTGACAGAGTCCCGCGCATGGATATCCCCAACATGGGCGTGCCGGCCAAGCTTGCCGACCGCATGAGCATGGCCGAGCAGCACGAGTACCTGCGGGCCCGCTTCTCCCGCCGCCGGATGCTGCGCGCCGGTGCCGTGACCGTCGGCGCCGTCGCCGTCGGCGGTGCCCTGGGCAGCGGCACCGCCTTCGCGGCGCCGGCCGGCCCGCAGCTGCTGACGGGCGGCACGACGGACGGCATCGACGGCTCGCTGGTCGCGCCGGTCGGTCGCCACCTCCAGTTCGGCCCCGAGCCGGACACCCAGTTCCGTGTCTCCTGGCAGGTCCCGGCGCCGGTCAAGAAGCCGTTCCTGCGCTTCGGCAAGACCCCGTGGGAGCTCAGCCACAAGGTGCAGGCCGAGGTCCGCGCCCTGCACACCCCGGCGCTGACCCCGGGCAGCCAGCCGGTGGACCAGTACTACCTGCACGTGGCGCTGGAGGACCTGCACCCCGACACCACCTACTACTACGGCGTCGGCCACGAGGGCTTCGACCCCGCCTCGCAGCAGCAGATCTCCACCCTGCACACCTTCCGCACCGCGCCCTCCCGCGACCACCGCTGGGGCAAGGTGTACGAGCCGTTCACCTTCACCGCCTTCGGTGACCAGGGCGTCAGCGCGCACGCGGCGGGCAACGACCACATCATCAAGGCGCAGAAGCCGTCCTTCCACCTGCACGCCGGCGACATCTGCTACGCCGACCCGGCGGGCTCCGGCACCGACCCGGACAAGTCCGTCTTCAACGCGAAGACCTGGGACGACTTCCTGGTCCAGACCGAGACGGTCGCCGCCGAGATCCCGTGGATGGTCGCCTACGGCAACCACGACGTCGAGGCCTGGTACTCGCCCAACGGCTACGGCGGCGACAACCAGCGCTTCTACCTGCCGAACAACGGCCCGGACCCGCGCGTCGTCCCCGGTGTCTACACCTTCCGCTACAAGAACGTCGGCGTGATCTCCCTCGACGCCAACGACGTCTCCTACGAGATCCCGGCCAACCTGGGCATCTCGGCGGGCAAGCAGACCAAGTGGCTGGAGCGCACCCTCAAGGACCTGCGCAGCGACGAGACCATCGACTTCGTCGTGGTCTTCTTCCACCACTGCGCCTTCTCCACCACCGTCGCGCACGCCTCCGACGGCGGTGTCCGCGAGGCCTGGGTGCCGCTGTTCGAGAAGTACCGGGTGGACCTGGTCATCAACGGCCACAACCACATCTACGAGCGCACCGACGCCATCCTCGGCAACAAGGTCTCGAAGCAGGTGCCGAGCGGCGCCAGCATCGAGCCCGAGAAGGACGGCGTGGTCTACGTGACCGCCGGTGCGGCCGGTCGCAGCCTGTACAAGTTCGACGTGCCGGACACCTACGAGGGGCACGAGAACCACCAGGACGAGGTCAACACCTACTACTACGGCAAGGGCCGGGTGAAGGTCTCCGAGACCATCCAGTGGTCGCGGGTGCGCTACACCGGCTACTCCTTCATCAAGGTCGACGTCACCCCGGCCCACCTGGGCCAGAAGTCGGCCATGAAGGTCACGGCGCTGGCCGAGGACGGCACCCGGATCGACAACTACACCATCCTGCGCAAGGTCGGCGAGGGCTGGGACTCCGGCCGCGACGACGACGGCGAGGGCGGCGGCTGGGGCTGGTAGTCCCGGGCGGTCGTGACGGTGCCCCGGTGTCGGAAGCCCGACACCGGGGCACCGGTGTGTCCTGTTGTCCTGCGTGTCCTGTGCGTCCGACGCGTCCGGTGTGTCCGACGCGTCCGGTGCTTCCGGCCGTGCGTCCGGTGCGTCCGCTCGTGCGGCGGGTCAGCGCCTGGGGCCGTACATGATGACCGCGACCCCGGCCAGGCAGATCAGCGCGCCCGCCACGTCGTAGCGGGTCGGCCGGAAGCCGTCGACGAGCACGCCCCAGAGCAGCGAGCCGGCCACGAACACCCCGCCGTACGCCGCCAGCACCCGGCCGAAGTGGCTGTCCGGCTGCAGCGCCGCGACGAAGCCGTACGCGCCGAGCGCCACCACGCCCAACCCGGCCAGCCACCAGGGCCGTTGCTCGCGCACGCTCTGCCAGACCAGCCAGCAGCCGCCGATCTCGGCGAACGCGGCGAGGACGAACAGGGCGATCGAGCGCAGGACGGTCATGGGTGCGAGCGTAGGCGCTCAGCTCTGGCGGTACGTCGCCAGGAAGCGCCCGATCCGGTTGACGGCCGTCTCCAGGTCGTCGGCGCGGGGCAGGGTGACGAAGCGGAAGTGGTCCGGGCGGGGCCAGTTGAAGCCGGTGCCCTGGACGACGTGGATCTTCTCGCGCAGCAGCAGGTCCAGCACGAACTGCTCGTCGTCGACGATCCGGTGCACCGCCGGGTCCAGCTTGGCGAAGGCGTACAGGGCACCCTTGGGCTTGACGCAGCTGACGCCGGGGATCTCGTTGAGCGCCCGGACCGCGATGTCGCGCTGCTCGGCGAGCCGGCCGCCGGGCAGCACCAGGTCGTTGATGGACTGGTGGCCGCCGAGCGCGGCCTGGACGGCGTACTGGGCGGGCACGTTGGGGCACAGCCGCATGCCGGAGAGCATGGTGAGGCCCTCCAGGTAGTCGGTGGCGTGCTGCTTGGGGCCGGAGACGACCAGCCAGCCGCTGCGGAAGCCGGCCACCCGGTAGGACTTGGAGAGGCCGTTGAAGGTGAGGGTGAGCACGTCGTCGGCGAGGGCGGCCAGGCAGTGGTGTTCGGTGCCGTCGTAGAGGATCTTGTCGTAGATCTCGTCGGCCAGGACCATCAGCTGGTGGCGGCGGGCCAGGTCGAGGATGCCCTCCAGCAGTTCCTTCGGGTAGACCGCGCCGGTGGGGTTGTTGGGGTTGATGACGACGATCGCCTTGGTGCGGGCGGTGATCTTGGCGGCGATGTCGTCCAGGTCCGGGTACCACTCGGCCTCTTCGTCGCACAGGTAGTGCACGGCCTTGCCGCCGGCCAGCCGGACCACCGCCGTCCACAGCGGGTAGTCGGGCATCGGCACGAGCACCTCGTCGCCGTCGTCCACCAGCGCGGTGACGGCCATCTGGATCAGCTCGGAGACGCCGTTGCCGAGGTAGACGTCGTTGACGCTGACGCCCTGGACCCCGCGCTGCTGGTAGTACTGCACCACCGCGCGGCGGGCCGGCAGGATGCCGCGGGAGTCGCTGTAGCCGTGCGCCTTGGGCAGGTTGCGGATGATGTCCTGGACGATCTCCTCGGGCGCCTCGAAGCCGAACGGCGCCGGGTTGCCGGTGTTCAGCCGCAGCACGGTGTGCCCGGCCTCCTCCAGGGCGTTGGCCTGGTCGACCACCGGGCCGCGGATCTCGTAGCACACGCCATTCAGCTTGCTGGACTGTCGAAACTCCATCTGCGGCCTCCCGACCGTCACCACCGCTCCGTTGCTTCTGCTTTGTTCTACCAAGTTGGCACTTGGAAAGTCCAACCTTTTGGCTATGCTGATCCACATGTCACGCCGAAGCTACGACCAGTACTGCGCCGTCGCCCGCGCCCTGGACGCGGTGGGGGAGCGCTGGAGCCTCCTGATCGTCCGTGAACTCCTGGCCGGCCCGCGCCGCTACACCGACCTGCACGCCGACCTGCCCGGCGTCTCCACCGACATCCTGGCCGCCCGGCTCAAGCAGCTGGAGGGCGAGGGCCTGGTCGCGCGGCGGCGGCTGGAACGGCCCGCCAACGCGACGGTCTACGAGCTCACCGAGCGCGGGCGCGAACTGCGGCCGGTCATCGAGGCGCTGGGGGAGTGGGGCCTGGCCGCGCTCGGCGAGCAGCGGCCCACCGACGCGGTGCGCGAGCACTGGTTCACGCCCCGCAAGGCGGGGGACGAGGCGGCGGCCGTCGCGCCCTGACGGGCCGGTGGCGCGGTGGCGGCCGGCGGCCGGTGGCCGGTGGCCGGTGGCGATCGGTGGCGCGAGTCCCAAAGGCGTTGCAGCCGAACGGGGGCGGCGGCAAGGCCCCCGTCGCCGGCCGCCGCCCCGTGGCCCCAGGATGGCGCGGGCCGATAAACGAACGGTCGACGCGCGATGAGCGCCGAGGTGGGGGGCCTCGCTGCGGAGCCGCATCGACGCGCACGTACGATCGTCGGACCGCGGAAGCCGTCCCAGGAGAGCGGAGGCCCCAGCCCGTGCCCACCACCCACCGCAGCTACGCCGACTACGTCGCCCTCGGCGACTCCTTCACCGAGGGCATGTGCGACGACCTGCTGCCCGACGGCCACTACCGCGGCTGGGCCGACCGGGTCGCCTCGGCGCTGGCGGCGGAGCGCGCGGACGGGGACTTCCGGTACGCCAACCTCGCCGTCCGCGGCAAGCTCATCGGGCAGATCCACGACGAGCAGCTCGCCCCCGCCGCCGCCATGGGCGCCGACCTGGTCACCCTGGCCGGCGGCCTCAACGACGTGCTGCGCCCCGGCTGCGACATCGACCGGGTCGAGCGGCTGCTCGGCGAGTGCGCCCGCGAACTGCGGGCCGGCGGCGCCACCGTGGTCCTGTTCACCAGCACCGACCCCACCCGCCGGATGGCGGGCAGTGCCCGGCTGCTGCCCACGGTCCTGCGGATGAAGGCCTTCGTGCAGGAGCTCGGCCGCCAGGACGGCTTCGCCGTGGTCGACCTCTTCTCCGCGCCCTGCTTCGACGACCGCCGGCTGTGGGCCGAGGACCGGCTGCACCTCTCGCCCGAGGGTCACCGGCGGGTTGCCGAGGGCGTGTTGGAGGCACTCGGCCGCCCCGCCACCTTCGACTGGCGCGCCCCGCTGCCCGTCGCCGCCCCGCCCGGCCGCACCGAACGTCTGCGCGCCGACGCCCGCTGGCTGCGCACCCACCTCGGCCCGTGGATCGGCCGCCGCCTCACCGGCCGCTCCTCCGGCGACGGCCGCCCGCCGAAGCGGGCCGAACTCCGGCCGTACGTCTAGTCCTCGGCGGGCTCCGGATCCAGGACCAGGCTGGCCATGGGGGCGTGGGTGGTCCAGCCGAGCGCGGTGTAGAGCGCCTGTCCGTCCGGGGTGGCGACCAGTACGCCGGTGCGCGCGCCCCGCTCGTGCGCGGCGGACTGCAGCGTCCGCATCACCAGGGCGCCCAGGCCCCGGCGGCGGAACCCGGGTGTGGTGCTGATCTGGTCGGGCACGGCGACCGGTCCGGCCAGGCCGGCCTGGCCGCGCGCCGCCAGCTGCCCGTCCTCGGTGCGCACCATCGTCCGGATGACGCCGCCGCGCTCCCAGGTGGTGACGGTGTGGCCGGCCGGCGGCTCCGGCCGCTCGGGGGCGAGCGGGACGCTCATCAGGAAGCCCGGCACGTCCAGCCGCCACTGCGGGCCCAGCCAGGGGCGCACGGTGGCGTCCTCGGCGAACAGCTTCAGCCAGGTGGTCGGTGCGGTGGTGGCCTCGGCGATCTTGCGGACCTCGGCCTCGGTCGGCTCGGGCAGCACGTGCCGGCCCACCTCCCCGGCCGGAGAGCCGACGTCGATGCTCCAGCCCCAGGGCTGGTCGACCGGTTCGGCGGAGCCGCGCGAGACGACCCAGCCCGAGATCCACATCCGGACCAGTTCCCCGGTGTCCGGCTCCTGCATGATGCCCACCTCTTGCGCGTAATAGTCTCAGATGCGTTTCACACCTTACCGACCGTGGGGGTGGTCTGACCAGTAGGATTTCGGGGTTCACGGCGTCGCTCCGGCGCCCGGCTGGAAGGACCCCGGAACGTGCGCGAGACCGAGTCGCCGCAGGACCCCACGGCGGCCTCGCCGACCCCGCTCCGGTCCGACTGCGGCAGTTGCTTCGGGCTCTGCTGCGCCGCGCTGCCGTTCGCCGCCGGTGCCGACTTCGCCGAGAACAAGGCCGCCGGCAGCCCCTGCCGCAACCTGCAGACCGACTTCACCTGCGGCATCCACGCGCGCCTGCGTGACAGCGGCTTCCAGGGCTGCACCGTCTACGACTGCTTCGGCGCCGGGCAGCGGGTCTCCCAGGTGACCTTCGGCGGTCGCAGCTGGCGCGAGGAGCCGGACAGCGCCGGGCCGATGTTCGAGGTCTTCCCGGTCGTCCGGCAGCTGCACGAACTCCTCCGGTACCTGACCGAGGCACTCACCTTCGAGCCCGCCCGCGCCGTCCACCCCGAGCTGCGGCAGGCCCTGGAGGAGACCGACCGGCTGGCCGGCGGCACCCCCGAGGAGATCCTCGCCCTCGACGTCCGGGCCCACCGGCAGCGCGTCAGCGAACTCCTGCTGCGCGCCAGCGAACTCGTCCGCGCCGGTGTCCCGCGCCGCCGGGAGCACCGCGGCGGCGACCTCTTCGGCGCCCGGCTGCGCGGCGCCGACCTGCAGGGTGCCAACCTGCGCGGGGCGCTGCTGGTGGCCGCCGACCTCTCCGGCGCCGACCTGCGCCTGGCCGACCTGATCGGCGCCGACCTGCGCGACACCAACCTGTCCGGCGCCGACCTCGGCACGGCGCTCTTCCTCACCCAGAGCCAGCTCCACGCCGCCCGCGGCGACGCCGCCACCCGCCTTCCGGCCGGCCTCACCCGCCCGGCCCACTGGCCCGAGAAGGTGGCCCCGGCGGGCCCGGCGGGCTCGGCGACGAAGCCCCGGTCCGGCCCCGGCAAGGGTGGCCGGCCGGCCCGGGGGCGTCGCCGCTAGGGTCCGTCGCCGCCGGGGTCCGTCGTCAGGGCGCGTCGGTCACTGGCCCACCCGGCCGTCGACGCACTCGCGCAGCAGGTCGGCGTGCCCGCAGTGCCGGGCGTACTCCTCGATCCGGTGCACCAGCAGCTCGCGGATCGCGACCCCGTCCTTCCCGACCCGCTCGCCCAGGTCGGCGTACCCGGCCAGCGCGGCGTCGGTCGCGGCCTGCTCGCGTTCGAGGTCCCGGAACGAGGCCTCCACCACGGCCGGTTCGGCCACCGCCCCGTCGAAGTCCGCGTCCCGCTTGCCGTACAGCTTCGGCAGCGGCTCGTCCTCGGTGAGCCAGGTGCGCCAGTGCCGTTCCACCTCGGCGAGGTGGCGGACCAGCCCGAGCAGCGACATCGTCGACGGCGGGACCGAACGGCGGGCCAGCTGTTCGGCGTCCAGGCCCTCGCACTTCATCCGCAGGGTCAGCCGGTAGTTCGTCAGGTAGTCCTGCAGGCTCCCGAGTTCGCCGTCGGGGCTGGGGCCTTCGCTGTTGCGGGGGTCGTCGTCCGGGTCGGCCCACATGTCGGGGTAGACGGTCGCCTCGGTCCATCGTGCGGGTTGTTCGGTCATACCGTGCATGGTCGTTCGTGACCGCCCTCCCCCGCCACCGGTTATCGCCCGCGCAGGAAGTCGGGCCGGCCGACTTCCTGCGCAGCGGTTCTCAGCGGTCCGCGGCGGTCCGCAGCGGTCCGCAGTGGTGCTCAGTCGGTCAGCAGTCGGGCGCGCAGGTCGGCGATCCGGTCGCGGTCGACGCCGAGGGTGCCGGTGAGGTAGGCCTCGACCGAGCCGTGGCGGGCGGCGAGGTCGCCGAGGGCGAGGCGGATGACGGTCTCCGGGGCGCGGCCGTAGCCGGGCCAGCGCAGGGTGCGGTCGGGGTGGGCGGCGTGCCACTCGGCGATGAAGTGCGGGGTGGCGAGCTCGGTGAGGGCGAAGTCGACGGCGATGTCGTCCTCGGCGACGCCGAGCAGGGTGAGCAGCAGGGCGGCGATGAGCCCGGTGCGGTCCTTGCCGGAGGCGCAGTGGAAGACCACCGGGGCGTCGGCGGCGGCGATCACCTCCAGGACCTGGCGGATCTCCTTCACGCCGTCCTCGGCGACCTCGGCGAAGCGGTCGGCGAGGTAGCGCCAGGGGTCGAGCTCCGGGTCGATCTCGGCCTGGTCGTACGGGCGGTGTTCGATCGACAGGTTGTGGTACTCCAGCCCGTCGACCTCGGGCACCCGGCCCTTGGCGGCGATCTCCCAGGGGTAGCGCAGGTCGATCACGGTCCGGACGCCGAGGGCCCGCAGCCGGTCGAGGTCGGCGGGGGAGGTGAGCTTGCCGAGCGAGTCGGAGCGGTAGAGCAGGCCCCACCGTACGGACCGCCCCCCGGCGGCCGGATACCCGCCCAGGTCACGGAAGTTGTGCAGGGCATCGAAGCTGTGGTGACGCGTTGTCATACGCGGCACTCTAGCCAGGCGCCCGGCCGGGGTCGGGTCGGCCGTAGCCGTGGGCGAGGAGGTCGAAGGCGCGGGTGGCGTCGCCGGCGGCCTCGGCGTGCAGGTCGTCGGCGGTGCGGCCGCCCTCCCGGATGCGCTGCCAGTTGTGCAGGGCGAGGACGCGCTGGGTGGCGGTGACCTGGGCGGCGAGCAGCTCGGCGGTGAGCGCGCGGGGTTCGGGGAGCTCGGGGACCTCGTACAGGGCGTCGGCCAGGGAGCGTTCGGCGCGGGACACGTACGCGCCGACCCGGGCGGCCAGGCTCGGGGTGCCGTACACGAGGGCGGTGAAGGCGAGGACGGCGGGGTGGTCGTTGAGGCCGGTGACGGGGTCGCGCCGGGTGAGGCCGGTCAGGAAGTCCCGGAGGAGGGCGTCGAGCACCGGTTCGCCGGCGAGCCGGTTGCGGACGACGTCGGCCGCCTGCTCCTGGTGGTCGGCGAAGCGGTGGACGACCAGGTCCTCCTTGCTGGGGAAGTAGGAGAACAGCGTCGGCTTGGAGACCTCGGCGGCCGCCGCGACCTCCGCCACCGACACCTGGTCGAAGCCGCGCTCCAGGAAGAGCGCGATGGCCGCCTCGGAGATGGCCCGCCGGGTCCGCTCCTTCTTGCGCTCGCGCAGTCCGGTCATGGATCCAGGCTAGCAGGGGATCTTGACCCGGGAAGTTTTTTTACCCGGTCGGCGCGCTCGTGCCCCGCCGCCGGGCGGTGACCTCGATCTCGATCCGCATCCGGGGGTCGGCGAGCCCGCACACCTGCATCGTGGCGGCCGGGCGCACCTCGCCGAAGCAGCGGCGCAGGACGGGCCAGCAGGGCTCGAAGTCCGCGCGCTCGGGCAGCAGGTAGCGCACCCGCACCACGTCGGCGAAGCCGCAGCCCGCCTCGGCCAGCGCGGCCGCGATGGTGCGCAGGCACTGCTCGGCCTGCTCGACCACGTCCTCGGAGATGGTCATGGTGGCGTAGTCGAACCCGGTCGTCCCGGAGACGTGGACGGTGTCGCCGTCCACCACGGCGCGGGCGTAGCCGATCTGTTCCTCGAAGGTCGATCCGCTGAGGATCGCGCGTCGCTCTGTCATGCCGGGAACGCTAGGTGGCCTGCGGGAATACGTCCAACACTCCCGGCGGGACGATCTGATATCCCTGGAGGTATGGAGCGCCCCGAACTCCCCCTCCCGCAGCTGCGCGCCTTCGTCGTGCTCGCCGAGGAGCTGCACTTCGGCCACGCCGCCGCCCGCCTGGGCATCGCCCAGCCGCCGCTGAGCCAGCAGATCCGACGGCTGGAGGAGAAGGTCGGCCACCCGCTCTTCCGCCGCGACCCCGGCGGCGTCGAGCTGACCCCGGCCGGCCGGGAGCTCCTGCCCGCCGCGCGGCGGGCGCTGACCGACCTCACGGACGCCCTGGCCGCCGCCCGCGCGGTCGGCCGCGGCGAGGCGGGACGGCTGCGGATCGGCTTCTCGGCCTCCCTCGCCCTGACCGTCCTGCCCGGCCTGCTGGACACCTTCCGGCGGCATTGCCCCGCCGTGCACCTGGACGTGCGCGAGATGACCAGCGCGCCGCAGATCGCCGCGCTGCACGACCGGAGCATCGACGTCGGCCTGCTGCGTGAACCACCGCCGGACGAACCGGAGTTGCGCTTCCGTACCGTCCTCACGGAGCCGTTCGTCGCGGTGCTGCCGACGGGCCACCCGCTGGCCGGGCGACGGACCGTCCGGCTCGCCGGGCTGGCGGACGAGCCGTTCGTGCTGCTGCCCCGGGAGGACGGCCCGCAGTTGTACGACCGGATCACCGGGCTGTGCGCCGAGGCCGGCTTCACCCCGCGGATCGGGCAGCAGGCGGTGGAGTGGCAGACGGTGTGCGCGCTGGTCGAGGCCGGGTTGGGCGTCTCGCTGGCCCCGGCGAGCATCCGGCGGATCCGGCTTCGGGGCGTCGCCTTCCGCTCGATCGAGCCCGGCGCGGCCCGGACCGCCGTCGCGGTCGCCTGGCGCGCCGACGACCCCGACCCGCTGGTGCGTCGACTGCTCGCGGCCGTCGGCGACCGACCCGCGGGGAGCGGGCGGACGCTGCGGGGGAGCGGTTAGACGCTGCGGTCGGCGAGCACCTCGCGGACGACGTGGCGGGCGTTGGCGGTCAGGGCCTGGTCGGTGTGCCGGTAGTACGGGATCGTCACCAGGGCGATGGAGAAGGCCCAGGCGCGGCCGCGGGCCCACATCGCGTCGTCGGCGCGCAGGGCGGCGCGGAAGGTGGGGCGGGCGGCGGCCGGCAGCAGGTTCCAGGCGGCGATCAGGTCGGCGGTCGGGTCGCCGACGCCCATCAGGGCGAAGTCGATGACGGCGGCGAGTCGGCCGTTCCGGGAGAGCAGCAGGTTGCCGGGGGTGAGGTCGCCGTGCATCCACTGCGGCGGTCCGGCGTGGTCGGGCAGGCGCAGCGCCTTGTCCCACAGCGCGGTGGCGGCCGCGGTGTCGATCGAGCCGGCGAGTTGGGCGATGGCCGCGCGGGTCGCGCCGTCGCGGGAGGCGAGCGGCACGCTGCGGTGGCCGGCCGGGGCGTCGGCCGGGTCGACGGCGCGCAGGGCGTTGACGAAGCCGGCCAGGTCGCGGGCCAGTGCGTCGGGTGCGGCGAGGACGCCGACGGCGGGGTTGACGCCGTCGATCCAGTGCAGCACCGACCACTCCCACGGGTAGCCGGCGGCGGGCCGGCCGACGGCGAGCGGGGCGGGGATCGGCAGCGGCAGCCGCGGCGCCAGGCGGGGCAGCCACTGGCGCTCCCGGCGGACGTAGCCCGCCGCCCACTCCACTCTGGGGAGCCGGACGGCGAGTTCGGGCCCGAGGCGGAACATCGCGTTGTCCGCCCCCGCGGAGCCGACCGGGGTGATCGGAAGGTGTTCCCACTGCGGGAACTGGGCGGAGATCAGACGTCTCACCAGGGCCGCGTCGACCACCGGCTCGTCGGGGTGCATCCGGGTGGCAGCGCACATGCCCGGCAGCGTACAGCGCCGATCGTTTCCGTTCAGCCGTATTCCCCAACTGCGCGGACCAATAGGCTGACGACATGGTGATCAGTCAGCAGACCGCGGGAGAGCGCCGGGCCCTGCGCGCGGCACTGGCGGCGCTCGCGCTGCTCGCCCTGTTGGGCGCGGTCGGGCAGTACGGCGAGCGCCCGGGTGGCCTGCTGGTGCTGCGCGACTGCTTCGACCGGCCGCTGTTGCTGTTCACCGGCGCGCTGCCGCTGCTGCTGGTGGTGCTGTACTGCGTCACCTGGCGGGCCTGGATCCGGGTGGTCCTGGGCGTCGGCGTGCTGCTGACGGCCGCGGCGACGGTGCCGCTGTGGATCCTCCTCGACGCCCCGTACGACACCGGGACGCAGCGGGCGCCCGACCGCTCCGACCGGCGGATCGTCCGGCAGGAGGAGCCCGGGATGCTGAGCACCGCCCAGTGGGTCTACGTCGACCAGGGCACCGGCCTGACCGCCCGCCGCTGGCAGATCGCCCACGCGGACTTCCGCTCCGGCGACGAGATCGACGCCGTCTGGGACGGCCCGGACCGGGTCCGGCTGACGAGCGGCAGCGTGACGAAGGTGATCGACCTCGCCGCCGACGGCCGGCCCAGCGGCTCGCTCACGCTGGGGTGACCCGCACCCCGATCGTGCCGCCCTTGCCGAACCGCAGCACGTTCGCGGTCAGCGCGATCGCGCACAGCAGCCCGTACTTGCGCCGCAGCAGCCTGCGGTAGGCGGGCGCCCGGACCGGGTCGAGCACGGCCGTGGCCGCGACCTGCGCGCCGAGCAGGTTACCCCGGATGTCGCTCGGGCCGACCAGCACGTCCGAGCGGTTGCGCAGGCGCTTGACCTTGCCGGTTTTCGTCACGGTGGTGAAGACCAGCGCGTCGCCGTCCCGCGCGACCCAGACCGGGGTGGCCACCGGGGTGCCGTTCCTCCGGTAGGTGGTGAACAGCAGGTACTTGGCGGCGGCGAGCCGCTCCAACTCGGCGGCAGCATCCAGAGTGTCCATGCCCGCCAGGCTATGCAGCGGCAACTGGGCATCGCTTGAGCCTTCTTGGGGCCGGCGCCGGCCCGCCCGGGGCCGCCGGCCGGGCGCGCCACGCCCGGGCGCGACGGGTGCGGCCGGGCGTCGTCGTCGGCACCTGCCAGAATGCAGGGCGTACGGCGAAAGCACTGAAGGAGAAGGTGACCGGCTTCGTGACCACGCCAGTCGAACAGGCGGCCCGCCAGGGCCAGCAGGCGATCGAGCGCAAGATCGCCGAGGAACTGGGCGTCCGCGAGGGGCAGGTGAAGGCGGCCGTCGACCTGCTCGACGGCGGCGCGACCGTCCCGTTCGTGGCCCGCTACCGCAAGGAGGTCACCGGCTCCCTCGACGACGCCCAGCTGCGCAGCCTGGAGGAACGGCTGCGCTACCTGCGCGAACTGGAGGAGCGCCGGGCGGCCGTCCTGGACTCGATCGAGTCCCAGGGCAAGCTGGACGACGCGCTGCGCGCCCGGGTGCTGGCCGCCGACTCCAAGGCCCGGCTGGAGGACATCTACCTGCCGTTCAAGCCGAAGCGGCGCACCAAGGCGCAGATCGCCCGCGAGGCCGGGCTGGAGCCGCTGGCCGACACCCTGCTCGCCGACCCCGCGCAGGACCCGGCGACGCTCGCCGCCGGGTACCTCAACGAGTCGGTGGCGGACGCCCCGGCGGCCCTGGAGGGCGCCCGGGCGATCCTGGTCGAGCGCTTCGGGGAGGACGCCGACCTGGTCGGCTCGCTGCGCGATCGGATGTGGACCCGCGGCCGCGTGGTCGCCACCGTCCGCGACGGCAAGGAGCAGGACGGCGCCAAGTTCGCCGACTACTTCGACTTCGCCGAGCCCTACACCAAGCTCCCCTCGCACCGCATCCTGGCGATGCTGCGCGGCGAGAAGGAGGAGGTGCTCGACCTCGAACTCTCGCCCTACGACGGCGAGTCCGAGGGGGACCTGCCCGGCGGGAACGACTACGAGCAGCGGATCGCCGCCCGGTTCGGCATCGCCGACCGCGGCCGCCCGGCCGACAAGTGGCTCGGCGACACCGTCCGCTGGGCCTGGCGCACCCGGGTCCTGGTGCGCCTCGGCATCGACCTGCGCGCCCGGCTGCGCGCCGAGGCCGAGGAGGAGGCGGTGCGCGTCTTCGCCGCCAACCTGCGAGACCTGCTGCTCGCCGCCCCGGCCGGCACCCGCGCCACCATGGGGCTGGACCCGGGCTTCCGCACCGGGGTGAAGGTCGCGGTGGTGGACGCCACCGGCAAGGTCGTCGCGTACGACACGATCTACCCGCACCAGCCCGCCAACAAGTGGGACGCGGCCCTGCACACCCTGGCCGCGCTGGCGAAGAAGCACGACGTCGACCTGGTCGCGATCGGCAACGGCACCGCCTCCCGGGAGACCGACAAGCTGGCCGAGGACCTGATCAAGCGCCACCCCGAGCTGAAGCTCACCAAGGCGATGGTCAGCGAGGCCGGCGCCTCGGTCTACTCGGCCTCCGCGTTCGCCTCGCAGGAGCTGCCGGACCTGGACGTGTCGATCCGCGGCGCGGTCTCGATCGCCCGCCGGCTGCAGGACCCGCTGGCCGAACTGGTCAAGATCGACCCCAAGTCGATCGGCGTCGGCCAGTACCAGCACGACCTGAGCGAGGTGAAGCTCTCCCGCTCGCTGGACGCCGTGGTCGAGGACTGCGTGAACGCCGTCGGCGTGGACGTCAACACCGCCTCGGCGCCGCTGCTCACCCGGGTCTCCGGCGTCACCGGCACGCTCGCCGACAACATCGTCGCCCACCGCGACGCCAACGGCCCGTTCCGCACCCGCAAGCAGCTCAAGGACGTCGCCCGGCTCGGCCCCAAGGCCTTCGAGCAGTGCGCGGGCTTCCTGCGCATCCCCGGCGGCGAGGACCCGCTGGACGCCTCCAGCGTGCACCCCGAGGCCTACCCGGTGGTGCGCCGCATCCTCGCCGCGACCGGCGGGGAGCTGCGCGAGCTGATCGGCAACGGCGCCGCGCTGCGGGCGCTGAGGCCCGGCGACTTCGCCGACGAGACCTTCGGTGTCCCGACCGTCACCGACATCCTCGGCGAGCTGGACAAGCCCGGCCGTGACCCGCGCCCGGCCTTCCGCACCGCGACCTTCAAGGAGGGCGTCGACAAGATCGGCGACCTGGAGGTCGGCATGGTGCTGGAGGGCGTGGTCACCAATGTCGCCGCCTTCGGGGCCTTCGTGGACGTGGGCGTCCACCAGGACGGGCTGGTGCACGTCTCGGCGCTGTCCAGGACCTTCGTCAAGGACCCGCGCGAGGTGGTCAAGCCCGGCGACATCGTGAAGGTCCGGGTGGTCTCGGTGGACGTGCCGCGCAAGCGGATCGGGCTCACCCTGCGGCTGGACGACGAGGTCGGGCGCGAGCGCGGCGACCGGGGCGGCGACCGCGGGGACCGCGGCGAGCGGCAGGCCCGTCCGCCGCGCCAGGAGCGGCGCGGCGCCGGTCAGGGCGGTCAGGGCGGACGCGGCGGCCAGGAGCGGCGCGGCGGCGGTCCGGGCGGCCAGGGCGGACGCGACCGGGGCGACCGGGGCGGCTCCGGCGGCTCCCCGGCGCCGGCCAACAGCGCCATGGCGGACGCGCTGCGCCGGGCCGGCCTGGCCGGTGGCGACGGCGGCTCGGGCGACCGGCGTTCCGGGCGGCGCTGAGCCGCCTCGGACTGACCGACGGATCGACGACGGCCGGGGGCCGGTGGACGCGCTCTGCGTCCACCGGCCCCCGGCCGTGGTACCCGTCCGGGTGTTCAGGCCAGGAGTTTCGCCTTGGCCTTCTGGTACTCCTCGTCGGAGATGGCGCCCTTCTCCTTCAGGTCCGCCAGTTTTGCCAGGTCGTCGACGTGGCTGCCGCCGGCGTCCGGGCCGGACGCTGCCGCGTCCCGGACGTAGGCCTGGAAGGCGGCCTGGCTCTCCTTGGCCTGTTCGATGTCGCGTTTGGTCATCGACTGCCCGCGGGCGATCAGGTAGATGAGCACGCCGATCAGGGGCAGGAGGATCACCAGGACCAGCCAGCCGGCCTTGCCCCAGCCGCTCAGGTCGTGGCTGCGGAAGATGTCCGTGATGATCTTGAACAGCAGGAAGAACCAGAGGATCCACAGGAACAGCTCCAACATCGTCCAGAAGATGTTGAGCAGCGGGTAGTCCGCGGCCAGCGTGTAGGTGTCCATGGCCGAGTCATATCATCGCAAAACGGACATCGCGCTCCGTTGTTCGGCCGTTCCAGTGATCTTCCGGACCGGCGGGAATACCCCGGCCGACCGGCCTGACCGGCTGACGCCTCAGCCCAGTCCGGCCCGGCGCCGCAGCTCCACCGCGAGCCCGACCAGCTCGCCCCACCAGGCCTCGTGCCCGGTCAGCAGCAGTCGCTGCGCCTCGGCGGCCGGGACCGTACGGACCTCGACCACCTGCTCCCCGTCGGCCGGGTTGGTCGGCGAGGACTCCAGCGCGACCTCGCCCCAGCCCCACAGCCAGGCCTTCTCCGGGTGCGGCTGCCACGGCCGGTACGGCACCGGGTCGTCGGTGCGGCAGCGGTGCGCACCCAGCCAGCCCGGCTCGCCGAGCAGCCGGGCACCCGCCTCCTCGCGCAGCTCGCGCTCCAGGCAGGCGGCGATGCTCTCGTCCTGCTCCCGGGTGCCGCCGGGCAGGAACCAGTGGTCCCGGTCGTCCCGGCAGAGCACCACCTCGCCGTCGGCGAAGCCGACCAGGTGGATGTTGGTGACCAGGTCGTCCGGCGGCAGCTCGGTGGAGAACTGCGCGTCGTAGCGTCCCCAGCTCCAGTACTGCGGCGCGTGCAACGCCGGGAAGCGGGCGGCGAGTTCGGCGGCTCTGGCGGAGGCGTCGGTGCGGTCCGTGGTATCGGTCATTCGGTGATCGTAGTGCCGGCCGGGAAACGGCGGGGGACGGTCGGATGGACGAGGGCGATGTCGGAGGTGGAGACGGCGCGAGGCCGGCGGGGGCGCGGCGCCTCGGCCGGCACGCCGACCCAACTCCCCAGCGAGATCTCGGCGGTGATGCCCGGCCCGAAGCCGGCGATCAGTCCGGTGGTGCCCTCCGGTACGCCGCCGTCGTCGAACAACCGGGCGAGCGCGTCGAAGACGACGGCGCTGGCGATGTTGCCGCGTTCGGTGAGCGTGGCGCGGCTGTAGCGGAAGGTGGCCGGTTCCAGGTTGAGGAAGCGGCACAGGTCGTCCAGGATGCGCGGACCGCCCGCGTGCACGATGTAGAACCCGAGCCCGGAGACGTCCCAGCCGTGCTCGCCGGCCAGGCCGCGCAGCGCGGGCGCGAGCATCTCCATCGTGCCGGGCACCCGCTTGTCCAGCTGGAAGTGGAAGCCGGTGTCCTTGACCCCGTACGAGATCCAGTTCTCGGTGCCCGGGACGAGGTGCGAGCCGTTGCGCTCGATCCGCACGCCGTGCCCGCCGTGCCCGCGCATCACCACGGCGGCCACCGCGTCCCCGAACAGGCCGTTGGAGAGCAGCGAGCCCACGCCGAGGTCGGTCGGCTGGTAGCAGAGCGAGCAGAACTCGCAGGCGACGATGAGCACGTTGGCGCCTGGGTAGGCGCGGCAGAAGTCGTGCGCGCGGTTGACGGCGGCACCGCCGGCCGCGCAGCCGAGCTGGGCGATCGGCACCTGGCGGGTGTCGGAGCGGAAGCCCATGGTGTTGATCAGCCAGGCGGTCATCGACGGCATCATGAAGCCGGTGCAGGACACGTAGACCATCAGGTCGATGTCCCGGGCGGTCAACTCGGCGTACGCCAGGGCCCGTTCGACCACCTCGGGGACGCGGCGCTTGGCCTCGCGCTCGTACACCTCGTTGCGGACGGTGAAGCCCGGGTGGGTGAGGGTCCGCTCGATCGGCTGGACCAGGTGCCGGGTCCGCACCCCGGTGTTCTCGATCAGTCGCAGGGCCAGGCCGAGCTGGGGGTGGTCGGCGTGCAGGGCGCGGGCGAGTTCGAGGGTCTCGCCGAGGGTGATGACGTGCTCGGGTACGGCGATGGCGGGGCGGCAGAGTGTTGCCATGGGTGTGTGGGTCTCCCCTGGGGGCCTGGGGGCAGGCCGGTGGATGCGTGGAACGGGGACGGGCGCGGCGCCCGCCCGGCTGCGGGTGGCGGGGCCGGTCGCGCGGAGGCGGGGCGGGCGGCGGCTACCAGGCCACCGGCAGGGTGCGCGGGAAGCGCCAGATCGAGCCGGAGTCCCAGTCGAGTTCGGCCGGTTCGACAGCCAGTCGCAGGCCGGGGAAGCGCCGCAGCAGGGTGCCGATGGCGACCTGCAGCTCCATCCGGGCCAGGTGCGCGCCGAGGCAGTGGTGCTGCCCGTAACCGAAGGTCATGTGGGTGGGCGCGCCGCGGTCGAGGTCCAGCTCGTCGGGGCGCTCGTACACCGCCGGGTCGCGGTTGGCGGTCAGGTAGGAGACGTGCACCGCCTCGCCGGCCCGGATCAGCACCCCGCCCAGCTCCACGTCCTCGGTGGCGACCCGGGCGATGCCGACTCCCTGCCGGAACGGGATGAAGCGCAGCAGCTCCTCCAGGGCGCGCGGCAGCGTCTCGGGCCGGGCGCGGAGCTTGGCGAGCTGCTCGGGGTGGGTGAGCAGGGTGTGGGTGATGTTGCCGAGCTGGTAGGTGCTGGTGTCGTGGCCGGTGACCAGCAGGACCATCGCCATCACGGTCAGCTCGTCGGCGTCCAGCAGTTCGTCGCCGTCGCGGGCGGTGGCGAGGGCGCTGATCAGGTCCTCGCCGGGCGCGGCGCGGCGGGCCGCGGTCAGCTCGCCGAAGTAGGCGCGCAGCGCGACCTTGGCGGCCTCCTGGCCGTCCCGGCTGCCCGGGCCCATCCGCATCATCGCGACGGCGTGGCCGCGCAGTTCGGCGCGGTCGGCCTCGGGGATGCCGAGCAGCTCGCAGATGGTGGTGAGCGGGAGCCGGCCGGCCAGGAAGTGCATCAGGTCGGCGGGGGAGCCGTGCTCCGCCATCTCGTCGTAGTAGCCGTCGACGATCCGCTGGGTGGCCGGGCGCATCCGCTCGACCTGGCGGTTGGTGAAGCCCTGGGCGACCAGTCGGCGAAGCCGGTTGTGGGCGGGCGGGTCCATCAGGTTGATCGCCTCGGCCTGGGCGATCGGGGCGGGCGTCATCCGCGGCAGGTCACGGCCGATGCCCGCGGCGCGGCTGAACCGGCGGTCGGTGGTGACCACCCGGACGTCCTCGTAGCGGGTGGCCAGCCAGGCCTCGCCCTCGCCGTGCGGCAGCCGGATCCGGGCGATCGGGGCCTCGGTGAGCAGCCGCTTGAGGAGGGGGTCGAACTCCAGGCCGTCGGTGTGGTGGAAGGGGCAGTCCCACACGGGGGCGGTGGTGGTCACGGGCCTGTCCAATTGTCTTCGTCCTGGTCTTCGTCATGCCGGGTGATGCCGCCCGAGGTGGTTCTTCCGTTCGGGCGCGGACATGCAGATGTTGCCCCATGGATTGGCAAAAAAGGCGATTCGACAGGGAGTTAGCTCTAATGAGTGAGATGCATGATTGTCATGCGAACTGCCTGATGCAGGAAGCCTGTTGGGGATCAGCCCTTGCCCGGCGCGACCAGGCCGGTCTCGTAGGCGAGGACCACCGCCTGCGCCCGGTCGCGCAGGTTCAACTTGGCGAAGATCCGGGCCACGTGCGTCTTCACCGTCGACTCGCTGAGGGTGAGCTCGCGCGCCAACTCGGTGTTGGAGAGCCCACGTCCGAGCAGGGCGAGCACCTCCGCCTCGCGCGGGGTGAGTGGGGTGAGGTCGCGGTGCAGCGGCGGGCCCTCGGCGCCGGGGGCCGGGCGTGGGGCGTCGGCCGCGAAGCGCTCGACCAGGCGCCGGGTGATCGAGGGCGCGAGCAGGGCGTCCCCGGTGTCCACCAGCCGCACGGCGGCGGCGAGGTGGGCGGAGGTGACGTCCTTGAGCAGGAAGCCGCTGGCCCCGGCGGACAGGGCGGCGTAGACGTAGTGGTCGAGGTCGAAGGTGGTCAGCATGATCACCCGGCAGCCCGGCACCCGGGCGAGGATCCGGCGGGCGGCCTCCAGACCGTCCATGCCGGGCATCCGGATGTCGAGCAGGGCGACGTCCGGCCGGTGCAGGACGGCGGCGGCCACCGCCGCCTCGCCGTCGCCGGCCTCGGCCACCACGTCGATGCCGCGCGCGGTCAGGATCATCCGGAAGCCGGTGCGGACCAGCTCCTGGTCGTCGGCGATCACCACCCGCGGGCGGCGCTCCGCCGCCGGGTCCCGCACCTCTGCCGCGGTGCCCTCGTTCACGGTGCCCTCGTCCATGGTGCCCTTCTCTGCAGTGGTCTCGTCCACGGCTCTCTGCGTCACGGCCCTCTGCGTCACGGCCCTCTGCGTCACGGCGCGGGCTCCGTCACGGCTCCCCGTCACGGTCGGTCCAGCGGGATGCGGGCGCGGACCCGGTAGCCGCCGCCGAGCCGGCGCCGGGCGTCCAGGTCCCCGCCGTACACGGCGGCGCGCTCGCGCAGGCCCAGCAGCCCGCGCCCGGTGCCGTCGGCCGGGCGCGTCGCCGGGGCGGGGCCGTCGGCGAGCACGCTGGGCCCGCTGTTGAGCACCTCGACCCGCAGGTAGTGGTCCGCGTAACGCACCGTCACCTCCGCCGTCACCCCGTCCCCGTGCTTGAGCGCGTTGGTCAGCGCCTCCTGGACGATCCGGTACGCCGTCACGTCGATGCCGGCCGGCAGCGGCCGGGGCTCGCCGGAGATCCGCACCTCGACCGGCAGCCCGGCGAAGGCGAAGCGGTCGATCAGCGGGCTCAGTCGGCTCAGGCTCGGCTGCGGCGCGAAGTCGCCCCCGTCCGGGTCCTCGCTGCCGTCCGCGGCGGGTGCCAGCAGGCCGAGCAGGTGCCGCAGTTCGGTCATCGCGTCCCGCCCGGCGGCCTCGACCGCGCCCATCGCCGCCGCCGCCTCCTCGGGCATGGTGGCCAGCACCTCGCGCGCCGCCCCGGCCTGCACCACCATCAGGCTCACGTTGTGGCTGACGATGTCGTGCAACTCGGCGGCGATCCGGGCCCGTTCGGCGTCCACGGCGGTACGGGCGGCGCTCTCGCGCTCCCGCTCCAGCAGCCAGCCGCGCTCGCCGATCGCCGATCGGTACAGCCGCCGCGCCCGCGCGAGCGCCACCGCCAGCCGTGCGGCGCCCGCGCACGCCACCACCGCCACCGCGACGGACACCCACTCCGCTTCCGATCCCCACACGGCGTCAGCTTCCCAGGTCACGACATGATCCACATCATCCGGGGGTGCCGCGCCCGTACATCCCCGGTACTACGGCGGCCCGCGGTTACACCCCGGGTGGGACGTACCGGCCGGGCGCCCGCGCCTACCGTCGTCCACCATGAGCAACGACCACGACGGGACCTCCCGGCCGGACGACGCGCAGGTCGTCGTCGAGCTGTCCGGGGTGCACAAGGAGTTCGGCGACGCCAAGGCGCTCGACGGCGTCGACCTGCGGATCCGGGCGGGCGAGGCGGTCGCCGTGATGGGCCCCTCGGGATGCGGCAAGTCCACCCTGCTGAACATGGTGGCCGGGCTGGACCGGCCCACCGCCGGCACCGTCCGGGTGCAGGGGCAGGACCTCGGCGGGCTGAACGAGACCGGCCTGGCGCTGTTCCGCCGCCGGCACGTCGGGATGATCTTCCAGTTCTTCAACCTGATCGACGACCTCCCGGCCCTCGACAACGTCGCCCTGGCCGCCCAGCTGACCGGCACCACCGCCCGCCAGGCCCGCCGCCGCGCACTGGAACTGCTGGACGAACTCGGCGTCGCACACCGCAAGGACGTCTACCCGGCCGCGCTCAGCGGCGGCGAGCGCCAGCGGGTCGCGGTGGCCCGGGCGCTGATGAACCGCCCGGCCCTGCTGCTCGCGGACGAGCCGACCGGCGCGCTGGACAGCCGCTCCGGCGAGCAGGTGATGGACCTGCTGATCGACCTCAACCAGATCGGGCAGACCCTGCTGATCGTCACCCACGACCCCAACCTGGCCACCCGGTGCGCCAGTCGGCTGGTCGAGATGGCGGACGGCAGGGTGGCGCGCGAGCGGATGCTGGAGGCCCGGTCATGAACGGCGGAGCCGTGTGGCGGGCCTCCCGGGCGGCGGTGAAGCGCCGCCGGGTGCAGACCATCGTGATCGGCCTGGTGGTCTTCTGCTCCACCACGACCGTGCTGCTCGCCCTCGCGGTGATCAGCGCCGCCCGGGCCCCCTTCGACGACGCCTTCGGCGCCCAGCGCGGAGCGCACGTCGTGGCGGCCTTCGACGCGGGCAGGGCCTCCGCGGAGCAGCTCGCCGCCACCGCCCACCGGCCGGGCGTCGAAGCCGCCGCCGGGCCGTTCGACCAGGCCGTGGTCGAGATCCCCACCGACTGGGTCGGCAACCCGCCGGGCCCGCTGAACCTGGTCGGCCGGGCCGATCCCGGCGGCCCGGTGGACCGGGTGGAGCTCCTGTCCGGCCGCTGGGCCGCCGCACCGGGCGAGGTGGTGCTCGACTCGCCGTTCGGCGGAGCCGCGCCGAGCCAGCTCGGCAAACCGATCACCACCAGCACCGGACTGAAGCTCACCGTCGTCGGCTTCGCCAACAGCATGAGCCGGTCCGCCGGCGGCTGGGTCACCCCCGGGCAGGCCGCCGACCTGCAACCCACCGGACGGCAGATGCTCTACCGCTTCGCCGACGCCGACACCGCGCAGCAGGTCACCGCCTCCCTCGGCACCGCCACCGAGGGCCTGCCCGCCGACGCGCTCACCAGCGCACAGTCCTACCTGGTGCTCAAGCAGGCCTTCTCCGCGGGCGCCGACGCCTACCTGCCGCTGATGACGGTCTTCGGCGTGCTCGGCCTGGTGGTCGCCGTGCTCATCGTCGGCAACGTGGTGAGCGGCGCGGTGGTCTCCGGCTACCGGCACATCGGCGTGCTGAAGTCGATCGGCTTCACCCCGCGCCAGGTGGTCACCGTCTACCTGACCATGGTCTCGGTACCCGCGGCCGTCGGCACCGTCCTCGGTACGGCGGCCGGCTGGGCGGCGGCGCACCCGATCCTCCGCACCGCCTTCAGCGGCATCATGACCGGCGTCGCCGTGATCGAACCGGCCGGCTGGCTGCCCGCCGCCACCCTGGCCGGCGTCCCGCTGCTGGTCGCCCTCGCCGCGCTCGCCCCGGCCTCCAGGGCGCACCGGCTCTCCGCCGCCCAGGCCATCTCGGCCGGCAGCGCGCCGCGCACCGGACGCGGGCTGAAGGTCCAGCGGTGGCTCAGCGGCACCCGGCTGCCGCGCGCCGTCAGCCTCGGCCTCGGCCAGCCCTTCGCCCGCCCCGCCCGGACCGCGCTGACCATGGCGGCGATCGTGCTCGGCGTCGTCACCGTGACCGTGACCACCGGCGTGAGCAGCACCCTGGCCCGCACCATGGCCCCCACCGACGGCAGCACCCACATCAACGTCAAGACCGCCCACTTCGGGGGCAACCGGACCGCGCCGCGGCTCACCCCGGCCCAGACCGAGGCGATGCTGCGCGCCACCCCCGGTGCGGCGGCCGTCGTGACCCGGGGGCTGGTCCAGGTGGGCCTGGTCGGCTACGGCCGGCCCGTCTTCGGTGACTTCTACGGCGGCGACGACATCGGCTCCAGCAGGTGGCTCCGAGTGGTCGACGGCCACCCGCCGACCGGCCCGAACGAGGTCGCGGCCGGGCCGGCCTTCCTCGACCAGCGCGGGCTCAAGGTCGGCGACCGGCTCACCCTCGACCTGGAGGGCCGGCACCTGACCGTCACCATCGTCGGGAAGGACATCGAGGGCAACGCGAACGCCATCACCTCCAACGACGCGACCCGGGCCGCGCTCACCGACGACCCGCACCACGTCGAGTACGACGTACGGCTCGCCGCGGGCGCCGACACCGCGGCGTACCGGAAGGCCGTGACGGACGCCGACCCGAGCCTGACGCCCTCCGTCGTCGAGTCGCACATGGACGCGGGAACCGTCGCGATCAAGAGCTTCACCACGACCTTCACCGTCCTGCTGTCGGTGGTCGCCGCGCTCGGTGTCTTCAACACCCTGCTGCTCACCATCCGGGAACGCCGCCGCGACCTCGGCATGCTGAAGTCGATCGGGATGACGCCCCGGCAGGTCGTCACGATGACGATCACCTCGGTGGCCTGGCAGGGCGCGCTCAGCGGTGTCATCGGCATCCCGGTCGGGATCCTGGCGCACCGGCTGATCGTCGAGAACGTCCGGATCATCGCCTTCACGGAGGATTCGATCGACGTCTGGGGCGCTCCGCTGCTGGTCGGCCTCGCCCTCGCGGGCGTCGTGATCGCCGTCCTCGGGGCACTCGTCCCGGCGCGTTCGGCGGCCCGGCTGTCGATCGCGGAGGTGCTGCACAACGAGTGAGCCTCGGCGAGACCGGGACCGGGGCGGAGACGGGACGGGCGGCGGGCGGACTCCGGCTGTCCGCCCGTGCCCGTCCGTCGTCTCTGCCGGAACCGCCGGGCTGTCCGCTCGCGTCCCAACTCCCGCTGAGGACAAGGTGATCGGGGGAGGACGTCGTGTCACTGTTCAGGGCGCCGGGCCTGGGCCGCCGGGCGGCGGTCACGCTCGGCGGGATCGTCCTGCTCCGGCTCGGGCAGAACCTGCCGCTGCCGGGCGTCGACCCGACCGTGCTCGGGCGGGTCGCGGACGGGTCACCGCCCGGCGACCAGGTACACGGACTGGTCGACCTGATCACCGGCGGCGGGCTGTACCGACTGGCGCTGCTCCCGTTCGGGGTGCTGCCGTTCCTCCTGGCCCGTCTGCTCGTCCCCGCCCTCGCCCGGCTGCACCCCCGGCTCGGCGCACTGCGCGCCGTGCGCCCCGGGCTGGTCCTGCTGCAGCGCCGCACCGCCCTCGTACTCGGCCTGCTCGGCGGGCTCGCCCTCGCGCTGGTCGCATCGAGCGGACACCTGCTCCCCGGCGCGGCGGCCGGGGACGGCGTGCTGCGGCTGCACGGCGCGCCCGCCGTCGCCGTCCTGACCGCCGGGGCCGCGGCGGGCACGGCGGCGCTGGTGCCGCTCATCCGGTGGATGGACCGGCACGGGCTCGGCGACGCGGTCGCCGTGCTGCTGTTCGCCCAGGTCGTGGCCGTGCTGCCCGGTCAGCTGTGGGCCGTCCGGGAACGGGCCGGGTCCGGCTCGTACGCGTCGGCGACGGCGGCCGTGCTGATGGGCCTGGCCGTGACGATCGCCCTGGTGATCGCCGGGCGCAAGGGAGAGCGGCGGGTCGAGGTCTTCTACTCGCCGCTCGGGCGCCGGACCGGGGGTGAACGCCGCTACCTGCCGCTGGTGCTCAGCCACCGGGGATTCGTGCCGGCGGTGGCCGCCGCGCTGCTGCTCGCTCCGCTGCGGCTGCCGTGGTTCCCGTACCTGGTCCTGCTGTTCCTGCTCGCCGCGGCCGTGGCCTGGCTGGCCGTGCTGGACGGCCGGTCCGTGCTGACCGACGCCGACAAGCTGCTGCGCACCCGCGCGTACATCCCCGGCGTCGAGCCCGGCAGGGCGACCCTCGACCACCTCGCCGCCGTGCGCCGCCGGCTCGCCGTCGCCGAACTGCTCGGCACCGGCCTGGTCGCCGTCCTGCCGACGCTCGTGCTGTCGGCCGTGGGCGCGCTGGGCGCGCTGGGCGCGCTGGGCGCGCTGGGCGCGCTGGGCGGGGTCGGCGGGTTGGGCGCGTTCGGTGGGTTCGGCGGGTCCGGTGGTGCCGGGGGGTACGCGGGGGGTGGCTACGCCTTCGCCGGGGCGAGCGTGTTGGTGGTGGCCGGGGCGTCGATCGACGCGGTGGGGCCGCTGATGCAGGACGTGCAGCGGAGGCGGATGAGGCGGCACTACCCGCCATATGCCTGACGTGCCGTCAATGACGGGTGTTCGAAGGCCTATCATCGCGCCATGTCCACCGCTGAGCTGATCCGCATCGTCTCCCGCTCCTCGCCCATGGCGCTCGCCCAGGTCGAGCGGGTCCGCGCCGAACTCGCCGTCCTGCACCCGGGCCTGCGCACCGAGGTGGTGCCGGTCACCACCTCGGGCGACCGCTGGACCGGCGACCTCGCCCACCTGGGCGGCAAGGGCGCGTTCACCAAGGAGGTCGACGCCGCGCTGCTCGCCAGGGAGGCCGACGTCGCCGTGCACTGCCTCAAGGACGTGCCCGCCGACCGCCCGCTGCCCGCCGGCACCGTCTTCGCCGCCTACCTGCGCCGGGACGACATCCGCGACGCCCTCGTCCACCCCGGCGGCCTGACCCTCGCCGAACTCCCGCCCGGCACCCGGATCGGCACCTCCTCCGTCCGCCGCACCGCCCAACTCGCCGCCTCCCACCCGCACCTGGAGTGCGTGCCGATCCGCGGCAACGCCAACAGCCGGCTCGCCAAGGTCGACGCCGGCACGGTGGACGCCCTGCTGCTCGCCGTCTCCGGCCTGGAACGGATCGGCGAACAGGCGCGGATCACCGAGATCCTCGGGGTCGAGGCGATGTGCCCGCCGATCGGCGCCGGGATCCTCGTCCTGCAGTGCCGCGAGGACGACACCGCGACCATCGACGCCGTCACCACGCTCGGCCACCACGACACCTGGCGGGAGGCGGCGGCCGAGCGGATGTTCCTGCACGTGCTGCAGGGCCACTGCAACAGCCCGATCGCCGGCTACGCCAAGGCCGAGCCGGACGGCCGCCTCTCGCTGCGCGGCCGGGTCTTCACCCCGGACGGCAAGCAGGTGCTGGACGCCCACGAGTGGGCGGGCGCCCTCAGCCCGGAGGACCTGGGGACCTCGGTCGCCCTGGCGCTCAAGCGGCAGGGGGCGCAGGAGCTGATCTCCTCGATCCCGCACTGACCGGCCCGGTCGATCCCGCGCTGACCGTTCCGGCGGCGTGATCGGGAGGAACGGTCAGAGCAGCGTGTCGGCGAGCCGGTCCACCTGGTCCGGATCCGAGGACCAGCAGTACAGCATGAGCTCGTCCGCGCCGACGCCCGCGAAGCCGTCCACGGCGGATCGGACCGCCTGCTCGGTGGTGAGCAGGCGGTCCGCCACGTGGGCGGCTCGGCCGGTGAAGTCGTAGTACGAGCGGATGTTGTGCCGGGCCTGCTCGATGGTGGGGCCGGGGCCGAGGGCCACGTTCGCCTGGGCGACCAGCCGGGGCCTACCGGACCGTCCGTGCCGCCGCCAGGCCGCCTCGACCTCCCGGAACAGTCCGCCCATCGCCTCCGGCGGCAGCGCCGCGCCGAGGAAGCCGTCCCCGAAGCGGGCGACCCGCTCCAGCGCCGCCGGGGCGAAGCCGCCGAACAGCACCTCGGGGCCGCCGGGCGTCGCGGGCGCGGGGCCGATCGGGCCGACCTCGTCGTCGTAGCGGCCGCCCGCCCAGAGCCGGCGCAGGACGGGCAACTGCTCGTCGAGCCGGCGGCCCCGGCGGCGCAGGTCGATGCCGGCGGCGCGGCAGTCGTCCGCCCGGCCGCCGATGCCGATGCCGAGGGTGAACCGGCCACCGGAGAGCCGGTCCAAGGTCGCGGTCTGCTTCGCCAGCAGTGCGGTGTTGTGGTGCGGCGCGATCAACACCTCGGTCTGGAGGCGGATCCGGGTGGTCGCGCCGGCCAGGGCGGCCAGGGTGACCAGGGGCTCAGGGTTGTCGAACACCAGCCGGTCGAGCAGGCCGAGGGCGCTGAACCGGGCCGCGTCGGCGCGCCGGGCCCAGGTGAGCAGCAGGGCGGGGTCGTCGACGGGAAGGCCGAGGCCGATCTTCATGGGGAACCGTCTTCTCGGAGGGGCAGGCCGCGTGCGCGGGCATGCCGGATACCGGTGCCGCCCCTCCATGGGCCCGCGCTGCGTCCGTGCTGCTGTCGCACGTCGTCCGAGCGGCGGGCCGTGCTCCCGTTCTGCGGCTGCTTCGTCCCAGGGAGCGTGATCGTCAGAGTGCCTCGACGGTAGTGCGGGGGGCGGGCCCGGAGCAAGCCCTTTCCGGCGGGGCGCCGGAGGGGTGCCGGAGGGACGGCGGTGGAGCGGCGGAGGGGCGGCGGCGGAGGGTCGGAAGGGCGTCGGCGGAGTGCTCCTCTGCGGGGGTCGACTGCCGGGAAAGGGATTCCCCGCCCGGGCGAGGGCGGTTTCTAGGGGTCGTTGCAACACGTGGTCGGTTTGATCAGGCCGCGATGAGTTTATGCAGGCGCTCGGCTGGGGTTTCCCAGCCGAGCGTTTTGCGTGGGCGGCCGTTGAGCTCGGCGGCGACCGCGACCAGGTGCTCCGGGCCGTGGACGGACAGGTCGGTGCCCTTCGGGAAGTACTGCCGCAGCAGGCCGTTCGTGTTCTCGTTCGAGCCGCGCTGCCAGGGACTGGCCGGGTCGCAGAAGTAGACCGGGACGCCGGTGGCGACGGTGAACGCGCCGTGGGCGGCCATCTCGGAGCCCTGGTCCCAGGTCAGCGACCGCACCAGGTGTCCGGGCAGGGTCCGCACGGTCTCCACGAGGGCGTCGCGCACGTGCTCGGCGGTGCGGCCGTTCGGCAGGTGCAGGAGCATCACGTAGCGGGTGGCGCGCTCGACGAGGGTGCCGATCGCGGACGCGCCGTCCTTGCCGATGATCAGGTCGCCTTCCCAGTGGCCGGGCACGGCCCGGTCCTCGGCCTCGGCGGGGCGTTCGCTGATCATGACCATGGGGTGGGCGAACCTGGGCCGGCGTGCGGCCGCCTGGCGGTGTGGGACGCGGCGGGCGCGTCCGGTGCGCAGGGCGGTGGCCAGTTCGCGGCGCAACTCGCCCCGGCCCTGGATGTAGAGGGCCTGGTAGACGGTCTCGTGGGCCACGTGCATCTCCGGCCGTTCGGGAAAGGTGTCCCGTAGAGCCTGGCAGATCTGTTCCGGGCTCCACTTCTTGTCCAGGTGGTGCTGGATGAAGTCCCGCAGTTCCCGGTTCTGGGCGATCTTGCCGAGCTTGGGGCGAGGCCGGCGCTCGTCGGCGCGGGCCTGTGCGGCATGGGGCCGGTAACTGCCGCTGCCCGGATGCCGGTTGCGCCGGATCTCCCGGCTGACCGTGGAGGGGCTGCGGCCCAGCTCGGCCGCGATCGCCCGGACGGTGGCCTTCTCCCGCAGCCGGTCGGCGATGTGGAGGCGCTCGTCCTCGCGCAGGTACCGGGACGGCCCGGGCGGCGAGGAATCGGCCGCCCGCGCCGATTGCGCGGGCGGCCGCGGCCTCTTCACACGGCCCTCGGGCCGGCCGTGGCGCCACTCACGGCCGGTCCGCTCGTGGACGCCCACGAGCCGGGACGCCTCTGTGTTGCTGTAGCCCTGCTGCACGAGCCGGAAGTATTCCTCCCGCTCGCCACGCAGCTTCCTGGGCCCCTGCGGCTTCCGGTCCCTGCGGATCTCGAAGTCCATCGCACCCCTTGAGCTGGGGTGTTGCAACGACCATTAAAACCCAAGGAGAACCGGCCGGGGGTTCGCGGCGTCCGTTGAGGAGTGATCAGTGCGGTGCTCGGCGGGATGCCGATGTTCTGGCCCGGGCTGCTGCTCTCGCTGGCGCCCGCGGCTCTGTTGAACCGGCCGGTGGGACGGTTGCTGCGGGCCCACTGGGCGGTGGGCTTCGTCCTGCTGCTCGGGCTCGGTGGGGTGATCGTGGCGACGCTGCTGCCGGAGGCGTTCCGGCTCTCCGAGGACGCCGTGCGGCACTGCACGGTCGAGGGCGGGCGGCCGCGGTCGCCGTACGAGCTGCTGCACGTCCGGTACATCGAGCTCAAGCTGGCGACCTACGCCCCGGTCGGCTTCGCCGCCGCGCTGGCGGGGACCAGGCGGCGGGCGGTGGTGGCTTTGCTCGCCGCGGCGGCGCTGCCGTTCGCGGTGTCGGCGTTGCACTACGCGCTGCCGGTGATCGGACGATCCTGCGATGTGCAGGACGTCTGGGACGGAGTGCAGGGGATCGTACTGGGCGCGGCGGTGGGGCTCCTGGTCGGTCCGCTGGTACGGGCGGTGGCCCGGCAGTCCTGGCGCCGGGCCTGAGCGTGGTCACCGTTCCTCGGGAAGCCCCCGGGGACGGGGACGGGGACGTGGGCGGGTGCGGGGGCGCGGGTCGGGGAGCGTGCCGGGAAGCGCGTCGAGGAGCGGGAACAGGCGGGTGACGGCGGCGACCGGGCGGGCCTCGGCGGGGCGGGTGGCCGGGTCGGCCTCGCGGCCCCGGTAGCGGGCGAGCACCTGACGGACGGCCTCGCCGACGGCCGCGAGCTCGTCGGGGGTCAGGTAGACGACGGCGCTGAAGGCTTCGTCGTGCTGCCAGCCGGCGGGGGCTTCGGCGCGGTGGGCGAGCCACCGCTGGTAGCTCTCGTCCTCCAGGCCGCGGGCCAGCGCGCCGAAGTCGTCACCGAACCCGCTGCGGGGCTCGCTGCCGGGCTCGGTGGCGAACTCGCTGCCGGGCTCCTGCGGGCTCCGGGGCGTTTGCGCTCGGGGCAGGCGCCAGGGCCGGGCGCGGCCGTCGACGGGCGGCGCCTCCTCGATCAGGCCGTGCCGGCCGAGCCGGCGCAGGTGGAAGGAGCAGAGGCCGGAGCTGAGGCCGAGTCGGGCGGCGGCCTCGGTGGAGGTGATGGTGCCGTGCTCGGTGAGCAGGTCCAGCAGGGCGGTGCGGACGGCGTGCTCGGGCAGGGCTCCGGTGGCGGCGAGATCTTCTTCGGTCACTTTGCAAAGCCTGCTACTTTGCAAAGCAAGTGACAAGTTGTCATGCTTGGACTGCGTCGAGGAGCACACCCATGTCCGACCTGCGCGAACGTCCCCCCGTCCGGCGGATCACCGAGATCGGGGAGTCGATCCTGCACGGCCCCTGCCGCCCGGCCGGCGAACAGGACTACGGAAGCGAGGAGTTGGCGCAACTGATCGACTCCATGTTCCTGACCATGTACGTCGCCGTCGGCTGCGGGCTCGCCGCCAACCAGGTCGACGTGGACCTGCGCCTCTTCGTCTACGACTGCCCCGACGACGACGGCGTCCGGCACACCGGCCACCTGCTCAACCCGGTCGTCGAGCCGCAGGCCGCCGGCCGTCGGCTGATCGAGGACGCCGAGGGCTGCCTCTCCGTCCCCGGCGCGGGCACCCCCGCGCTCGCCCGCCCCGCCCACGCGGTGGTGCGCGGCTTCGACCGGCACGGCAACCCGCGCACCGTCGAGGCCACCGGCTACTTCGCCCGCTGCCTGCAGCACGAGACCGACCACCTCGACGGGCGGCTGTACGTGGACCGGCTCTCGCGGCGCGACCGCAAGGACGTGCTGCGGCAGACGGCGGACCACCGGGAGGAGGTGTTCGCAGAGCGCGCAGCGGCCGGCGAGCGACTGAACTGGGCCGGGACGGTGGAGGAGTGCGACGCGTCGTGCCGCTGCCGGCGGCTGGAAGTCCAGGCGTGAGCGAGCCCGGCGTCTCGGGCTTCCCCGACTTTTCCGACCGCCTCGCTGCGATCCGGGCCTCCTAGGACACGTCGCCGCCGACCATGCCCGTGCCGAGACCGTCGTCCCGCCTGCGACCGGGATGGACTCCCGGTCGCAGGCGGAGCCGGCCGCCTTCGTGGGGCTGGTGCGAGGGACGGGGTGCGGGCGCGGGTGCGGGTTCCTGCGCGGGTTCCTGCGCGGGTTCGGGTTCGGGATTCGTGTGCGCCTGTGGGCCCGGTCGCCGACCCTTTACTGCGGACCGGGCGTCGTGCTCGCCCGACGCGACTACCCCGAACTCCGCTTCCTGCAGGGCGCGATGACCGACCTCGACCTCCCGGACGGCACCCTCGGCGGCGAGCCCGATGGCCACCTCCTCCTCGGCGGCCATGTCGGCGACGAGCACCAGCGCCGTGCCTCGGCCCACGGCCACCCGGTGTCGTCCTCCTCCCGCCTCGTCCCGGCCGACCGCCTGGCCGACCGCCCGGCCGACCGCCTGGTTGAGCTGTCGGCCGAGCTGTCGGCCGAGGCCGGCTTCACCGTCACCACACGGCTGGAACAGCTGCGCCCGGACCACCCGGGTCGCGGGTACGTCAGCCTGTCGGCGCACAGGTAGGTGGCTCCGCCGGGGGAGCGGGTTGCGTCGGGCGGACGAGGCGGGGCACCGGTGCTGTCGGCGACGGTGGACGCATGCTGAAGAACATTCCGGTGGGCGACACCGAACGCCCTGTCCCCCGTTGGGCCCTGCGTCTGGCCAGGGCGCTCCCGTTCGTGCTGCTTCCGCACTGCCTGTGGCGGCTGCCGTTCGCGGTGGACTTCCGGATGGGGTCGATCGAGCCGAACGCCCCGGCCTTCACCTGGTGGGCCACGCCGTACGTGATCGGCCTGAGCGCGCTCACCGAGGCGCTGGCGTTGCTCACGCTGGGGCTGGTCAGTGGATGGGGTGAGGTCTTCCCGTCCTGGGTGCCGTTCCTCTCGGGCCGCCGGGTGCCGCGGCTCGCCGCCGTCGCCCCGGCGGTCCTCGGCGGGCTGACCCTCGTCGCCCTCTTCGACCCCATGCCCCTCGCCTGGCTCGGCGTCCTCGGCTTCGAGGAGGTGCCGTACGCCAACGGCTGGTGGCAGGCCCTGGCCCGGATCTGCACCTCGCCCACCATGCTCTGGGGCCCCATCGTCCTGGCCCTCGCCTGCGCCTACTACCACCGCCGCCGCCCCACCCCCGAACCCCGCATCTCCGGGCTGAATATGTAGACCGACCGTCATATTCGTGCCACCCGTCCACAAGAGGCGCCTGCACAGGAAGTCGGCCCGGCCGACTTCTCGCGCAGGCGCCTTTGCAAGCGAGAGCAGTATGTAGACCGGTCGACATATTCTTCCGTCCCGCCTGCCGTGGAGCGTTGCGCAGGAAGTCGACCAGGCCGACTTTCTGTGCGCGTGCAGCGCTGGACCGGGCGAATATGTAGGCCGACCGTCATATTCTGAGCGGGCATGTCGCGGGACGCGCGTGAGAAGTCGACTGGTTCGACTTCCTGTGCGCGTGTACTGCTTGGCCGGGGTGAATATGTAGACCGACCGTCATATTTTGCCCCGGCGCGCCGCAGGTGCCTCACAGGAAGTCGGGCGGGCCGACTTTCGGTGCGCGTGGCACCCTCGCGGACATGTTTATGTAGACCGGTCGTCATATTCCCGTCGGCGCGACGCCCTGCGGCGAGGGTCTGGCGCAGAAAGTCGGGCCGGCCGACTTCTCGTGCGGTTGCGGTTGCGGTTGCGGTTGCGGTTGCGGTTGCTGCTGCGGGCGAGATGTTTATGTAGACCGGTCTTCATATTCGCGTCCGGCTGATCCCGTGGCGTCGGCGTGGTCCCCTCGCTCGGTGCGTGCTGCGGGGTGCGGTGCTGCACGGGCAGTCGGGCGGGCCGACTTCCCGTGCAGCTCGGGGGTGGGGACGGGCCGGCGGTGGGGGTCAGTCGGCGGCGTTTCCGGTGAGTAGGGAGTCGGCGAGGCGTTCGGCCGTGTTCGGGTCCAGTGGGCCGTGCCCGAGGAGGAAGCGGTACCAGAACACCCCGTAGACCTGGTCCACGATCAGCTCCAGGTCGGCGTCCCCGGCGAGTTCGCCGCGTTCGCGCCCGCGGGAGAGGAGTTCGCGCAGGGCGGTGCGGCGGGTGGCGGTGAAGGTCTGCATGAGTTCGGCGAGGTGCGGGTCGCGGGCGGCTTCGCGGGCGAGGGTGCGCAGGGCGGAGGCGGTGGTGCTGCGCTGGGCGGCGTCGAATGTGGTGGCGACGAAGGTGCGCAGGTCGGTGCGCAGGGTGCCGGTGTCGGGGCCGCGGACGTCCTGGTCGGCGCGGTCGGTGAGGGCGTCGAGCAGGACGGCGCCCTTGGAGGGCCACCACCGGTAGACGGTCTGCTTGCCGACGCCGGCTGTGCGGGCGATGGCGTCGATGGTGACGGGGGTGCCGTCCGAGTCGGCGAGCAGGTGGAGGGCGGCGTCGAGGATCGCCCGGTGGGCGGCCTCGTTGCGGCGGCGTCCGGTGTGCGGGCGGGTGGGCGCGGTCTGCTCGGGCGTCTGGTCCGTACGTTCCGGCTGCTGTGTCCGCACTGCCGGTGCGGCCTGTTCCGACCGGGGTTCGGTCTCGCTCATGGTCTCCCTCTCGTCTGCCCCGTTTCCTTGCCCCCCGCTTGACAAGACTAGCAGTCTCGACAAATATCAATGCCGGAACCGACAGTCTCGACAAGTCGAAAGGCCCCACCGCCATGAGCACTGCGTCAAACCTCTTCGCCGGACAGCGCGTCGTCGTGATGGGCGGCAGCTCGGGCATCGGCGAGGCAGCCGCGACCGTCTTCGCGGCGGACGGCGCCGAGGTCGTGGTCACCGGCCGTGACCGCGAGCGGCTCGACGCCGCCGTCGCCCGGATCGGCGGCAAGACCACCGGCCGCCGACTGGACGCGACCGACCCCGCCGCACTCGCCGCGTTCTTCGCCGACGAGGGCACCGTGGACCACCTGGTCGTCGCGGTCAGCGGCGCGGCCGGCAGCGGCCCGTTCGCCCAGCTCGACCTGGCCGACCTCGCCACCGGCTTCGATGCCAAGTTCTGGCCGCAGGTCCGCGTCCTGCAGGCCGCACTGCCGCACCTGCGCGCGGACGGCTCGGTCACCCTGATCACCGCCGCCTCCGCCCGCGCCGCCATCCCCGGCACCGCCGGACTGGCGGCCATCAACGGCGCGCTGGAGGCGATGGTCCCGCCGCTGGCCGTCGAGCTCGCCCCGCTGCGGGTCAACGCCGTGTCGCCCGGCGTCATCGACACCCCGTGGTGGGACCGCGTCCCGGTCGAGCAGCGCACCGCGCTCTTCGAGGGCCTGGCCGCGACCACCCCGGTCGGCCGGGTCGGCCGCGCCGAGGACGTCGCCCGGGCGATCCACATGCTGGCGGCCAACACCTTCGTGACGGGCGTGGTGTTCGACTGCACCGGCGGCGCCAACCTGCCCACCGGGCGCTGAGTGCACCGAGGGCGCCGACGGCACTGAGAATGCCGTACGGCCCGGCCGGGGAGTGCTCCCCGGCCGGGCCGTTGTCGCAGGTCACCCGTACGGTTCGACCGTGAACGTTCCCGAGCTGATCCCGATCCGGCACGAGCCGGAAGGGCGCACCCGTACCATCGGCCGCTGGCAGGGCGGGGAGTTCTTCGCCTCCGTCACGGGTCCGGTCGACCGGCCGGAGTGGTACGCGGTGCTGCACCGCTTCGACTCTGCGGGTCGGCACCTCGACTCGCGCATCCGGGCCACGGGCACGGGCCCCGAGGCCCGGGAGCTGTTGGACGAGTGGCTCGACGCCCTGCCCGGCCGGGCGTACGGGAACATCGCTGTCGCACCCTTCGAAGTCCGGGTCGACGGCGTGCTGTTCGGCCTCGTCATCGAGGAGGACGACGAGGCCGACGAGTACGACGGGGACGGGGACGAGGACGAGGACGAGGGGGCCTACCGCCTCACCGCCGAGCTCCACCCCGACGGCCTGGGTTTCCACGCGCCCTGGTGCGGCTGCTACGACACCTGAGCAACCGCGCGGGCCGGCCGGGAGGCCCGGCCCGTCACCACTCCGCGACCCGGTAGTCCTTGAGGAAGACCCCCGACACCGGGTGCCCCGCCTCGCCCCGCACGATCGGGTCGTAGACGCGGGCCGCGCCGTCCACGATGTCGAGCGGCGTGCGGAAGCCCCGTTCGGCCAGGTGGGCCTTCTTGGGAGCCGGGTTCTCGTCGGTGATCCAGCCGGTGTCGATGGCGCACATGTGCACGCCCTGGGGGGCGAGTTCGGCGGCGCTGGTGCGGGTGAGCATGTTGAGCGCGGCCTTCGCCATGTTGGTGTGCGGGTGCCGGGCGGTCTTGTTGCGGACGGCGAACCGGCCCTCCACCGCCGTGACGTTGACGATGTAGCGGGCGGGGTGCGGGGAGGCCAGCAGCAGGGGCAGCAGTCGGTCGCAGAGCAGTGCCGGGGCGAGGGCGTTGACCAGCTGGGTCTCCAGGACCTCCGCCGGGTCGAGTGATCCGAGGGTGGCGGACCAGGAGTTGGCGGGGGCGAGGTCGGGCAACAGCCCGGCCTCATCGGCGCGGTTGACCAACTCGCCCAGCTCGCCCAGTCCGCCCGGCTCGCCCGCCTGGCCCAGCTCACCCGGTCGGCCGAGTCCGCCCAGTTCCCCCAGGCCGCCGAGTCCGATCAACAATCCGGCACCGGACGACAGTTGGGCGTATCCGGCGGCAGGCCGGAATCCGGGGGCGTGGCTGACCGCCCGGCGGTCGGCGGCGGGCAGGGCGTCCTGCTCGCCGGCGGCCAGCAGGGCGTACGACTCGGGAGGGCGGCGCAGCGTCTGGGCGGCGTTGTTGACCAGGATGTCGAGCGGGCGCCCGTCCGAACGCAACTGCTCGGTCAGTCCGATGACTTGGCGCGGGTCGCGGAGGTCGATGCCGACCACGGTGAGGCGCTCCCACCAGTGCTCGCTGCCCTCGGCGGCGCGGAAGCGTCGGACGGTGTCCTGTGGGAAGCGGCTGGTGACGATCAGCTCGGCGCCGTCGCGCAGCATCATCAGGGCGAGCTGGAAGCCGATCTTCACCCGACCGCCGGTGAGCAGGGCGCGGCGGCCGTGCAGGTCGGTGCGCAGGGCCCGTCGTGCGGTGTTGTCGGCCGAGCAGTCCGGGCAGAGCATGTGGTAGAAGCCGTCGACCTGGCGGTAGGCCTGTTTGCAGACGTAGCACTTGCGTGGGGTCCGCAGCTCGCCGACGGGCCCGCTCCCGGGCGTGAGCGGTGTGAGCGGCGCGTCCTCACGGCGGCGCCGGCTGCCGGTCGCGGTGGTGGCGAGCAGGGCGGCGTCGGCCTGTCGGACGGCCTCCCGGGCCTCCTGACGGCGGCGCTTGCGGCTCTCCATGACGAAGGAGCTGATCTGCCGTTCGGCGTGCAGCCGGGTGTGGTCGTGGGCGGGGAGTGCCCGCAGGCGGCCGAGGGTGCGGCTGAACGCGGCCAGTTCCTCGCTGGTGAGGCCGGCCGCGCAGGCGGCGTCGCTGGTCGGATGGATCGTGCCGAGCTGGTTGTGGTCGTCCCGGACCGTCATGTCCGCCCCCTCGTGCCGTACAGGTGGGAGGGACAGTAGCCGACGGTCCGGGACGATGAGATGCCAATTTCCTCGGGCCGACCCTGGCCGACCCTGGCCGACCCTGGCCGACCCTGGCCGGGCCTGGCCGACCCTGGCCGGGCCTCGGCCGCCGTCGGACCGCAGCCGCCGTCGGGCCTCAGCTGCAGTCGCGGTCAGGGGCGCGACCCGGCCGCCGATCCGCTGCCGGCCGCCGAACGACCCGCTGTCAGCCGGTGTACTGGGCGAAGAGCTTCGCGAACTCGTACGGCTGCTGCGGGATGTTGGTGCACTTGGAGAGCGAGCCGCCGGTGCAGGCGTTGGCGTCCCGGGTGGCGTCCCAGAAGGCGAGCAGGCCGAGGTGGTTCTGCTTGGCGAAGGTCACCAGCTGCTGGGCGTCCGCCTGGTTGTAGATCTGGTGGTCGTCGTTCTCGCCGATCATCGGGGTGACACCGACCATGGCCCACAGCTGGGCGTCGGTCTTCGCCGGGTAGAGCGCCTTGAGCTGGCCGAACAGCGACTGGGCGGCCTGGACGGCGGCGTTGCCGTAGTCCGTCCCGCTCCGGTAGTAGTCCATCGCCATGATGTTGACCAGGTCGGTGTTCACCCCGGCGTCGCGGGCCGACTTGACGATGGCGACGCCCTCGGTGGTCAGGCCCTCGGGCAGCACGGGCAGGGTGAAGGAGACCTTGAGGCCGGGGTGGGCCTGCTGCAGCTTGGCGAGCGCGGCGGAGCGGCGGTCGTTGGCGGCGGTGTCGGCGATCGCGGCGCCCTCGATGTCGAAGTCGACGTAGCGCAGGTTGTAGGCCTTCACCACGGCGTCGTACTCGGCGAAGAGCGAGTCCACCGAGGCGCAGGCGGCGGCGAGTTCGGTGCCGCCGGCGCCGCCGAAGGAGACCTTGACGTCGCCGCCCGCCGCGCGCAGGGCGTCGACCTGGTCCTTGGCCCAACCGGTGCGCGGGTCGTAGGCGTTGAACCAGCTGGCCTTGCAGCCGACGCCGGTGACGAAGCCCATCGTGTAGCCCTTGAGGTTGCCGGCCTTGGCGAGGTCGGGCATGGACGGGGTGGGCCAGGCGCCCATGTCGATGTACGGGGCGACCGGTAGTGCGACGTTCGGCGGCGGGGTGCTCGGGCCGCCGGTCGGGGTGCCGGTGGGGGTGCCCGTGGGTGTGCCGGTCGGGGTCGGCGTGCCCGAAGTCGGTGGCGGGGTGCTGGGGTTGCCGCCGCCCGGGCCGGTCAGCGTGACGTCGTCGGCGAGGTAGCCGCCCTGCCCGTACCAGCCGTGCAGGTACACGGTGACGCTGGTGGTGGCCGGGCCGGTGGTGAAACCGGTGGACAGCTGCTGCCAGTCGGTGCCGCCCGGGGTCCAGGTGGCCGGGTCGGTGACGCCGCTGCCGGTGGCTCCGAGGTAGACGTACTGGCCCTGCACCCAGGCGCTGAGGCTGTACCGGGTGTTGGGCTGGACGCTGACGGTCTGGCCGCACTGCGCGGTGTCGCTCGCGCTCGCGGCCCCCTTCAGCGCGTACGTCCCGCTGTGCGCACCGGAGTTGACGACGCTCCCGGTGCCGGCGGAACAGCTCCAGGGGCTGAGCGCGCCGCTCTCCAGGCCGCTGTTGGCGAGCAGGTTGCCGTCGGCGGCGCCGGCGTTCCCGGCGAGGACGGCCAGGCCGCCGGCGGCCAGTGCGGTGGCGGCGACGAGGCTCAGCAGGGTGGTCCGGCCGGCGGGGCGGCGGTGCGTGGGGGCGTGCTGGGGCGCGCTGGGCATGGGGGTGCCTCTCGGGACGTGGTGGCCGCCCGCGCCGCGAGGGGGGAGACACGGGCGGGCGGCAGCCTGGGGTGGTCCGGCGTGGGGGAGCGCGGTGCTGAGCATCAAACTGGACTAGACCAGCTGTGCACGTCAAGCACTTCCCGGCGCCGGACGCCTCACCGAGGGCAGGTTTTAGGGAGGGTTAAGGCGGCACCCCGGGGTGGCCGGGCCGGTGGCGCTCCGGGCTCCGGCCGGTCAGCCGCAGCACGGCTTGCACTCCTTCACCTGCACGTCGTCGAGCACCGGCCCGTACGCCCCCGCCACGGTGCTGGTGAAGGTCAGGGTGGTGGAGGAGTTCTGTGCGACGAAGCTGAACTGCCGCCCCACGTAGCCCATTGCGGCCATGGTCTTGCCGGTGGAGTCGAAGGAGAAGTCCTGGAACTCCTGGCCGTCGATCAGCGCCCGGCCGGTCTTCACGGCCGGCCCGCCCGCGGGGTTGGCGGCCAGTGCGTACGTCACCGAGTAGGTGGTGCCGGGGGTGGTGGTGAAGGTCTGGGCGATGGTGCCGCTGGTGCCGCCGTTGAGGTCGACGGACTGGTCGCCCTCGGCGGCCTGCCAGAAGCCGGCGCCGATCAGGTCGATGTTCCCGGCGGTGATCCGCCACGGGCCGATGGTCTGGCCGGCGGCCAGGGTCGTGAAGGAGTTCGCCGGGGCCTTGGGCGACTCGAAGCTGCCGTCGTCGAAGCGGCTGAGTGCGCGGTGCCCGCCGGCGGCTTGGGCCGGGACGGCGAGCGCGGTGGCGGCGGCCGCGAGCAGGGCGACGGTGGTGACGCGGGTGCGCGAGAGCTGCATGGGTTTCTCCCCGGTCGGATGTGAACGGACGAGCCTGACGGTGAACCGACGAGCCGATGATCGGCTGTGCACAGAGCGTCGACCGTCCCGGTGAGTCCTGCCAAGACCGGACGGGCGGCGCCCGGTGGTGCGGGAGATCCGTGGGCGGGCTCCTGCGCGCCGGTTTGACGGAGCATCACTCGTGATGGCCCGGCGGAAGGTCCGGGGGCGAAGCTCACGGTGTCGACGGCCGGTTCGCCCGGCCCGGTGGTGAAACCGGAAGCGTGCGCCCCGCTCGCACCCCTACGGTGGGCTGATGACCATACGAACAGACTTCGACGGCCCCCGGATCTGCTTCCTCGGCGACTCCTTCGTCCAGGGCCTCGGCGACCCGGAGTTCCGCGGCTGGGTCGGCCGGGTGCTGCAGGCTGCCGCACCGGGCGCCACCGCGTTCAACCTCGGGGTCCGGCGGGACACTTCGGCGCAGGTGCGGCGCCGCTGGCAGGCCGAGGTCGAGGCGCGGGCCGTTCCCGGGGCGGACAACCGGCTGGTGCTCTCGGTCGGCGCCAACGACGCGACGGAGGAGAACGGCGCGCCGCGCGTGCCGCCCCTCAAGACCCTCCACAACCTCGCCGTTCTGCTCGACGGCGCCCGCGAACTCGGCCTCGGCGCGCTGGTGGTCGGCCCGCCGCCGGTGGTCTGCGACGGAGCGGCGCACCTCGACCGGCTGCGGCGCCTCGTCCCGCAACTGGCCGCGACCTGCGCCGCGTTCGAGGTCCCGTTCGTCGACGTCACCGAGGCGCTGGCGGCCGATCCGGTGTGGGTGTCCGAGGCCGGGGCGGCGGACGGCGCTCACCCCGGCGCGGGCGGGTACGGCCGGTTGGCGGAGCTGGTCCTGGCGGGCGGGTTCCGTGAGTGGATCGGAACGGGCTTGACCTCGAGTGGATCGGAACGGGCTTGACCTTGAGTGCACTCCAAGGTGAAAGCTGAGGGCGTTGATCACCGCACCACCGCGCTGACCAGCACGCGAACCACGCGAGCCGGCACACGAAGGAAGTGAGCCGGCACACGAACCACGATGGGAGCACCGTCATGCGCAACGCCACCTTCGGTACCAACGGCCCGGAGATCGGCGTCATCGGTCTCGGCTGCATGGGCATGACCTGGGCCTACGACGTGCAGAACCGGGACGACGAGAACTCCGTGCGGGTGATCCGGCAGGCGCTGGACCTCGGCGTCGGCCTGATCGACACCGCCGACATGTACGGCCCGTACACCAACGAGGAGGTCGTCGGCGCGGCGCTGGCCGGCCCGTACCGGGAGCGCGCCTTCCTGGCCACCAAGGTGGGCATCGTCCCGGGTGGCGAGGGCCAGATGGAGCGCAACGGCCGGCCCGAGCACGTGCGCCGCTCGATCGACGAGAGCCTGCGCCGCCTGGGCACCGACCACGTCGACCTCTACCAGCTGCACCGGGTCGACCCGGAGGTCCCGATCGAGGAGACCTGGGGCGCGTTCGCCGAGCTCGTCGCGGCGGGCAAGGCCCGGCACATCGGCCTCTCCGAGGTGACCGTCGAGGAGATCAAGCGGGCCCAGTCGGTGCACCCGGTGGCCTCCGTGCAGAACGAACTGTCCCTGTGGACCCGGGACGCGCTGGCCGAGGTCCTGCCGTACACCGAGGAGCAGGGCATCGCCCTCCTGCCGTTCTCCCCGCTCGGCCGCGGCTTCCTCACCGGCAGCATCTCCTCCTTCGACGAGCTGCCCGCCGACGACTTCCGCCGCCGGCTGCCGCGCTTCCAGCAGGACGCGCTCAAGGCGAACCTGGCGCTGGTCGCGAAGGTCCGGGAGGTCGCCGAGCGGATCGGCGCCACGCCCGCGCAGGTGGCGCTGGCCTGGGTGCTGGCGCAGGGCCGGTACGTCTTCCCGATCCCGGGCACCAGGACGCCGCGCTACCTGGTGGACAACGTGGGTGCGGCCGGGGTCGTGCTCTCGCCGGCCGACCTCGCCGAGCTGGACGGGCTGCCGGCGCCGACCGGCGGCCGCTACTGATCTGGCGGTACTGATCGGCCGCTACTGGCCCGTCGGTACCGGCCGGTCGGTGCGGCGGCCGGGTCCGGGTGCTGTCGGCCGACCCGGGCGCTACCGGCCGGTGTCCCGGTCGGCCCGGGGCCGTTCCGTGACCCACACCAGCTGCCGACCGGTCTCGCCCGGCGCCCGGACGGCGGCCGTGGCGACCCGATCCAGCCGGTAGCCGAGCTTGCGCGGGACGGCCGCGCTGGCGGCGTTCGCCCGGTCGCAGCGGATCTCCACCCGGGTGATCCCGGGCAGGGCGAGCGCGGCCTCGGTCAGCGCGGCGGTGGCGGTGGTGGCGATGCCGCGGCCGACGTGCCCGGCGGCGACCCAGTACCCGAGTTCCAGCGCGCCCGGGCCGATCCGCGCGTGCAGGCCGAAGGCGCCGATCACCTCGCCGGGTTCGGCGTCCAGGCCGGCCAGGTACATGAAGTCGGTGCCGGCGTCCCAGGCGGCGGAGCCGGCCCGGGTGAGCTCGGCGGTCCGCGCCCGGGTCGGGGCCTCGGCCGCCCACTCCAGCCAGGGACGCAGGTGGTCCAGGTTGGCGCGGACGGCCCGGTTCAGCGCCACCGCGTGGGTGCTGCGGCGTCGGCGCAGCCAGAGGCCGCCGGGCAGCCGCAGCAGCTCGGGCGGCCGCCCGGTGGTCACCTGCGCCGCGGTGGTCACCTCTGCCGCGGTCGGCACCTGCTCGGCCGCGTGCGCCTGCTCGGCCGCCGGCCCCCCGCCGGCCGCCAGTCCCCGTCCGGCCGCCTGCCCCCGTCCGGTGGTCCGGGCCCGTCCGGTGGTCGGTGCCTGCCCGGCCGGGGCCGGGCCACAGGACCGTGGCTGTGCTTGGCTCATGGCGGCGATTATGTCCTTGGCCCGGACCTGTCACCATTCGACCCCCGCCCGGCCCCCCTGGCGGCGGGCGCGCAGGGTCGCGGATCCCGGTGTCGGGCCGCGCCCCCGGCGTGCCGCCGCGCCTCCGGCGCCCGGTCGCCGCCCCCGGCGCGTCAGAGCCGGACCATCACCTCGTCGAGCTCCTTACGCCGCAGGTCCGGCACGTGCGCCCCCTCGGCCGGGTAGCCGACCGGGATCACGTACGCCGCCCGCTCCTCGGCCGGACGGTCGCACACCTCGTTGAGGAACCTCATCGGGCTCGGCGTGTGGGTCAGCGTGGCCAGCCCGGCCTGGTGCAGCGAGGCCAGCAGCAGCCCGACCGCGATGCCCACCGACTCCTTGGTGTAGTACGGACGCGGCGAGTCGGGCCCCTTGTGCACCTCGAACACCACGATCACGGCCGGCGCGTCCTCCAGGAACGGCTTGCGCCAGTCGGTGCCGATCGGTGCCAGCGCGGCCAGCCACTCCGCCGACGCCCGGCGGGCGTAGAACTCGCGCTCCTCGGCCTCGGCCGCCTCGCGCAGCCGCCGCTTGCGTTCCGGGTCGGTGATCACCACGAACCGCCAGGGCTGGACGTGTGCGCCGCTGGGCGCAGTGCTCGCGGTCCGGACGGCCCACTCCAGGACGCCGTCCGGGATCGGGCGGGTGGCGTAGTCGCGGACGGTGCGGCGCCGGGCCATCACCTCGTGGAAGGACCTGCTGCGGGCCTCGGCCTCGTGGGCCGGGACCGTCATGGGGGTGAGGGGGACGGTCGGGTGGGGCGTCCCCGCCGCGGCGCGCTCCGCGCGCTCTGCACTGTCAACCATGGCCGACAGCACAGCACATGACGACCCCTCCGGGAAGAGGTAGAGACCAATCCCGAGAGGGGTCGCCAGGTCGCCGCCGGTCGGGCGGCTACCGCTCGTGCACCGCCGGGGCGGGCGGCCGCAGCTCCTGCAACGTCCGGAGCCGGCGGTTACAGCTCGTGCACCCGCCCGTCGCGGACCTCGATCCGCCGGTTCACCGCGACGGTGTCCAGCATCCGCCGGTCGTGCGTCACCAGCAGCAGGGTGCCGGTGTACGAGCCGAGCGCGGACTCCAACTGCTCGATCGCGGCCAGGTCCAGGTGGTTGGTGGGCTCGTCCAGCACCAGCAGGTTGACCCCGCGGGCCTGCAGCAGCGCCAGCGCGGCCCGGGTGCGCTCGCCGGGGGAGAGGGACTCGGCCGCGCGCAGCACGTGCACGGCCTTGAGGCCGAACTTGGCCAGCAGGGTGCGCACGTCCTCCGGCGCGAGCTCCGGTACGGCGGCGGAGAAGGCCTCCACCAGCGGCTCCCCGCCGAGGAACAGTCCGCGGGCCTGGTCCACCTCGCCGACCACCACGCCGGAGCCCAACGAGGCGCTGCCGCCGTCGAGTTCGAGCCGGCCGAGCAGGGCGGCCAGCAGCGTGGACTTGCCCGCGCCGTTGGTGCCCGTGATGGCGACCCGGTCGGCCCAGTCGATCTGCAGGTCCACCGGGCCGAAGGCGAAGTCGCCGCGCCGCACCGTGGCCCCGTTCAGGGTGGCGACCACCGAGCCGGAGCGCGGCGCGGTGGCGATCTCCATCCGCAGCTCCCACTCCTTGCGGGGCTCCTCGACCACGTCCAGCCGCTCGATCATCCGCTGCGTCTGGCGGGCCTTGGAGGCCTGCTTCTCGGTGGACTCGGCGCGCATCGCGCGCCCCATCTTGTCGTTGTCGGAGGACTTGCGGCGGGCGTTGCGCACGCCGTGCTCCATCCAGCCGCGCTGCATCCGGGCGCGGGCCTCCAGGCCGGCCTTGGTGTCGGCGTACTCCTCGTACTCCTCGCGGGCGTGCCGCCGGGCCACCGCCCGCTCCTCCAGGTACGCCTCGTAGCCGCCGCCGTACAGGTTGACCTGCTGCTGGTGCAGGTCCAGCTCCAGCACCTTGGTCACGGTGCGGGCCAGGAACTCGCGGTCGTGGCTGATCACCACGGTGCCGGCGCGCAGGCCCTTGACGAAGGCCTCCAGCCGCTCCAGGCCGTCCAGGTCGAGGTCGTTGGTGGGCTCGTCGAGCAGGAAGACGTCGTAGCGGGAGAGCAGCAGCGAGGCGAGGCCGGCCCGGGCGGCCTGGCCGCCGGAGAGCGCGGTCATCGGCAGGTCGAGCGAGACCTTCAGCCCGAGCGAGTCGGCGACCTCCTCGGCCCGCTCCTCCAGGTCGGCGCCGCCGAGGTCCAGCCAGCGGTCCAGGCTCGTCGCGTACGCGTCGTCGGCGCCCGCGCGGCCCTCGACCAGGCCCTCGGTGGCCTCGTCCAGGGCGGCCTGGGCGGCCGCCACGCCGGTGCGGCGGGCCAGGAACTCGCGCACCGACTCGCCCTCGCGCCGCTCCGGCTCCTGCGGGAGGTGGCCGACGTTGGCACTGGCCGGGCTCAGCCGCAGCGAGCCGCCCTCGGGGGCGTCCAGGCCCGCCAGCAGCCGGAGCAGGGTCGACTTGCCGGCGCCGTTCACGCCGACCAGGCCGATCACGTCGCCGGGGGCGACGACCAGGTCGAGGCCGGAGAAGAGGGTGCGTTCGCCGTGACCGGCGCTGAGGTCCTTGACTACGAGTGTCGCGCTCATGATGGGGCCGATTGTAGGAGGAGCGGGGCCCACACGGGAAAAGCCCGGGGGCCGCGGCTGTGGCAGCCGCGGCCCCCGGGACCGGTGGGGGATCATCCCCCGTGGATCACTTGGCCTTCTTCGAGAAGTACTCGAACATGTGCTGGGCCACGTCCTCCAGGTACGGACCGGCCTCGTAGGTGTTCGCGCCGTTGCCGATGGAGGTGTCGCTGACCAGGGCCGGCTTGCCGTCCTTGGTCGCGTACCAGCCGCCGCCGCTGCTGCCGCCGGTCATGTTGCAGCCGATCACCAGCATCGCCGGGCGGCTCGGCTCGCCGGTCTTCTTGGACGGCTTGCCGCCGTCGCAGTGCTCCAGCTCGACACCGTCGAAGGGCTTGCCCTCCGGGAAGCCGTAGTTGGCGACGGAGGCGATCTGGTCACGCGGGGCGTTGAACCACAGCGGCACCGAGCCGCCGACGGTCTCCTCCAGCGACTTGCCGTTCGGGTCGGGGTTGGCGACCTTGATGATGCCGAAGTCGTACTGGCTCCACGGGCCGCCCTTCTCCGGGTCGGCCTCGCCGGTCCACTGCGGGGAGACCATGCCGGCGGTCGCGCCCCACTCGCCGTACGGCTCGGCGTCGTCCAGCTTGGACTTCTGCTTGTTGCCGTTGCTCAGCACGCCGTTGCTGTTGAAGGCCGGGGCGAAGGTGATGTCGGTGTAGTACTTGTTGCCCTTGCCGCCGTGCAGGCAGTGGCTCGCGGTCCACACCAGGTTGCTCTTGCCCGGGTTGGCCGGGTCGGAGACGACGGTGCCGGAGCACACGTAGTCCTCGTCGCCGTCCTTGAAGAAGATCTTGCCGTTGACGTGCATGTTCTTCGGGAACGGGTGCGCGACGGGCTTCGCCTGGACGACGGCGGGCAGCTGGTCCGGGCCGGCCGGCGGCTGCGCGGCGGTGGGCTGGGCCGGGGCCGGGGCAGCGCTGGTGGGCTGTGCGGTCGGCTGGGCGGGCGCCTGCGTCGGGTCCTGACCCGGGGCCTGCGGCAGCGGCTTCGGCTTGGCGTTCAGCAGCTTCTGCAGGGTCCAGTAGCCCTTGACCGCCGGGGTGATGACGTTCGCCTGGGCCCACTTGTCCCAGTCCTCAAGCTTCCAGGTCTTCAGCTCTTCGAGCGTCGGAAGCTTGATCGGTGCCGCGCCCGGCTTGCCGGAGGCGCTCGCCGCGACCGAGGGAGCCGTGGTCTGGGCTCCGGTCACCGGGTCGCTGTTGTCCGGTCCGCACGCGGTCGCGACCACCATGGTCAGCGCGGCGACGGAGGCACCCAGGACGGCGCGGCTCGGCCGGGATATCGGTGACATGAGTTCAAATCCCCCTGTTGACTACCGCCATACGGCCCGTTCCTCGGGTACGGCCCGGGGCCGCAGGTATGGCAGGTGAGGAGTCTGCCATGCAGATGAGGAACTCCTTACACCCACCCCCGACTGGGACGAGGCTGTCACCGGATCGGCACCGGATCGGCACGGAGCCTCCGTTGGGGCCGGAGGAGTCGGGCCGGAGGAGTCGGGTCGGAGGGGTCGGGCCGGAGCAGTCGGGGCGGAGGAGGCGGGGCCGGAAAATCGGTTGCACGTGTCCCGGGGCGTGCCTAGCGTGGTCCGGGTCGTCAACCAGACAAGGAGAAGGCCGTTGATCTACTGAGGCTCCGGGACACCGCCCCGCCGCGCAGGCACTGTTGCCGCGTGGTGCGCGAGTGTGCGACCTCAGTCACGGCCCGGTGGCGATTCGCGATCCTCCACGATCGATGCCCTGTGATCCTCCGTGATCCGCTGCGATCGTCGGTGTGACGCCACCCCTCTCGTCCTTGCCGGCCGTACCGGTCTCCGCACCCGCGGTGTCTCCCCGTGTTGCTCATCACCCCTTCGGCAACCACCCCCGGGAGGCCTCCATGGCACAACCCACCACCGCCGTCCTCTGCACAGACCTCGCGTTCGACTGGCCCGACGGCAAGCCCGTCCTGAGCGGCTTCCACCTCGCCGTCGGCCCCGGCCGCACCGGCCTGATCGGGCTCAACGGCGCCGGCAAGTCCACCCTGCTGCGACTGATCGCCGGCGAGCTCACCCCGACCGGCGGCACCGTCCGGGTCGACGGTGAACTCGGCTACCTGCCCCAGGGCCTGACGCTCGACACCTCGCTGCGGGTGGACGAGGCGCTCGGCATCCGGGCGGCCCGCGAGGCCCTGCACGCCATCGAGTCCGGCGACACCGACCAGCGCCACTTCGACGCCGTCGGCGACGACTGGGACGTCGAGGAGCGCGCCCGCGCCACGCTCGACCGGCTCGGCCTGCGCCGCCTCGGCCTCGACCGCACCACCGGCGAACTCTCCGGCGGCGAGGCGGTGCTGCTGCGGCTGGCCGCCCTGCTGATGGCCCGCCCCGACGTCCTGCTGCTGGACGAGCCCACCAACAACCTCGACCGGGCCGCCCGCGAGCGGCTCTACGAGACGGTGGCCGGCTGGCACGGCGTGATGCTGATCGTCAGCCACGACCGCGAGCTGCTGCAGCACGTCGACCAGATCGCCGACCTCCGGGGCGGCGAAGTCACCTGGTACGGCGGCAACTTCGCCGACTACGAACGCACCCTCGCCGCCCAGCAGGAGACGGCGGAGCGGCTGCTGCGCAGCGCCGAGGCCGACGTCCAGCGCCAGAAGCGGGACTTGGTCGAGGCCCGGAGCCGGCTGGAGCGCAGCGCCGCGTACGGCAGGAAGCGCTCGGTCACCCGCAACGACCCGCACATCTTCGCCGGGATGCTCAAGCGCAAGGGCCAGGAGACCGCCGGGCGGATCCAGGGCATGCACACCGAGCGGCTGGAGGACGCCAAGGCGCGGCTCAGCGTGGCCGAGGAGGCGGTGCGCGACGACGCCGAGATCCGGATCGACCTGCCGCGCACCGAAGTCCCGCCCGGCCGCACCGTCCTCACCCTGCAGAAGGTCCGGCTGCCGCACGGCGGCACCGCCGACCTCGACCTGCGCGGACCGGAGCGGATCGCGCTGGTCGGCCGCAACGGGGCCGGCAAGTCCACCCTGCTGCGCACCATCGCGGGCGAACTCGACCCGCTGGAAGGAGAGATCACCACCCCGGTGCCGCTGCGGCACCTCCCGCAGCGGCTCGACCTGCTGGACGAGCAGCGCAGCGTGGTGGAGAACGTCAAGCTGTTCGCCCCCGCCGCCGGGGACAACGCGATCCGCGCCCGGCTCGCCCGCTTCCTGTTCCGCGGCGCCAGGGCCGACCAGCCGGCCGCCACCCTCTCTGGCGGCGAGCGGTTCCGCGCGACGCTGGCCGCCCTGCTGCTGGCCGACCCGCCGCCGCAGCTGCTGCTGCTCGACGAGCCGACCAACAACCTGGACCTCGCCAGCGTCCGCCAGCTCACCCAGGCGCTGGCCGCCTACCGGGGCGCGCTGATCGTGGCCAGCCACGACCTGCCGTTCCTGCGCGGCCTGGGCCTGACCAGGTGGCTGGAGCTGGACGGCGACCTGCGGGCGGTGGACCCGATGTAGCGGGAACCGCTGCGGCCGCTAACGCTGCTCGCGGGCGTTCCGGGCGTTCCGGGCGTTCCGGGCGTCCTGGGTGTCGTGGTCGCCCTGGGTGTCGTGGTGCCCCTGCTCGCCGTGGTCGTCCTGGTGGCTCTGGTTGCCCCGTGCGTCCTCGGCGAGCACCCGGCGGGCCGTGCTCAGGGCCGAGTCCCTGAGCGCGGCCAGTTCGTCGGGGGTGAAGACCGGGGTGCGGACGTCCGGCGGGATGCCCGGTCCGTCGAAGGTGCTGCCGTTCCGGGTGAGGTACTCCTCGTTCGGCAGGACGACCATCAGCTCCGGCGAGAGCGTCTTGATCAGCACGTCGGAGAAGACGCCCTGGGTGTTCTCCCCGATCCGGACCACGTGCGGGGAGCGGCCCGTCATGGCCTGGGTGAAGGTCTCGGCCGCGCTGGCCGAGATCGAGGAGGTGAGCACTGCCACCGGCCCGGTGAAGTGCCCGCCCGCCGAGGGCTGCACGGGGATCGGCTCGGGCCGGGTGAACCCGGTCGGGTCGGCCGGGTCGTTGCGCGCCACCTTCCGGTAGGCGAGGTACGGGCGGTCGGTGAGCCGGGCGGCGATGTGCAGCCCGAGCGCGTCCGAGCCGCCGCGGTTCAGCCGCACGTCGACGACCAGGCCGGCCAGCCCGTCCGGGCTGGTGCGTCCGTCCGGGCCGGCCAGTCCGTCCGGGCCGGTGCGCCCGTCCGGGGCGGCGAGGAGGGCGTCCAGCGCCCGGTCCAGTTCGTCGGCCTGGCTGCGGTAGTCGCCGTCGGTGTAGTCCTCGAAGCTGCTCACCCGGAGGTAGCCGATGCCGTCGGGGAGTCGTCCCACGCCGATCCGGCCGCCGGCGAAGGGCTGCTCCGGGCCGGTGAGCTGGGCGGTGGACGCCTGCAGGGCCCGGGCGTGCAGCTCGGGGGTGTACTCCGTCGTGCCGGGTCGTCGCCCGCCGAAGACCGGCCGGGGCTGCCCGTCGACCACCCGGGCCAGTCCGGTGTGCGCGTCGCCCAGCGGCCTGAGCATGTCGACGAGGACGTCCTGCAGCTGGGCGGTGGTCGTCGTGGGCGTGATCCGGCGGCGCTGCTCGCCCCGGACGGCGTGCCAGTCGATGCCCTTGGCCGCGAAGAAGGGGTAGTTCTCCTCGAAGGTCTCCCAGAACCGGTCGAAGACCGCGAGCGGGTCGTTCGGCGCCGGCCGGGCGCACAGCGGCGGCAGGGCGTCGAGACGGTTCAGCGTCGTGGTGCCGACCCCGCCCTCCTCGCGGTCGACGGCCCGGTTCCGTCCCTTCGGGGTGAGGGTCAGCGCGTTGGTCCCCATGGTGTAGCGGGTGGTGCCGTCGGGGCCGGGCGGGCCGGCCTGCGTCGCGGTGATCCACGCAGGCACGCAGCTGTGCGCGGTGACGTCGTAGGTGGTGAGCCGGCCCCCGGTGATCGCGACCCCCAGGCCGTAGCCGTCCGTCTGCCAGACGCCCTCCAGTGCGTTCCCGGGCCGCCCCTGTGCCACGGCCGTCCCCGGTGCCGCCGGCCCGACCGCCGTGGCGAGCGCCACCGCCGCGGCCGTCGCCCTGCCGATCCGTCCGAGTGTCGTTTCCGGCCTGTGTGTCATTCCGGCCTCCGCCGAATCCCGGCCTCCCCCGCGGAACCCCTCCGCCGCCGGTTCCGACGTTACGGCGGGCCCGGCCGCCGGGGCGTCATCCGACGCGCCGTGGCTGCTTCCTCCTCCGGGCCCACCCGGGGCCGCGGCGGAACGGTCCCCGGAGGTATCGACAGCAAAGCGTTTTGACGGCGGGTGGAAAGCGGGTGGAAAAACGTCGGCGGCGGCCCCAACTGCCGTGCGCTGCAGTACCATCGGCGGCATGCCTGCGCTCACCATCGAGTACACGGAGCACGAGCTCGCCGCGATCCGCGAGGCCGCCGCAGCGGACGGCAAGAGCGTGAGGGCGTACATCCACGACCTCAGCGTGCGGGAGCAGCAGCGGCGGGCCTTCGTGGACCACGCGGTGGCGTTCTGGAAGTCGGACCGGACGGAGTCCGACGCCCCGCGCCCGGAGGACGCGCCCGCGGCGTGAGAGACGCGCGGGCGGCGTGAGAGACGCGCGGGCGGTCGCTCCCGGGGTGTCGCCCCCGGTGTCGCGTCCGCCGCTGCGGCTACGGCTGCGGTGCTACGGCTGCGGCGCGGGCCGCAGCCTGCCCGCGACCAGCGTCCCGAGCCGGTCCAGCCCGACGACGAGGGCGGCGAGCACGACGAACTCGACGGTCAGCTGGGCGATCTGACCCCAGACGTAGCCGTAGCCCTTGGTGGTCGGGTCGAAGAAGAAGTACGGGTAGGGCAGCGGGTAGTCGTCGAACAGCGCGTTGCGGGCGAGCACGATCGCCGCGTAGCCGAGCGGGAAGGCCAGCCACAGCGGTATGTCCTTCCAGGCCGCCGCGTTGCGCGGCTTCAGCACCAGCCAGTCGACGATCACCATCACCGGCGTCACGTAGTGCAGGAAGAACGAGGACCAGTGCGCCAGCCGGTCCGGCCCGCTGACCAGGCCCGGAAGCGGGTTGGCGCCGTGCTGCAGCAGGATGTGCGAGACCAGCCCGGTGATCAGGATGTACAGCGTGGCGGCGCCGCGCAGCCGGGGCGCGGGTGCGTCCACGGTGCCGCGCCGGTTCATCCAGTACACCGCTCCGATGAAGTAGCCGAGCACGACCACGTTGCTCTGCACGGTGAAGTACACCAGCGGTGCCGTCCCGAGGGTCAGGCCGAGGCCTGCCGAGAGCACGATTCCCATGCGCCACCACAGCGCGGGTCGGGTCCGGACTGTCATACGGCCACCAGTTCGTTTCAGGCGATACGGGAGGTATCGGACGGCGGAGGGGAAGATCGCACTCTACTCGCCGGTACCGGCGGGGTGGAACCCGTGTGCGATCCCCGGAACGCCCGATGGGCTCCCGGCCCCTCCTGCCGGTGCTCAGCCCGGCAGCACGAACCCCGACTCGTACGCCGCGATGACCGCCTGGGTGCGGTCCCGCGCGCCGAGTTTGGCGAGCACGCTGCCGACGTGCGTCTTCACCGTCTCCTGGCTCACCACCAGCCGGGCGGCGATCTCGCCGTTGTTGAGCCCGGTGGCCATCAGTCGCAGCACCTGACCCTCCCGCTCGGTCAGCCGCCCGATCGGCCCCCGGTCGGCGCCGGCCTCCCGCCGGCGGTCCGCGCCGTGCCGTACCGCGAGTTCGCGGACGGCTGCCGGGAAGAGCAGCGAGTCCCCGCGCGCGACCAGCCGCACCGCCTGCACCATCTCCTCGGCCCGGGCCCGCTTCAGCAGGAACCCGGCCGCGCCCGCGCGCAGCGCGTCGTACACGTGGTCGTCGTGCTCGAAGGTGGTGACCACCAGGATCCTCGGCGGCTCGGCCATTCCGCCGACCAGTTGCTCGGTGGCCCGGATCCCGTTGATGCCGGGCATTCGGACGTCCATCAGCACGACGTCCGGCCGCAGTTCGCGCACCAGCGGGACGACCTCGGCGCCGTCGGCGGCCTCGCCGACCACGGTGAGGTCCGGTTCGGCGTCGATCACCACCCGCAGCCCCATCCGGACCAGCCGTTCGTCGTCGGCGATCACCACCCGGATGCCGCCTGCGCTGTCGTCCGCGCCGCTGCCCACACTGCCGTCCGTGCCGCTGCTCATGCCGTTCCCGTCGCTCGTCATGCGGTCCCTCCCACCGGCAGCCACACGGCCAGCCGCCACGTCGTGCCGTCCGCGCTCGGTCCCACCGTGCTGCCGCCGCGCAGGGCCGCCGCGCGCTCCCCGATCCCGCGCAGCCCGCGCCCGCCGCCGGGCCGGCTCGGGCGGGCGGGGCCCAGCGGGTTGGTCAGTTCGATCTCCAGCCGGCCGTCGGCCAGCCCGACCCGCAGCCCGGCCGGGGCCGGCCCGGCGTGCCGCAGCACATTGGTCAGCCCCTCCTGCACGATCCGGTACGCCTCGCGGGAGACCGGGGCCGGCAGGGCGGCCAGGCCGGGGGCCAGTTCGGCGTCCACCGTCACGCCGGTGCGGGCGAGTTGGCGCAGCAGGTCGTCCAGCCCGGCGAGGGTGGGCCCGGCCGGTCCGGCGGCCTCCGGGTCCTCCTCGCGCAGCAGGCCGAGCACGGTGTCGAGTTCGGTGACGGCCGCCCGCGCGGTCTCCTCGATCGCGTGCAGCGCCTCGGCGGCGAAGTCGGGGTCGGTCCGCAGCACCCGGGCGGCCGCCGAGGCCTGGATGCCGACGGCGCTCAGCGCGTGCCCGACCGAGTCGTGCAACTCGCGGGCCAGCCGGTTGCGTTGGGCGAGTACGGTGGCCCGGCGTTCGGCGGCGGCCAGCCGCTCTTCCGGGGTCGGGCCGAGCAGGGCGGGCGCCCAGCGGGCGAGCAGCGCTCCGCAGCCGGCGTTGGTGAGCAGGACCAGCAGCAGGACGGCGACGCCGAGGGTGGGGCCGGTGAACATCCAGCCGGGGAAGCGGTCCTCCCAGAACCGGGCGAGGTCCTCGGCCCCGCCGAAGGAGAACATCAGCACCACCGCGAACGGCACCCCGGCCAGCGTCATCCCGGCGACCACCCCGCCGAAGAACAGGTGCAGCACGTACCAGACCGAGGTGCGCCACCGGGCCGGCCAGGTGCGGGCCGGCCCGCCGGCCAGCTCCTCGGGCCGCTCGGCCGTGCACAGTGCCCGGGCCGCCGCTCCCTCCAGGCCCCGGACGGTCGGCACCAGCGCCGTGACGGCGGCCATCGGCAGCGAGGTGAACAGCGAGAGGAACTGCAGCAGCGCCTGCCGGGCGTTCCCCTGCGCGGGGTCGAGCGCCCCGAGCAGCACCACCGACAGCAGCCAGTACGGCATCAGCAGCGCGCCGCCCAGCACCAGGTGCACCCAGCGCAGCCGGGCCCGCCGCCCGACCACCGCCCCCGCCGCACGCCGCAACCGCGTGCCCGCCCCCGTGATCACCTGGGTGACTCTACGTCAGGGAGGCCTGCGCGGGCTCCCCGTTCGGTCAGCGCGATCGCCCCGACGGCCAGCATCAGCACCCCGGTCACCACCTGGGCGGCCTGCACCAGCGGCATCAGTCCGGGCACCGCCATCCGCAGGTCGGTCACCCGGGTCGTCGTCGCTCCGAAGGCCACCAGCTGCCAGCTGCCCCAGCCGAACAGCGAGCCGGCCGCCGTCCAGGCCACCAGCAGCGGACCGAGCAGCCGCCGCCGCGGCCGGAGGCGGAAGACCACCACCAGCAGGGCTGCCGCCGCGGCCACCGCCATCACGGCGGTGACCCCGTCCATCACCGCCACGCCCCGGTTCCGCTCCTGCGCCATCGCGACCGGCAGCCCGGCGGTGCCGCCCGCCGACCAGTACAACCGGGCGGTCGCGACCCCGGCGGCGAGCAGCGCGGCGACGCAGGCGAGGGCGCGCTGCACGGCCAGCGTGGGGGAGCGCGGCAGATCGCCGATCCGGTCGGTGAGCAGCCCGGCCCAGCGCCGCCGGGCGTACAGGGCGAAGGCGGTGATCAGCGCGAGGCCCTGCACCGCGAACCCGCCGTACACGACGGCGAAGACCCAGTCGCCGAGGCCCTTGTCGTCCGCCGGGGTGCCGTGCTCCGGGCCCAGCACCAGGTCGCCCAGTAGGGACAGCGGCAGCGCCACGAGGATGGTGCCGAGCAGTCCGGTCGCCACCCACATCGGGAACGCCACCAGCCCGGCCGGCGCCCGCTGACCCCACGGCCGGACGAAGGCCAGCGCCAGGGCGACGGCGATCGCGTCCATCCCGAAGGTGAGGAGGTTCAGCAGCCAGAGCTTGTCCATCCCGCCGGGGTCGTCCGAGCCCACCGGATGGCCGGTCAGCCAGAGCAGCTTGAGCGTCAGGTACGGCCCCGTCGCCGCCACCGCCGTCCATGCGGCCCCGGCCCGTACGACGGTCTCGTTGATCCTCATGTCCCCACGGTCGCGCCGGGACCGGCCCGCGGTCCTCCGCCCCGGGCGTGATCCCGCTCCCCCCGGTGGGGGATATCCGGCTCAGGCCATCCGGTGGATCAGCCGGTCCTCGGCGTCGACCCGCCCGTCCGGGTCGGCCACCAGCCCGAGCCGTTCGGCGAGCCGGCGGGAGGGCAGGTTGTCGGCGTGGATCAGCGCGACGACCGGGATCCCGGGGAACCGCGGGCGGCCCTCGGCCATCGCCGTCCGCGCCGCCTCCGCCGCGTAGCCCTTGCCCCAGGCGGACGGCCGGAACCGGTAGTAGAGGTTGAACACCCGCTCCCCGTCCAGGGTGTGCAGGTACAGCCCGGCGAACCCGATGATCACCTCGGGCTGCTCCCGGGTCGACACGGCGCAGTAGCCCACGCCGTCCCGCACCCAGTCCGCCGCGAACCCGTCCAACGCCTCCCGCGCCTCGGCGATGTCCCGCTGCGGGCCGTGCGGGTTGTACCGGTTGGTCTCCGGATCCCCGTGCACGGCGAACATGGCCTCGGCGTCGCCCTCCTGCGGCCGCGTGAGCACCAGCCGCTCGGAGACGGCGACGACCGTGCGGGTGGCGGCGGTCCGGTCGGTGATGGTCATGGCGCTTCCCCGTTGTCCTCGGTAATGGATGCCTTGCAGGCTAGGCCATTACGCCGACAGGTGCTCGGTCGTTTTCCACCGGTGGGCCCCGGGGCGGTGCGCACCGGTGCGGAGGTCTTGTTACCGGCGGGTCGCTTGCCTATCATCGCGAGTGTTACAGCTTTACTGTCAAACCCCGAAGGGTTCTGCGGCCAGTGCGTGACTCAAGCGGTGCAGCGGGCTCGGGCGGCCCGTTGGCGGGTGTGCGGGTGGTGGAGCTGGCCGGGATCGGGCCGGGGCCGTTCGCGGCGATGCTGCTGGGGGACCTCGGGGCGGACGTGGTGCGGGTGGACCGGCCGGAGCCGTCGCCGCTGGGGACGGATCCGGCGTACGACCTCAGCAACCGCAACAAGCGCTCGGTGCTGGTCGACCTGAAGTCGCCCGAGGGGCCCGGACTGGTGCTGGACCTGGTGGAGCGGGCCGACCTGCTGATCGAGGGCTACCGGCCGGGCGTCGCGGAACGGCTCGGCGTCGGGCCCCGGGCGTGCCTGGCGCGCAATCCGGCGCTGGTGTACGGCCGGATGACCGGGTGGGGGCAGCAGGGCCCCCGGGCCGCGACCGCCGGGCACGACCTCGGGTACGCGGCGGTCGCCGGAGTGCTGGGGATGGTGGCCGCGCCGGGCGGCGCCGACGAGCCGCCCGGGATCCCGGCCAACCTCCTCGGCGACTACGCCGGCGGCTCGCTCTACCTGGTCGTCGGCCTGCTCGCCGGGCTGCACCACGCCCGGGCCACCGGCGCCGGCCAGGTGGTGGACGCGGCGATCGTGGACGGCGCGGCTCACCTCGGCAGCATGCTGTGGGGCCTGCTCGCGGCCGGGCACTGGCAGGACCGCCGGGGCGTCAACCTGCTGGACGGCGGCGCCCCGTTCTACGCGATCTACCGGGCGGCGGACGGCGGGCACCTGGCCGTCGGCGCGCTGGAGCCGCGCTTCTACGCCGAGTTCGCCCGGCTGCTGGAGCTGGGCCAGGACGCGCCCGGCCAGCACGACCTCGCCCGCTGGCCCGAGCTGCGCGCCCTGATCGCCGCCCGCTTCGCCACCCGGACCAGGGCCGAGTGGGAGGCCGTCTTCGCCGCCTCCGACGCCTGTGTGGAACCCGTATTGACGATGCGTCAGGCAGCCGCGGACGAACACCTCTCGGCCCGTGGGACGTACGTCGAGGCGGGCGGCGTCACCCAGCCCGCCCCCGCCCCCCGCTTCTCCGCCACCCCCGGGGCGCTGCGCCGCCCGCCGGCCCGACCGGGCGCGGACACCGCCGGGGTGGCCCGGGACTGGGGCGTACCGGCACTCGACCCGTCGGCCCTCGACTCCGTAGCAGAGCAAGGAGAGTAGCGTTGCAGCGCGAGATCTTCACCGAGCAGCACGACGACTTCCGGGCCACCGTGAAGGCGTTCCTCGCCAAGGAGGTGCTGCCGCACTACGACCGCTGGGAGAAGGCCGGCATCGTCGACCGGTCCGCCTGGCTCGCGGCCGGCCGGCAGGGCCTGCTCGGCATCGCCGTCCCCGAGGAGTTCGGCGGCGGCGGCGCCCCGGACTTCCGCTACGCCGCCGTGCTGGCCGAGGAGTTCGCCCGGGCCGGTGCCTCCGGGCTGGCGATCGGCCTGCACAACGACATCATCGGCCCCTACCTCACCTCGCTCGCCACCGACGAGCAGAAGCGCCGCTGGCTGCCCGGCTTCTGCTCCGGCGAGCTGATCACCGCGATCGCGATGACCGAGCCCGGTGCCGGCTCCGACCTGCAGGGCATCCGCACCCAGGCGGTCGACCGCGGCGACCACTTCCTGCTCAACGGCGCCAAGACCTTCATCTCCAACGGGATCCTCGCGGACCTGGTCATCGTGGTGGCCCGCACCACCCCCGAGGGCGGCTCGCGCGGCCTGAGCCTGCTGGCCGTCGAACGCGGCACGCCCGGCTTCGAGCGCGGCCGCAACCTCGACAAGATCGGCCAGAAGGCCCAGGACACCGCCGAGCTGTTCTTCGAGGACGTCCGGGTGCCGAAGGAGAACCTGATCGGCGAGCTCAACGGCGGCTTCGTCCACCTGATGCAAAACCTCGCCCAGGAGCGGCTCACCATCGCGGCCTCGGCGATCGCCGGCGCCGAGTACCTGGTCGAGATCACCACCGACTACGTCAAGCAGCGCGAGGCGTTCGGCCGGCCGCTCGCCAAGCTGCAGCACGTCCGCTTCGAGATCGCCGAACTGGCCACCGAGTGTGCCGTCACCCGGACCTTCGTCGACCGTTGCATCACCGAGCACAACCGCTACGCGCTCACCCCGGCCGACGCCTCGATGGCCAAGTGGTGGGCCACCGAACTGCAGAAGCGCACCGCCGACCGGTGCCTCCAACTGCACGGCGGCTACGGGTACATGAGCGAGTTCCCGGTCGCCCGGGCGTTCACCGACGGCCGCATCCAGACCATCTACGGCGGCACCACCGAGATCATGAAGGAGATCGTGGGCCGCGCCATCCTCGGCTGACCTGCCAAGCCCCCCGCCCCGAAAGGCAAATCCCATCGTGACCACCGAAGCGTACGTCTACGACGCGATCCGCACCCCGCGCGGCCGGGGCAAGGCCAACGGCTCGCTGCACGGCACCAAGCCGATCGACCTGGTCGTCGGCCTCATCCACGAACTGCGCATCCGCTTCCCCGAGTTGGACCCGGCCGCGATCGACGACATCGTGCTCGGCGTGGTCAGCCCGATCGGCGACCAGGGCTCCGACATCGCCCGGATCGCCGCCGTCGCGGCCGGCCTGCCCGACACCGTCGCCGGCGTCCAGGAGAACCGCTTCTGCGCCTCCGGCCTGGAAGCCGTCAACCTGGCCGCAGCCAAGGTCCGTTCGGGCTGGGAGGACCTCATCCTGGCCGGCGGCGTGGAGTCGATGTCCCGGGTCAAGATGGCCTCCGACGGCGGCGCCTGGTTCGCCGACCCGATGACCGCCTACGAGACCAACTTCGCCCCGCAGGGCATCGGCGCCGACCTGATCGCCACCATCGAGGGCCTCTCCCGCACCGACGTGGACGCCTTCGCCGCCGAGTCCCAGGCCCGCGCGGCCAAGGCCCAGGCGGACGGCCTGTTCGACCGCTCGGTCGTCCCGGTGCGCGACCGCAACGGCCTGGTCGTGCTGGAGCGCGACGAGTTCATCCGCCCCGGCACCACCGTCGAGACCCTGGCCGGCCTCAAGCCCTCCTTCGCCCAGATCGGCGAGGCCGGCGGCTTCGACGCCGTCGCCCTGCAGAAGTACCACTGGGTCGAGGCCATCGACCACGTCCACCACGCGGGTAACTCCTCCGGCATCGTGGACGGCGCCGCCCTCGTCGCCATCGGCAACCGCGAGGTCGGCGAGCGGTACGGGCTGCGCCCCCGCGCCCGGATCGTCTCCGCCGCCGTCTCCGGCTCCGAGCCGACCATCATGCTCACCGGCCCCGCCCCGGCCACCCACAAGGCGCTCGCCAAGGCCGGGCTCACCGCCGCCGACATCGACCTGGTCGAGATCAACGAGGCCTTCGCCGCCGTCGCGCTCCGCTTCATCCGCGAACTCGGCTTCCGCCACGACCAGGTGAATGTCAACGGCGGCGCGATCGCCCTCGGCCACCCGCTCGGCGCCACCGGCGCGATGCTGCTCGGCACCGTGATCGACGAGCTGGAGCGGCGCGACCTGCGCTACGGCCTGGTCACCCTCTGCGTGGGCGGCGGCATGGGCATCGCCACCATCGTCGAGCGCATCTGACTCCCCCCGTCCCTCGGATCCCCTCGGAGACCCTGAACTCATGAGCGACACCACCACCATCCGCTGGGAGCAGGACCAGGACGGCGTGGTCACCCTCGTCCTCGACGACCCCACCCAGTCCGTCAACACCATGAACGAGGCCTTCACGGCCGACTTCGAAGCCGTCGTCGCGCGCCTGGCCGGCCTCGGCGACGCGCTGCGCGGCGTGGTGATCACCTCCGGCAAGAAGACCTTCTTCGCCGGGGGAGACCTGCGGATGCTCTCCGCCGCCCGCACCGAGGACGCCGAGGCCGTCTTCGAGAAGTCCATGCGGATCAAGCGCTCGCTGCGCACGCTGGAGACCCTCGGCAAGCCGGTCGTCGCCGCCGTCAACGGCAGCGCGCTCGGCGGCGGCCTGGAGATCGCCCTCGCCTGCCACCACCGGATCGCGCTGAACACCCCGGCCAGCCGCATCGGCCTGCCCGAGGTCACCCTCGGCCTGCTGCCCGGCGGCGGCGGAGTCGTCCGCACCGTGCGGCTGTTCGGCATCACCGACGCCCTGCTGAAGTACCTGCTGCAGGGCCGCCAGTACCGCCCCGCGCAGGCGCTGGAGCACGGACTGGTACACGAACTGGTCGACACCCCGGAGGAGTTGGCCGCCCGGGCGCGCGTCTGGATCGACGCCAACCCGACCGCCGTCCAGCCCTGGGACGTCAAGGGGTACAAGATCCCCGGCGGCACCCCCGCGACCCCGGCCTTCGCCGCCAACCTGCCCGCCTTCCCGGCCAACCTGCGCAAGCAGCTGAACGGCGCGCCCTACCCGGCCCCGCGCAACGTCCTGGCCGCCGCGGTGGAGAGCGCCCAGGTGGACGTCGACACCGCGATGGTGATCGAGGCCCGCTACTTCACCGAACTCGCCTGCGGTCAGACCAGCAAGAACATGATCCAGGCGCTGTTCTTCGACATGCAGGCCGTCAACTCCGGTGCCGGGCGCCCCAAGGACGTCGAGAAGCGGCCGGTCCGCAAGGTCGCCGTGCTCGGCGCCGGCATGATGGGCGCGGGCATCGCCTACGCCTGCGCCAAGGCCGGCATCGAGGTCGTGCTCAAGGACGTCAGCACCGAGGCCGCCGAGCGTGGAAAGGCCTACTCCGAAGGCCTGTTGAACAAGGCCGTCGCCCGCGGCCGCTCCACCGAGGCCAAGCGCGACGAACTGCTCGCCCGGATCACCCCCACCGGCGACGCCGCCGACCTGGCCGGCTGCGACGCGGTGATCGAAGCCGTCTTCGAGAACACCGAGCTCAAGCACAAGGTGTTCCAGGAGATCGAGGGCGTCGTCGCCCCCGACGCGCTGCTCTGCTCCAACACCTCCACCCTGCCGATCGGGCTGCTCGCCGAAGGCGTCCGACGCACCGGCGACTTCATCGGCCTGCACTTCTTCTCGCCGGTCGACAAGATGCGGCTGGTGGAGATCATCCGCGGCCCGCAGACCGGCGACGAGGCCCTCGCCCGGGCCTTCGACCTGGTCCGCCAGATCGACAGGACCCCGATCGTGGTCAACGACTCGCGCGGCTTCTTCACGTCCCGGGTGATCGGCCAGTTCATCAACGAGGGCGTCGCCATGGTCGGCGAGGGCATCCACCCCGCCTCCGTCGAGCAGGCCGCCGCCCAGGCCGGCTACCCCGCCAAGGTGCTCTCCCTGATGGACGAGCTCACCCTCACCCTGCCGCGCAAGATCCGCGACGAGCACCGGCGCGCGGTCGAGGCCGGCGGCGGCACCTGGACGCCGCACCCCGCGGACGCGGTGGTCGACCGGATGGTCGACGAGTTCGGCCGCCCGGGACGCAGCGGCGGCGCCGGCTTCTACGAGTACGGCGAGGACGGCAAGCGCGGGCGGCTCTGGCCCGGGCTGCTGGAGCACTTCGGCGGTGCCGGCGCCGTCGATCCCTCCGACGTCCCGTTCGAGGACCTCAAGGAGCGGATGCTGTTCAGCGAGGCCCTGGACTCGGTCCGCTGCCTGGAGGAGGGCGTGCTGACCTCGGTCGCCGACGCCAACGTGGGCTCGATCCTCGGCATCGGCTTCCCGGCCTGGACCGGCGGCGTGTTCCAGTACATCAACGGGTACGAGGGCGGCCCGGCCGGCTTCGCGGCCCGCGCCCGCGAACTCGCCGCCGCGTACGGCGAGCGCTTCGCGCCCCCGGCGCTGCTGGAGCGGATCGCGGCGGAGGGCCGGACGTTCACCGACTGACCCGGGGACGGCCCGGGACCGGGCGGGGCCGCGCGCGCCGCGGCCCCGCCCGGGGTCCTAGCCCTGGCTGCGGTCCTCGTGCAGGTCCTTGCCGAGCTCCTCGTGCGGGTCCTCGTCGCGCAGGTCCTCGTCGAGCTCCTCGTTCAGCTCCTCGCCGAGTTCCTCCCGGAGCGAGCGCTGGAACGCCGTGACGAGGGCCTGTGCCACCATCGGCTGGATGTGGTCCGTCAGCGCCTTCATCCGGGCCAGCTCCTCCGGTGCCGGCTCGCTCTCCCGATACGGCTTCCACACCGTCTCCCGGAACAGCCGCTGCAACTCCCGCGCCGTCGCCCGGCTGTGCTCCAGCACCACGGCGCGGGCCGCCAGCAGCGTCTCCAGCGGGATCGGCACGTCCAGGATCCGCACGCCCAGCGGCAGCAGGCCCGGATCCACCCGGAACACCTCCGGGTCGTCGGTCCGCTCCAGCACGCCCATCGCCGCCAGCCGTTCGACCTGCGCCTGCGACAACCCCCGCCCGGCCCGCCGCTCCAGCTGTGCCCGCCCCAGCTCCTCGGCGGCCTCCGGCGTCCAGGACGCCACCAGCGCCCGGTGGATCGCCAGGTCCAGCGGCGTGCTGTCCTCCGGCAACCGCGCCAGGTACCGCTCGATCGCCGCCAACGTCAGCCCCTGCCGCTGCAGCTCCTCGATCAGCCCCAGCCGGTCCAGGTGCGCCGCCCCGTACAGCCCCACCCGCCGAGGCCCCAGCTCCGGCGGCGGCAGCAGCCCCTTCGTCCCGTAGAACCGCACCGTCCGCACGGTCACCCCGGCCCGCGCCGCCAACTCGTCCACCGTCAGCCGCACCTCGCCCGTCCCGGCGCCGTGCTCCCCCATCTACTGCCTCCCGCGCTGGCACACTCCTGCTGTGACAGCAGCAGTGTGACAGTGCGGCCGGTGCCGGTCCACCGGCGGCCTGCGCGGTCGGGCTCGGGGCGGCGCCCGGTGGTGGCTGTCGGCGCCGGGCCGGGCGTGAGGCCGGCCGAGCAGCGGTAGGGCGCCGGGACGCGACGGAGCAGGAGGCCTCCGGTGCGTGGGTACGGCGACGCTCCCGCCCGTGTGCCGGGAGGCGGCTCGGGGCGGGGGCGTCGTGGCTGGGTTCCGGTGGCCCGCCTGGGTCTCGCCGACCGGGGCGGGCCGGCAGGGCAGGGGTGTGGCAGCGGGCGTGCGGGGTCGGTCCGGGTGTGGCTCGTCGGCTCGGCGGGGTCGACCCGGGGCCAAGTCGGGGCCGACCCGGGGCCGACCCGGGCCGCCGGGGATGTCCGGCGGCCTGGTCGGTCAGGCGAGGGCGGCGTGGTGGCGGCGGGTGACTTCGGGGTGGGCCCGGGTGTAGCCCTTCCACTCGTTGAGGCCGAAGTCGGCGAAGAGGGGGTTGTCCGGGTCCTCGGTGGCGCCGGGGGCGTGGTGGGCGAGCGGGAAGTCCAGCGGCTCGATGTGGGCGTCGAGGCGCGGGTTGTAGAAGAACGGGACGGAGAAGCGCTCGCGTGCTCCGGGCGGGCTGACCACGCGGTGGCTGGTGGCCTTGAGGTAGCCGTCGGTGGCCACCTCCAGCAGCTCGCCGAGGTTGACGACGAAGGCGCCGGCGAGCGGCGGGACGTCCAGGAACGTGCCGTCCTCGCGTTCGACCTGGAGGCCGCCCACGGTGTCCTGGAGCAGCAGGGTGATGAAGCCGTAGTCCTTGTGGGCGCCGACGCCCTGGCCGGCGCCGTCCGGGGCGGTGCCGGGGTAGCGGACCAGCTTGAGGCGCAGGTGGGGGTGGCCCGCGAAGGCGTCGTCGTAGAAGTCGGGGCGGGCGCCGATCGCGGTGAGGAGTTCGTGCAGCAGTCGCCGGGCGACCCCGCCGAGGTGGTCGATCCAGCCGAGCGCGGCGGTGCGCAGCGAGGGGAGCGCCTCGGGCCACTGGTTGGGGCCCTCCAGCCACCAGTACGGGGGCTCTCCGGCGCCGGGGACGTGCGGGGGCAGCTCGGCGCCGATGTCCAGCTGGTCGCGCCAGTCCTGGCTGCCGCCGGTGCGCTCGTCGCCGGTGCGGGTGTAGCCCCGGTAGTGCGGGGAGTTGAGGTTGCTCACGGCGAGCCGGTCGGCTTCGGGGAGGGTGAAGAAGGCGCGCATGGCCCGGGTGAGCGCGGCCGTCTCCTCGGGGGTGACGCCGTGGCCGACGAGCTGGAAGAAGCCGACGCCGGTGGCCGCGGCGCGGAGTTCGTCGTGCAGGCGGCGGCGGTCCTCGGGGCTGCCGTCGGCGAGCGAGAGGTCGATCACCGGGAGGGCGGTTACGGGGTTGGAGCCGGAGCCGTTTTCGGGTACGGGCGTGTGCTGCTGCGTCATGTGTGACATCCGCTGGGTCTCGTCCCGGCCTGGCCCGGTGGTCGACCGGGGGCGCCGGAGCCGCGCCTGGTGCGGCGGGTGCTCCGGGAGCCGGGAGGCGGGGGCGGCCGGGTGGTGGGGCCGCCTGAAGGTGGGTGGAGCGAGGTTCAGCCGGAGCGTCGACAGGACATGCTGGTCACGCGGAGCAGGTCCACGTGGCGGCGGCGAACAAGGATGAGCACTTCACCAGCTTAAATGACCGCTTCGGCGGCGGGCGAGCCCCCTGCAGCGGAGGGCCGCCCACCACTTGTCGGTAGACGATCAAGTGGCGGTTTTCGATCGAGGGCGCGGCGCGGTCGGCGACCCCGTTCAGGTGTTGTTGAGGTAGGCCAGGACGGCCAGCACCCGGCGGTTGTCGTCGTCCGAGGGCTGGAGGTCGAGCCGGACGAAGATCGACGCGGTGTGCTTGGCGACCGCCCGCTCGGTGATCACCAGCTGCTGGGCGATGGCGGCGTTGGAGCGGCCCTCCGCCATCAGCGCCAGCACCTGCCGCTCGCGCGGGGAGAGGGTGGAGACCGGGCCGGCCGAGGAGTTGTGGGTGAGCAGCCGGGTGATCACCTCCGGGTCCATCGCGGTGCCGCCCTGGGAGACCCGCCGGACGGCGTCGATGAACTGGGTGCCGTCCATCACACGGTCCTTGAGCAGGTAGCCGATCCCGCCGGTGCTGCCGGCCAGCAGCTCGCGCGCGTACAGCTGCTCCACGAACTGCGACAGCACCAGGACGGGCAGGCCGGGGTGGGCCTGACGGGCGGCCAGCGCGGCCCGCAGCCCCTCGTCGGTGAAGCTCGGCGGCAGCCGGACGTCGACCACAGCGATGTCGGGCCGGTCGGCGGCGACCGCGGCGAGCAGCTGGTCGCCGTTCTCGACCGCCGCGGTGACCTTCATCCCGTTGGCTTCCAGCAGCCGGGTCAGGCCGTCCCGGAGGAGGAAGAGGTCTTCGGCGATGACAACGCGCACGGGATCTCCAGGTTCACGATGGTCGGCCCGCCGGACGGACTGCTGATCGCGAGCACCCCGTCGAAGGCGGCCAGTCGGCGTTCGGTTCCGCTGAGACCGGTGCCCCGGGACGGGTCGGCGCCGCCGCGCCCGTCGTCGGTGACCGATATCCGCAACAGCCCGCCACTGTGCCCTATCTCGATCCAGACGCGCGAGGCGCCCGCATGCTTCACCACGTTGGCCAGGAGCTCGGTGACCGCGAAGTAGGCGGCCGACTCCACCGGTGCCGGTGCCCGGCCGGTCAGGGTGCCGGTGAAGGTGACCGGCAGCGGCAGGTCCAGCGCGGTCGCCTGCACCGCGTCGGCCAGCCCGCGGTCGGCGAGCACCGGGGGGTGGATGCCGCGGACCAGGTCCCGCAGCTCGCCCAGCGCCTTCACCGAGGACGTCCGGGCCTCGGCCAGCAGCGGGGCCAGGGCGTCCGGGTCGTCCTTCAGCTGCTCGGCCACGGTCAGCAGCATGCCGAGGGCCACCAGCCGGGCCTGCGCCCCGTCGTGCAGGTCCCGCTCGATCCGGCGCAGTTCGGCGGCCCCGGCGTCGATGGTGTCCGCCCTGGTCCGCGCCAGGTGGCTGACCTGGCTGGCGAGTTGGGCCCGCCGGGAGGGCCCGAGCAGGGCCCGGGCGGCCCGCTCGTGGATCCGCAGGACCGGCGGGGCGGCCCACAGGACGGCGGCCGGCGCCGCCCACAGCCCCATCCCGTAGATCATGCCGAGCGGGAAGAACGGCCCGTTCCGGCCGAAGACCTCCAGGGCGACCGGGGTCAGCACGATGACCGCGGCGGTGAGCAGCACCGCGAAGCCGGTGAGGAGCGCCCAGGCCACGTCACGCCAGGTCGCCGGGTCGGCCAGCCAGCCGCCCGCCCGCAGCCGCTGCCAGGGGCCGGTGGCGCCGGGCGGGCGGCGGTACGGCACCGGGACCGGCCGCCCGCTCCACTTCCCGACCACCCGCCTCGTCTCGCCCGCGATCCAGCGCGCGCCGAACAGCCCGAGCATCAGCAGCGAGGGCGACAGCCAGAGCGAGACGGACCGGCCGCCGGGCGCGGCACCGCCGTAGAGGTGCGTCGCCATCACCGCGAGCGCGCCCGGGGCGAACAGGGCGGCCCCGACGGCCCGACCGCCGCCCCCGGTGGCCCAGCAGAGCGCCCAGAGGGCGACCGTTCCCGACGGCACAAGCAGGATGAACGGGCCGCCCGGCCCGAACTGCCCGGACTCCTCCGGGCCGAACAGCGCGGAGGCCAGCAGGAGCGGCCCGGCCAGCAGCGAGACCAGGCCCGTCACGGCCAGCGTCACCACGTACCAGGCGCGCACGCCCTCCACGCAGGCCCGGCCCAGCCGGGCCGCCACGTTCGCATCCGCCTGCATCCCCATGAAGCGCCCCCTCGCCGTTCCGGAGCCCCTGCCCGGGGGCTTCGCAGCCCCCGGGCCCGCAGCCCCCGCAGCCCCCGCGGGCCCCGCGGACCCCGGTTCCTGATCTTCCGGTGGCTCAGTCTGCCCGGCTGCGGTGGCCTGCGCTCTAGGCCTGGACACCCAATGCGGGGTGTATCTGGATACACCCCGAAGACGCCGTCCAGACGGTTGTCCGTACCCCCGGGCCGGTTCGTAGCGTCGTGTCCCGTCAGCCGGTCCGGGTCCGCCCGGGGCCGGACCCCGAACCGTGGAGGGCCAGTGAACGCGCCGATCATCCGGATCCGCGGCGTCAGCAGGACGTACGACCGATCCGACGCCGCCCGCCCCGCCCTGGCCGGGCTCGACCTGGAGGTGCGGGCGGGCGAGGCGCTGGCCGTGCTCGGCCGCTCGGGCAGCGGCAAGTCCACCCTGCTGAACCTGATCGCCGGCCTCGACCGCCCGAGCGAGGGCACGGTGGAGGTGGACGGCGTGGCCGTCCACGAGCTCGGCGAGGCCGCGCTGGCCGAGTTCCGGCGGCGGCGGATCGGCATGGTGTTCCAGTTCTTCAACCTGCTGGACGACCTGAACGTCGAGGACAACGTGCTGCTCCCGGCCCAGCTCGCCGGAATGCGGAGGGAGCAGGCCCGCGCCCGGGCCGGCGAGCTGCTGGAGCGGCTGGGGGTGGCCCGGCACGCCAGGGCGTTCCCCGGCCGGCTCTCCGGCGGCGAGCGTCAACGGGTCGCGGTGGCGAGGGCGTTGATGAACCGTCCGCCGGTGCTGCTGGCCGACGAGCCCACCGGCGCGCTGGACACCGCCTCGGCCGCCGACGTCCGCGACCTGCTGCGCGGGCTCAACGCGGAGGGGCAGACGATCCTGCTGGTCACCCATGACACCGCGCTCGCCGACTCCTGCGCGGACCGGACGATCGAACTGCTCGACGGCCGGCTGGTCCGGGACACCGCGGCCGTGCCGGCCCCCGGGGGTGCGCGGTGAGCGTGGGGTGGGGCGCGCCGCGGTGCGCGCGGGCGGGGGAAGGGCACGGACGGGCGGACGCCCCCGAGGAGCGGAGCGGGGTGGACGCATGAGTGTCCTCGGCAAGGTGGTCCGGGCCGGGGTGGGCCGCAAGCGGGTGCAGACCCTGGTCATGGTGCTCACCACCATGATGTCCGTGACGGCGTGCATCCTCGCGGTCGGCCTGCTGGTCGCCGCCCAGGGCCCGTACCAGCGGTCCTTCACCGACCAGCACGGCGCGCATCTCAACGTGCTCTACGACCCGGCCGGGGCGAGCCCCGACCGGCTCGCCACGGCCGCCCACGCGCCCGGTGTGACGGCCTCGGCCGGCCCGTACCCGGCGGTCACCGTCCAGCCGCGCTCGGGGGAGGGCACCGAGCTGCCGCCGCCCGGCAGCCTGCTCCCGCCGATGACGCTGGTCGGCCGGGCGCAGGACGGCCCGCTGGACGGCCTGCGGATCACCACGGGCCGCTGGGTCGCGGGCCCCGGTGAGGTGGTGTTCGCGGACGGCCGCTCGCCGCTCGCCGTCGGCGACAGCATGCAGTTCCCGGACCTCCCCGGGCACCCGACGCTCAAGGTGGTCGGCCTCGCCGCCTCCGTCTCCTGGAGCGCGGACGGCTGGGTCGCCCCCGAGCAGGTCGCCGGGCTGACCGCGCCGGGCACGACGGCCGCCGCCCAGTACCTCTACCGCTTCGCGCACGCCGGCACCGACGCCGAGGTGGAGGCCGACCACGCCGCGCTCGCCGCCGCGGTGCCGGCCGGCGCGCTCGTCAAGGCGACCTCCTACCGGCCCGCCCAGCAGGAGGCCGACCGGACGGCCTCGACCTTCGTCCCGTTCGTCACGGCCTTCGGGGTGCTCGGCCTCGCCATGTCGGTGCTGATCATCGGTGTCGTGGTCAGCGGCGCCGTCACCGCCGCCACCCGGCGGATCGGCATCCTCAAGTCCCTGGGATTCACCCCGGCCCAGGTGGCGCGCGCCTACGTCGGCCAGGCGCTGATACCCGCCGGGATCGGTACGGCGCTCGGCGTGCTCGGCGGCAACCTGCTCTCCGTACCGGTCCTCGGCATCGCCCGCAAGGCGCTGCGCGGCGGCCTGCTCGGCATCCCGCTCTGGGTGGACTTCGCGGTTCCGCTGGCGGCCCTGGCCGCCGTGACGGGCACCGCGCTGGTGCCGGCGCTGCGGGCCGGACGGCTGCGCACGGTGGAGGCGCTCGCGGTCGGCCGGACGGCGCCGGGCGCAAAACGGGCCGCCGCCCTGGCCGCCCGGGGCGGCCCCGACCGGGCCGGAGCCCCGGGTCTGTCGGCGCGGGTCCGGAACGGGATCGGGCGGCTGCCGGTGCCGCGCTCGCTGAGCCTCGGACTGGCGAGCCCGTTCAACCGGCCGGGCCGTTCGGCGACCACGGGGGCCGCGGTGGTGCTCGGTACGGCCGGGGTCACCCTCTGCGTCGGCCTGACGCTCTCGCTCGGCCTGCTCCAGGACGGCCTGGAGGCCGGGCGCGGCGGCAAGGTCGTGGTCCAGGCCCCGATCGAGGGCGCCACGAAGCCCGCCGAGCAGGTGGACGAGGCGGCCGTGGCCCGGGCGATCGGCGCCCGCCCGGGCACCCGGGCCTGGTACAGCAGTGTCCCGGCCCGGGCGGCCGTGGCCGGGAACACCGGTCGCACCGAGGTGGTCGCGTTCAGCGGTGACACCTCGTGGGCCGGCTACCAGCTGGTCTCCGGCCGCTGGTTCGGCGGCCCCGGCGAGGTCGTGGTCGGATCGGCCTTCCTCCGCGCCAACCAGGCGAAGGTCGGTGACACCGTGACGCTCACCGACCACGGCCGCACCACCCCGGCGAGGATCACCGGCGAGGTCCTGGCCACCGAGGACTTCGTGTACCTGGACCGGGCCACGCTGGCCCCGATCGGCGGCGCCGTCGCCGCGGAGGCGATCGCCTTCCACATCGACCTCACCTCCGGCACCGACCCGAAGACGTACGCCGACGCGCTGGACGGCGCGGTCCGGCCGCTGGGGCTGAGCGCCGAGCCCGGCGAGCAGCACATCAACATCGTGATGCTGGCGATGAACACCCTGGCGGGGACGCTCACGCTGCTGCTCTCCGTCGTCGCGGGGCTCGGGGTGCTCAACACGGTGCTGCTGGACACCCGGGAGCGGGTGCACGACCTCGGGGTGCTCAAGGCGCTCGGGATGTCGCCCCGGCAGACCGTCGGCATGGTGCTCACCTCGGTCTGCGGCAGCGGGCTGGTGGCCGGGCTGATCGGGGTGCCGGTCGGGATCGCGGTGCACCACTGGGTGATGCCCGCGATGGCCCGCGCCGCCGGGATCGGCGTGCCCGACGTGGATCTCGGTGTGTTCGGCCCGTCGGTGGTGGGGCCGCTGGTCCTCGGTGGCCTGGTGCTGGCCCTGCTCGGCGCCGCCCTCCCCGCCACCTGGGCGGCCCGGACCCGGACGGTCACGGCGCTGCGGACGGAGTGACGGCGGGGCGGGGGTGGCCCTCCACCGGTCGGCCGGTGAAGGGCGGGTGGAGCGCCGGTGAGGGCCGCCCCGCAGGGTTCGTCCCTGCGGGGCGGCCCGCTCGGCGGGGTCGGCCGCACTCAGGTGAGCCGCACTCGCGCCGCCACACTCAAACCGGCCGCACTCGGGCCGGCCGCACTCAGGTCAGCCGCGCCGCCGCGTACGCCTCCATGGCGGCCCGCTGGTAGGCGGCCAGGCCCGGGGCGATGGCCTCGTACGCGGCGCTCCACTGGTCGTTCTCGGTGCAGGAACGGGCGATCGCCAGGTACTCCTCCACCGGGACCGACCGGATCGTGCCGAGCAGCCGGTACTCCTCGTCGATCGTGCTCTGCACGGGCTCGGCGTCGGCCGGGTGACCGGCCGCCAGCAGCTCGGCCAGGTGGATCATGCGCGCGGTCCGCTCGCGCTGCCCGGCCTCGATCTCGTCCGGGCTCATCGCGGCCGTCGCACGTCGGGCGGCATCGGCGTGCTCGGGGAAGTCACGCAGACTGGCGTCGACGTCGGCGGGCCGGATGCCCTCGAACAGGTTCTCGGGGCGGTTGATGGTCATGGGTGTGCCGTCCTTCCGAAGGCGTTCCAGGTCGGCGATCGTGCGGGAGACGGTGGCGGCCAGGGCGTCCAGTCGGTCGCGTTCGGCGACCAGCCGCAGGTGGTGGCCCCGCAGGGCGTCCAGCTCGTCCACCTGGTCGCCCAGGATCCGGGCGATCTCGGTCAGCCCCACGCCCAGCGCCCGCAGTACGAGGATCTGCTGCAGCTGCAGCAACTGCCGTTCCTCGTAGTAGCGGTGGCCGTTGGAGCCGATCCGGGCCGGCGGCAGCAGCCCGATCTCGTCGTAGTGCCGCAGGGTCCGGGCGGTCACCCCGGACATCCGGGCGACCTCCGCGATCGGCCAGGCCATGGCCGCCTCCCCTCGCTCCCGGGTTCCGTTCCCGGGTTCCACGTTCGTCGTACCGGGGCCGGTTCCTCCGGCCCTGGTCACGACGGTAGGAGTTGCCGCTGCGGCAGCTTCAAGTCCGGACTCGCAGACCGTCCGTTTCGGCTCCGGTGGCCTACACCGGGCCGCGCCGGCCACGCCCGTCCGAGCCCTTCCGCGCCGGCCACGCCCGTCCGAGCCCGGCCGTGGCCGCCTACGCGTCGCCGAACCAGTCCAGGGACTGCCCGTGCGGGCCGGTGAAGGCCACCGGCCGTTCGTCCAGGGCGAGCGCGAACAGCCCGGATCCGGGCGGGGCCGGGCGGGGCAGTCGCCGGGCGACGGCCGGCAGCACGGAGACCGCCTCGTTGGAGATCCAGTGCCCGGGCAGCTCGCGCACGGTCACCGCGAACTCCTCCCGCGCCTCCGGCGACAGGTACGCGAGCACGGCGCTGTGGAACACCACCGGGGTCGTCCCCGCCGGCACCTGCGCCACCAATTCCCGTACCGTCGCGTTGAGATCACCGCGCACCAGCAGCGGAGGCTCGGCCCGGGCGACCCGTACGGCGCCGCGCAGCCGGTCCAGCCGGTGGGTCTGCTCCGGCCAGACCAGCGACTCCAGCCAGCGCATGTCCTCCTCGGCCCGGACGTCCAGCGGGTTGAGGTCGATCCCGGCCCGCCACACCACCTCCGGCAGCCGCTCCCGCAGGAGCGTGGTGAGCGGCACCGGCCCGCTCACCGCGCAGTCCAGCGTCACCGGGCTCGCCGCGGCGCCGAACTCGGCCACCGGGGCGCCCGTGCCGTCGGCGGGCAGGTACCGGTAGCGGTACCGGTCCGGGTACAGGCAGAGCCCGGCCGAGGCGCCCACCTCGATCAGTGCGAGCGGCTGCGGAAGCGTCGCCAGCAGTGGCAGCAGGGTGGCGCAGCGGCCCGATTCGTTGGTCTGCGTCCGGCGCTTCAGCATGGTGGCCGACGCCTCGTCCCAGTGGGCCGTCACCCAGGCGCGGAAGGCGGGCCAGCCCTCCGTCACCGGGCCGCCCAGGTGGCGGACGGCGCCGAACAGCAGGTTCGGCTGCCGTTTCGCGGTCGGCAGCCCGTCCAGCAGCGCGCGCACCTCCTCGTCCCTGGCGACGTGTTCGGCCAGGTCCTGGTAGATCGCCGAGTTGCCGCGGGCCTCCCGCTCCGCGAAGCCGCGGTAGAGGTCCCCCGTATCGCTGTGCATCCTCGTCCGTCCTTCCGGATGATCAGAATCGGCCCAGCGTAAGCCCGGTCGCTGCGCGGTGGCCGACCGGGCGGGAAGCGGTGTCACCCCAGCATGCCGCCCATGTGCCCGTCCTCGGCGAGCAGCCGCCAGGAGCAGCCGGGCGAGGCGAAGGCCTCCGGGTCGACGGCCTCCACCAGCCGGTCCACCACCGTGCTCAGCAGCGACTGCGGGTCGAACACCGCCCAGGTGTCGTGGCCCCGGCCGTAGTCCCAGCGCTCCCACTCGGCGCGCAGCCGCTCGTACGTCCAGAGGGCGTAGAGCAGGGCGGACAGGTCGCGGTTCAGGTAGGCCTCGGGCTGGCCGTCGTCGTACCAGTCGGGCAGCTCCAGCCGGCCGGTGGCGCCGTCCAGCGCGATCGTGAGGTCCGTCGGCCAGTCCCCGAGGGCGATGAAGTCCCGCTGGTACGGGCGGTCCTCCTCGCCGTCGAAGTACTCCGGGTACGCCTCGCCCATGGTGACCAGCGGCTCGTCGCACACCCCGAACATCGCCCCGCCCAGCGGCAGCCCGACATCGGTCAGCAGCCGCCGGGTCGGCTCGTGCACCAGGGCGGCGGGCAGGTACTCGGGCCGGAAGCGGTGAACCCGGCCGGGGCCGTCGTCCTCGTCTGTCAGCGCCGCGAGCTCCGCCACCAGTTCCGGGCCGACCTCGTACGCGGGCCCGCCCGGACCGCCCGGCAGCGCACCCCAGCCCAGCGCGTGCACCAGCAGCGCGGTGCCCCAGTGCGCGGGCGGCGTGGAGCCGTTCGCGAACAGGCCCGGATCGACCTCCCGCATCCGCCGCTCGGCCCGCGCCATGACCTCGGCCACCACCGCCGGGCCGCGCCGCCCGTCCAGTGCCTCCGGCCGCCGGGCCGCCTCGGCGACCGTCTCCACCTCCCGCACCAGGCCGGCCAGCGCCGCCAGGTCGGAGGCCAGCAGGTCCCGTCGCGGGCCGCCGTTGTCCAGGAACACCTCACCGGTCGCCCCGTCCAGCAGGACGAGGTTGCCGACGGCGGCGAAGGGCGTGCAGTAGTCCGTCTCCCCCAGGACGAACAGCCGCTCCGCGTCCGCCGGGAACGGCCGCACCGCCCCGAACTCCAGGAACGCCCCCGCGGTCGGCAGCCCCTCCCGCGCCAGGAACTCCCGGCTCTGCGCGTGCACCACTCCGCCCGGCGAACCCGGCACCTGCTCACACCCCACGTACCCCACCCCTCCCCGGCCCTGACCCCCAGACCCTAGCGGCCCGGCCCGACATCGCCGCGCGGGTTTGTCGCCGCGGGTTTCGGCCGCGCCGCTCCGGCCCCGCCGCGGCCCCGCTCCGGCCCCACCCGGGGCCGGCCGGCTACGCCCCTGCCGCCGGGTCCACGTTCCACTGCTCGGGCAGGTCCGCGTCGCAGAAGGCACAGGCGTAGTGCTCCTCCCGGACGAGGTTGACCATGGTGCACCCGGGGCAGCGGCGGAAGACCGCCCCGTACGTGAAGGCACCCGGGTGCGGCAGGCCGATGCGGGTGAGGGCGGCGGTCACGGCGGGCCAGGAGGTGGTGTCGGGGCAGTAGCCGGTGGACTGGTTGCTGACCGTCCCGACCTCCCAGCCTCCGCCTCCGCCCGAGCGCCGGAACCCGATCTCCCCGGCGCTCAGCACCAACTCCCCACCCGCGCAGGCCACGTGCTCGCTGCGGCGCGGGGCGAGCCGCAGTGCGCCGCCCAGGTCGACCACGAAGGTGAACGGCTCCGCCGAATCCTGCGCGGTCCGCGTACCGATCCAGGCGGTGAACTCGTCGGCCGTCCGGACCGGTTGACCGCCGGGCCCACCGGCCTCCCGCAGCTCCGGCGGCCCCACGTACCGGTACGCCCGGCCGAAGCCGTCCTCGACCTCCGCCGCGATGCCCCGCTCGGCCAGCCGGGCCCGCCAGTACGCCATCTCGACGGCTGTCCCGGCGAGCCCGAAGTGCCTCAGCCGGTCGAGGAGTTCACGCGCCTGCGGCAGTGACGCCGCCGAGCCCTCGCGGAGCGCCCGCAGCGCCGCGACCGGGTCGGCGAGCGGTCCGGTGAGCCGGAGCCGGGCCGGTCCGTGGGCGGTCAGCAGCGCCTCGCGGACGTCGCCCGGCAGTTCCTCCGGCCCCGAGTGCTCGCACAGGTAGGCGCCGCAGTGCGGGCAGGAGCGCTCGGCGTCCCACCACAGGTCCCGCCCGTGCATCAGGAACTGCCCGACGCTGCGGACGGCGGTGCCCCCGCAGTCCCGGCACCGGACGGCCGTCCGCACGCCCTGTTCCGCCTCGGTCATGCGCGCACTCTACGGTGACCGGGACGTCCTGGAGCACGAGGGCTGCGGGCCACCCGCTGACCGCCCCCCGGCCCCGGCTCCGGGGCCAGGGGTTGAGGCCTGGGCCGGGTCAGGTGACCCCGTGGGTCAGGCGAGGCCGCCGGCCTTCCGGGCGGCCTGCTCCACGCGGTCGTGGTGGGCCCGCCACCAGTCGGCGTCGCCCTCGGCGGTGTTGATGCCGTCCGGGCGCTGACCGACGGCGCCGTCCACGAGTTCGCGGACCAGGTCGGCGTGGCCGACGTGCCGGTGGCTCTCGGCGATCATGTGAACGAGGACCCGGTGCAGGGTCTGCTCGGGCCGGTCGCCGAACGGCAGCCGGCCGGTCGCGTCCAGCGGCAGGGCCTCGATGGTGGCGTCCGAGTGCGCCCAGACCCGGCGGTAGCGTCCGACGATCTCCTCGGTGCTCTCGTCCGCCCGCGCCCACAGGTCGCCGTTCGGCTCGGTGTCGCCGATGAACCACAGCGGGGTCGGCTCGGGGAAGGGGCGCCCGAATGTGTCGCCGAAGTACATCGCCTCGGCCCCGGTGAGGTGCTTGACCAGGCCGAGCAGATTCGTCCCGGTGGGGGTGAGCGGGCGGCGCAGGTCGTACTCGGAGAGGCCGTCGAGCTTCCAGAGCAGCGCGTCGCGGGCGTCCTGGAGGTAGATCCGGAGGTCGGTCTTGTCGTCCGTCACAGTCATGGGACCAGTCTGCTGACCACCGGACGCCTGTCCACCGGGTTCGGCCGCCCACCGGGTTCGGCCGCCCGACGAACGCCGGAAGGCCCGGTTCCCGGTGCGGCGGCCGAACCCGGTGGACGTCCACGCGGCTTGCGGTGCAGGAGAATTGACGAACCGTCAATCCCAACGGGGACCCGATCGTCGATCCCCTGGGGCGTCAGCGGACCACGTCGAAGACCTGCTTCTGCAGGCCGTTGTCGTAGGCCGCGTGCTCGACCAGCTTCAGCTTCTGGGCGTCCTTGTCCGTGGTGCTGAACAGGCGCTTGCCCGCGCCGAGCAGGACGGGGAAGACGAGCAGGTGGTAGCGGTCGATCAGGCCGGCGTCCGAGAGGGCCCGGTTCAGGGCGGCGCTGCCGTGGACGATGATCGGGCCGCCCTCGGTCTCCTTCAGGGCGGCGACCTCGTCGAGCGAGCGCAGGATGGTGGTCTCGCCCCAGTTCGGCACCAGGTCGTCGTCGGTGAGGGTGGTGGAGACGACGTACTTGGGCAGGGTCTTGTAGCGGGCGAAGTCCGCCATGTCCGGCCACACCGGGCTGAACGCCTGGTAGCTGACCCGGCCCAGCAGCATCGCGGTGGCCTCCTCCTGCTCCCGCCCCTTGATCTCGAACGCCTCGGGGACGAACTCGATGTCCTTGAAGGTCCATCCGGCGTTCCGGTAGCCGGGCTCGCCGCCGGGGGAGTCGACGACGCCGTCGAGCGAGATGAAGGCCGTGCTGATCAGGGTGCGCATCGGTGGTTCCTCTGTTCCTCGTACGCGTGTGGGCTGGGGGCGGTCAGGCGGTCAGGCGGTCAGGCGGTCAGGTGGCCAAGCGGCCAGGCGGTCAGGCGAGGAGACCGGTCAGCCACTGCTGCCAGGAGGCTTCGGCCTCCTCCGGCGCCGGGCCGAAGAGGTGGTGGAACATCAGCACCAGACCCGAGCCGTGGTGGAAGGTGTAGAGCCCGTCGGCGGTGCGGACCTCCAGGCGCTCGTCGTCCGCCCAGACCACCTCGCCGTCCAGCGGCGGCAGGCCGGCCGGTCCGCCGTGGGCCCGTGCACCGACCTTGACCGGCAGGGGCAGTGACAGTGCGTCGGCGAGGGCCGCCCGGACCTCCGGCTCCGGCCGCCCGGCGGACGGCGCCGCGGCGAAGGCGGGGGTGGCGGTGCGCCCGGGGAAGTGGGCGAGGTACTCGCGGAGCGTGTGGAGGTGGAAGGGCCAGCCGCGGCGCAGCGCGTCGTACTCGTCCTGCCAGTCGTCGCCGAGCAGACCGCTGTGGACGACGCGGAGCACGGTGGCGGCGCCGTCCCGGCCTTCGATCAGGTACTCGAAGGCCATGAAGCGGCCGTCCTCGGCGGTGGCCGTGCGGGTGGCCAGGCGCTTGCCGGGTTCGTAGGCGGTGATCACCGCCTCCGCGCGGTGGCCCCCGGTCTCCATGACGGCGGTGCCGCCCTCGCGCGGGTCCAGCTCGTTGCGGCCCATGAACCAGGAGTCGATCCCCGGTCCGGTGGCGATCGCCTCCCAGACCTGCTCGGGGCTCGCGGGCAGGGAGGTCTCCAGCTCGATCTCGAACGGGTGGGTCATCGCGGGTTCTCCTGGTTCGGTTCGATCTCGGGCTGTTCCGCGTCGGTCCCGGCCGTCTCCGTCGCGGCCCCGGCGGGGGGCGCCCCGGCTCCGGCCGTTTCTGCTGAGGCCCCGGGCCGTGCCGCTGAGGGGATCTGGTGGAGTCCGACGACCACCCGGTGGCTGCGGCCCCCGGGGGCGGACTCGTCGTGGTAGCGGCTGACGAGGGCGGCCACGGCCTGGGACAGTTCCTCGGCGAAGGCCGTCCGGTCGGCCGCGGAGGCGAACCGCACCTGGGCGTCGATGCCGAAGGTGGCGACCCGCCGCCGGGCGCGGGCGGCGCCGGTCAGCAGGGTCCCGACCTCCTGGACCAGCCGGGAGCCGAGGGCCAGCAGCCAGCGGGCGGAGAGCTGGTCGGGGGAGCGGTCGGGGTCCGGGCTGACGGCGGCCAGGACGCTGGGGGAGATCACGTAGGACGCCGCGGTGGCGCGGTAGACCCGTTCGGTGACGTTGCCCTTGCGCCGCTCCTCGGCGAGTTCGACGAGCCCGTGCCGCTCCAGTTCTTTCAGGTGGTAGTTGACCTTCTGCCGGGGCAGGCCCAGGCGGCCGGCCAGCATGGCGGCCGAGCCGGGCTCGGCCAGGGCGGCGAGGATCCGGGCCCGGATCGGGTCCAGGGACGCCTCGGCCGCGGCGGGTTCTTCGATCACAGCGACGTCCAGCACTCCTCCAGAGTCCATCCGACAAAAAAATTTGTCAAGGAAAGAATGCTTGTCGGTAGTCCGGTCGGCCGAGCGGCGCCACCCGGTCGGTCGAGTGCTGCTGCCCGCCCACCGTCCGCCCACCGCCCGCCCGTTGCCCCCGCCGACGGCTCGCCCATCGGCCGCACCCGCCGCGAGCCGGCACGGAGAGTGACGGGTGGGGCTACCGGGTCGGACTTGAATCTTTGCGAACGAATGTTCGATCCTGGAGCTGTGCCCGTTTTCGAACCTGCTTTCGAATCCACCGCCGAGCAGCCCGCCCGCCCCGCGCTCCGGCCGGTGGCGCTCCCGGCTGCCGTGCCGGGGGAGCCGGGCGACGGACGGACGGAGGCCCGGGGCCTGCTGCCGGTGCCGCCCGCGCTGCGGGAGGTGCTGCCGGACGGCGGGCTGCGACGCGGCACCGCGGTGTCGGTGGCGGGCGGGGACACCGGGCTGCTGCTGGCGCTCGCCGCCGGAGTGCGGGAGACCGAGGGCGGCTGGGCGGCCGCGGTCGGGCTGCCGGACCTCGGGCTCGCCGCCGCCGAGGGGTACGGGCTGGACCTGCGCCGACTGCTGGTCGCGGACGACCCGGGGCCGCACTGGGCCGAAGTGGTGTCGGTGCTGGCCGGCGCGGTCGAACTGGTCATGCTGCGCCCGGACGGCCCGGTGCCGCCGAAGCTGGCCGCCCGGCTGGCGGCGGTGCTGCGGCGCAGCGGCTGCGTGCTGCTGGTCGCCGGGCCCTGGCCGGGCGCGGTGCTGCGGCTGGGAGTGCGGTCCGGGCGCTGGTTCGGACTGGGCGACGGCTACGGGCAGCTCGCCGGCCGGCAGGTCGAGGTGGCGGCCGAGGGTCGCGGCTCGGCGGTGCGCGGCCGGACCGCCCGGCTCTGGCTGCCGGACGAGCACGGCGAGGTGCGTCCGCTGCAGGACCGCCCGCTGCAGGACCGCCCGCTCCGGGAGCACCCGCTGCAGGACCGCCCGCTGCAGGGAGTCCCGTTCCACGAACGCCCGGTCCGGGAGCACCTGCAGCCGCAGCCCGTGGCGGAACCGGCGGCACCACGCGTCGCGGCGGTGGTCTGAGATGCCCAACGAGCCGTCCAGGAACGGGCCGTCCGGGAACGGGCCGTCGGGGAACGGGCCGTCCGGGAACGGGCCGTCCGGGATCGTCGAGGACCGTACCCCCCGGGTGCTGGTGGTCTGGTGCCCGGACTGGCCGGTGGTGGCCGTCACCGGCGACGACCCGGTGGCGGTGACCGAGGGCGGGCGGATCCTCGCCTGCTCGGCGGGTGCCCGGGCGGCCGGGGTGCGGCAGGGGCAGCGGCTCAAGCTGGCCCAGCGGCTCTGCCCGGAGCTGGAGCTGCGCGACCGCGACCCGGAGGCGGAGACCCGCCGCTTCGAGCCGGTGGTCGCGGCGGTGGAGGCGTTCACGCCCCGGGTGGAGGTGATCCGCCCCGGCCTGTGCGCGATCCCGGTGAAGGGCCCGGGCCGCTACTTCGGCGGCGAGGAGGCGCTGGCCGCCAAGGTCCGTACGGCGGTGGCGGACGCCCTCGGCCGGCCGCCCGTCCCGGACGCCGTCCCGGGCGCGGTGACCCCCGAGTTCCCCGAGACGCCCGCGACTCCCGAGACGCCCACGACCCCCCAGGCCCCCCAGGCCCCCGAGCCCCCCGAGCCCCCTCACGCCCAGGTCGGCGTCGCCGACGGCCTGTTCGCCGCCGTGCTGGCCGCCCGCGCCGGGGTGCTGGTGCCGGCCGGACGGACGGCGGAGTTCCTCGCCCCGTACCCCGTGAGCGCGCTGGGTGACGAGGCGCTGGCCGAGCTGCTCGGTCGGCTCGGCCTGCCCACCGTCGGAGCCTTCGCCGCACTGCCGCCGGAGGCGGTCGCGGACCGCTTCGGCCCGTCCGGGACGGTTGCGCACCGGCTGGCCCGCGGGTTGCAGCCGCGCCCGCTGGTGCCGCGCGACCAGGAGCCGGACCTCGCCGTCGAGCAGCGCTTCGACCCGCCGGAGCCGCTGGCCGAGCCGCTGGTGTTCGTCGCCCGCACGCTGGCCGAGGCGTTGCACCGGCGGCTGGCCGGGGCCGGGCTGACCTGCCGCCGGGTGGCCGTCGAGGTGGCCTGCGCGGACGGCCGGTCGGCTTCCCGGCTGTGGCGGCACGAGGGCCGGCTGTCGGCGACGGCGCTGGCCGAGCGGGTCCGCTGGCAGCTCCAGGCCTGGCAGGGCATGGGCACCTTCACCGACGGACAGGAGGGCTTCACCCTGCTCCGCCTGGCCCCCGACGGCCTCTCCCCGGACCAGGGCCGTCAGCTGGCGCTGTGGGGCCAGGCCGTCGCGGACGACCGGGTGGAGCGGGCGGTCGCCCGGGTGCAGGCGGTGCTCGGGCACGCCGGGCTGCGCCGGATCGAGCCGGCCGGCGGGCGCGGCCCGGGGGAGCAGGCGGTCAAGGTGCCGTGGGGCGAGCCGTACGAGGCGGCGGTGCCGGCCGACGCGCCCTGGCCGGGGCGGCTGCCGGAGGTGTGGCCGGCCGTGGTGCTGCGGGAGCCCACGCCGGTGCGGGTGCTGGACGAGGCCGGGCGGTCGGTCACGGTGGACGGCCGGGCGGGGGTGTCGGCCCGGCCGGCCCTGGTCGTGGTCCGGGGGCGGGAGGAGCCGGTGGACGGCTGGACCGGGCCCTGGCCGGCGGTCGAGTACTGGTGGGACCAGTCGCTCGCCCGCCGCCGGGCGAGGTTCCAGGTCGTGGTGGGCGACGGCCGGGCGCTGCTGCTCACCGTGGAGGGGGGTGCGTGGTACCTGGAGGCCGGCTACGACTAGCGGTCCGGAACCGGAGGGACCCGCAAGGGGCCCGGACCCGCAAGGGGCCCGGACCCGCAAAGGGGCTCAGGCCCGCAAAGGGGCTCAGGCCCGCAAAGGGGTTCAGGCCTGCAAGGGGCCCGGACCCGCAAGGACCCGGGGGGGAGTGCAGGCACGAGAACGACGAAGGCAACCCCCGATGGGCTTCACCAGCCACCCGACCCTCCCCTGGAGCGAGCTGCACCGCCGGCTGACCGGCGTGGCGCCGGACCGCACGGTCGTCCCGCTGCGCCGCCCCGCCCCGCAGGAGCCCCCGGCCGCTCCCCAGGAGCCTCCCGCCGCCCCGGAGGACTCCGCCGAACCCTGGGCCGAGCTGCACGTCCACTCCGCCTTCAGCTTCCTGGACGGCGCCAGCGACCCGGAGGACCTGGTCGCCGAGGCGGCCAGGCTGGGCGTGGAGACCCTCGCGATCACCGATCACGACGGCCTGTACGGCGCCGTCCGGCTCGCCGAGGCGGCCCGGGGCACCGGCGTGGCCACCGTGTTCGGCGCGGAGCTGACCCTCCGCCACGCGGCGGACCGCCGTTCCCCGGACCGCCGTTCTCCGGAGGAGACCGAGCACCTGCTGGTCCTGGCCCGCGACCCGGCCGGCTACCGCCGGCTGTCCGCCGCGATCGCCGCCGCCCAGCTGGCCGGTGGCGCGAAGGGCCGCCCGGTGTACGACCTCGCGGCGCTGGCCGGGGCGCACGGCGGCCACTGGGCGGTGCTCACCGGTTGCCGCCTCGGCCGGGTCCCCGCCGCCCTCGCCGGGCGGCACGGGCCCGATCGGGGCGGGGCCGGGGACCGGCTGCGCACCCTCACCGAGGCGTTCGGCCGCGAGAACGTGTACGTCGAGCTGATCGACCAGTGGCTGCCCGGCGACGACCGGCGCAACGACGCCCTCGCCGCCCTCGCCGCCGAGGCGGGACTGCCCGTCGTCGCCTCCACCAACGCCCACCACGCCGGCCCCGCCCAGGGCCGCCTCGCGCAGAGCCTCGCCGCGCTGCACGAGCGCCGCACCCTGCAGGACGCGGTCGGCTGGACCAGGGCGGCCGGCACCGCGCACCTGCGCTCGGGCCGCGAGATGGCCGGTCGGCTGGCCCGCTTCCCGGGCGTGCAGCGGGCCACCGTCGAGCTCGGCCGGGCCTGCGCCTTCGACTTCGCCGGACTGGACCCGGAGCTGCCGGGCTTCCCCGTTCCCGAGGGCGAGACCGAGATCAGCCACCTGCGCGCCCTGGTCGCGGCCGGCGGCCCGGCCCGCTTCGGCCCGGGCAACGCCGCCGCCCGCCGCCAGCTGGCCAAGGAGCTGGACGTGATCGAGGACCTCGACCTGGCCGGCTACTTCCTGATCGTCCACGACATCGTGGACTTCTGCCGGAGCCGGGAGATCTGGTGCCAGGGCCGCGGCTCGGCCGCCAACTCCGCGGTCTGCTACGCCCTCGGGATCACCGCCGTCGACCCGATCCACTACCGGCTGCTGTTCGAGCGCTTCCTCTCCACCGCCCGGGACGGGCCGCCCGACATCGACCTGGACATCGAGAACCGCCGCCGCGAGGAGGTCATCCAGTACGTCTACGGCCGCTACGGGCGCGAGCACGCCGCGCAGGTCGCCAATGTGATCACCTACCGGCCCCGGCTGGCGATCCGCGACGCCGCCCGGGTGCTCGGTTACCCGCAGGGGCAGGTGGACGCGTTCAGCCGGCAGACCGACTTCCGCTCCGCCCCCGGCGCGGACGCCGTCATCCCCGCCGACGTGCTCGGGCTCGCCGCCCAACTCCACGGCCTGCCGAGACACCTGGGCATCCACTCGGGCGGCATGGTGCTCACCCGGGAGCCGATCGGCGAGATCTGCCCGACCGAGTGGGCCCGGATGCCCGGGCGCTCCGTCCTGCAGTGGGACAAGGAGTCCACCGCCGGCGCCGGGCTGGTGAAGATCGACCTGCTCGGCCTCGGCATGCTCGCCGCCCTGCACGACGCCTGTGACCTGGTCGCGGAACACCACGGCCTGCGCTACGACCTGGCCACCATCCCGGACGACGACAAGGGCGTGTACGCGATGCTGCGCCGGGCCGACACCGTGGGCGTGTTCCAGGTCGAGTCCCGGGCGCAGATGGCGACCCTGCCCCGGCTCAAGCCGGACCACTTCTACGACCTGGTGGTCGAGGTCGCGCTGATCCGCCCCGGTCCGATCCAGGGCGGCTCCGTCCACCCGTACCTGCGCCGTCGCGCCGGGGCCGAACCGGCCGGCTGCCCGCACCCGCTGATGGAGAACGCGCTCGGCAAGACCCTCGGGGTGCCGCTGTTCCAGGAGCAGATGATGCAACTCGCCATCGACTGCGCCGGGTTCAGCCCGGCCGAGGCGGACCGGCTGCGGCAGGCGATGGGCGCCAAGCGCTCGCACGAGCGGGTCGCCCGGCTGCGCGAGCGGCTGCTGGGCGGGATGGCCGAGCGCGGCATCCCGCCGGAGGTCGCCGAGGACGTCTACGGCAAGATCGAGGCCTTCTCCAACTACGGCTTCCCGGAGAGCCACGCGATCAGCTTCGCCTACCTGGTGTACGCCAGCGCCTGGCTCAAGTACCACTTCCCGGCGGCCTTCACCTGTGCCCTGCTGGCCAACCAGCCGATGGGCTTCTACTCGCCGCTCAGCCTGGTCGCGGACGTCCGGCGGCACGGCGTGCGGGTACGCGGGGTGGACGTCAACGCCAGCGGGGCGCGGCCCACCCTGGAGCCGTACCGGGGACCGACCCCGAAGCCGCCGCTGACCGCCGGGCGTCCGCAGCCCGCCATCCGGCTCGGTCTGGAGACCGTCCGCGGCATCGGCACTCCGCAGGCCGAGGCGATCGTGGCCGGACAGCCGTACGCGGATCTGGAGGACTTCGCCCGCCGCACCGGCCTGCCCGCGCCCGTCCTGGAGGCGCTGGCGACGGCGGGCGCCTTCGACTGCTTCGGACTGACACGTCGTCAGGCGCTGTGGGGCGCAGGGGCGTTCGTCGGGATCTCGGCCGAGCTGATCCCCGGCACCACGCCCGGCGCCGAGGCGCCGGAGCTGCCCGGGATGAGCCCGGTCGAGGAGACCATCGCGGACCTGTGGGCCACCGGGACCTCCGCCACCAGCCATCCGCTCCAGCACCTGCGGGACCGCCTGGACCGCGGTGGAGCGCTCCGCGCCGCCCAGCTCCCGGACGTGCCGCCGGGGACCGCGGTGGTGGTCGGCGGCCTGGTCACCCACCGGCAGCGGCCGCCGACGGCCGGTGGGGTGCTCTTCCTCAGCCTGGAGGACGAGACCGGTCTGATCAACGTGATCTGCAACCGCCCGGTCTGGGTGTCCCAGCGCCGCACCGCCCTGGACCGGGCCGGGCTGCTGGTCCACGGCCACATCGAGCGCGACCGGGGCGCCACCAACCTGATCGCCACCCGGCTCACCCCGCTCAGGATCGGACTCTGAGCGGGGTGAGCCGGCCGGAGGCCGGAACCGGAGCGTTAGAAGGCGGGCTCGTCACCCAGGTCGAAGATCCGCAGGTCGGTGCGGCGGACGGTGTACCAGACGTCCTGGCTGCTCCCGTCGTCCCAGGACTCGGTCAGCCGGACGGAGGCGAAGCCCTTCTCCTCCTTGACCTCCCGGGCCGACCAGTCCGCCGGGGCGTTCTGCGTCCGGAACGCCGGGTCGGCGGCGTGCTGCTGGGCCCAGGCGTCCAGTCGGTGGTTCAGGTGCGGGGCGAGGTAGTGGTCGCGGACCTGCCGTGGGGTGCGGTCGCTCTGCCCGAGCACGGCGGCGCGGTACGCCTCCAGGAAGGCGACCACCCGGTTGGCGGCCGGAGTGTCGGCCCGCACCGGTGCTCCGGCCACGGGGGTGGGAGCCACGATGGTGGCGGTATGCGCGGGGGCGGTCCGGGCAGGGGTGGCCTGGGCGGGGGTGGCGGCCGGGCCACCGAGGGCGAGCAGGGTGGTGGTGGCGCAGAGGGCGGCGCGGATGGTGTGAGTGCGAATCATGCGGGCATTCCACCATCCGCCGAAGGCGCGGGCCTATCGCCAGAATGAGTGGTTCTGTCGGTACTGCCGCCGACATCAAGAAATATGACGATGCGTCAGTTCATGGCGATGCGTCATGTCACCGGAAAGCCGATCTCCGCGAGGTCCTCCGCGAGTTCCTCCGGGTCGGTGTCCGGGTTGAGCGCCGCGACCACGGCCGGGGTGAGCGGGTGCAGCGCCAGGACGTGTTCGACCGCGGCGAGGTCCAGCGGCTGCTCGGGTTCGAAGTGCTCCTCGGCCCAGTCCCGGTAGGCCCCGGCCGAGCAGTCCAGCAGCAGTCCGAACGGGCCGGCCTCGCACTCGTCGACGGCGTCCCCCTGCCAGGCCGCGGCCTGGTGCGTCCGCCAGAAGAAGGCGGTGGCGATCGGTTCCTCCTCGCCCCCGCTGCCCAGTTCCTCGACGAAGCCGCGGAACTCCTCGGGGACGGCGGCGAGCGGCTTCAGGGTCGTCGGCACCCCCTGGTCGAAGTTCCGTCCGTAGACGCCGACGGGGGAGAAGAGCACGAACCAGTCGTTGCCCCAGCCGTCGCGCATCGAACCGAGCGCGTTCTCCGCGGACCAGCGGGAATCGTAGCGGTAGCGCCGGCTGCCCCAGTCGTCCGGGCTGAGGATCGCGTCCAGCATGGCGAGGGCGCGGCAGCGGTCGCGCAGGTCGGGGATGGCGGGCAGTCGGCCGATCAGGTCGCTCATGCCCGCCATTGAACCCGAGGGGCCGGCACGTCCCGGAGGCCGCCGCCCGTGCCCCGCGCCCCGCGGCCCGGACGGCCCGGACCGCCCACCCCTACGCCCCGGGCTGCCGCCCCTTGCCCGGCGCCCCGGCGAAGGCCTGGGCGATCGGGAGCCAGGCGGTGGCGACCGGGCCGGTGGCGGAGAGGGCGAGGTCGTCCCGGTGGCGGCGCTGGGTCACCAGGAGGCAGAAGTCCAGGGCCGGGCCGGTCACCACGTCCTGCGCGTCGGCCGGGCCGATGGCCCACGTCCCGCCGTCGGGGGCGGTCAGTTCGAGTCGCACCGGGCGCTCCGGCGCGGGCAGGCCGTGCGCGCCGAAGGCGAAGCCCAGGGTGCGCAGCCCCAGATGGGCGATGTGCCGCAGCCGGGCCGTGGGCTCGCGGGTGACGCCGAGCGCGTCCGCGACGTCCTGGCCGTGCGCCCAGGTCTCCATCAGCCGGGCGGTGGCCATCGAGGCGGGCTTCATCGGCGGGCCGAACCAGGGCAGCCGTACGTCGGCCGGTGCCGCGGACAGCGCCGCCAGCACTTCCTCCCGCCCGGCCCGCCAGCGGGCGAGCAGCACCGTCGGCTCGGCGGCCGCGCCGTCCCGCGCACCCTCCTCGACCGGGTCGGCGCCGGCCGGCGACAGCTTGCCGAAGCGGGCGTCGAGTGCGGCGCCGAAGCCCTCCGCGTCGCGCGCGGCCAGTGCCGTCCAGTCGTCGGTCCAGGCCAGGTGGGCGATCTGGTGCGCGATCGTCCAGCCCTCGGCGGGTGTCGACCGGGCCCATCCCTCCGCCGGCAGGCCGGTCACCAGCCCGTCCAGCACCGCGCTCTCGGCCCGCAGGTCCTCCAGCAGCCCGCCCAGGACGCCGGTCGGGGGCGGAGTCGGGGTGTTCGGGTCGGTCATCGGGGTCCCCTCCGATCAAGGCAGTCACTACCCGCCGGTAGTCACGGCCGCACCCTACGCCCGCCCCGTCACCGGCGCCCGCCACTCCACGGAACACGCACGTCAGGACTCTCGCCACCGGCCGTGGCGCGTGTGAGAATCGCGCGATGAAAAGCGCGGACACCCCCCAAGCTGCGCGAGCCGGTGACGCCGCCGCGCGATCCGGTGAGGCCGTGCGACCCGGCACTGCCGCGCGTTCCGGCGCCGCCGTGCGACCTGGCGCCGCCGCGCGATCCGGCGAGGCCGAAGTCGCCGTCCGGGCCGCCGAGCTGGTGCGGGACGCCGTCCTCGGCGACCTCGCCCGGCGGGTGGTGGCGGAGTGCGGCGTGGACGTCGGGCTGGTCGGGGTGCCGGAGCCGCTGCCCGGACGGCGGAAGGGCGACGAGGGCATGGTGCTGCGCCACTGGGCCGGCACCCGGGCGGACCTGCTGCACAACGTGGCCGTCCCGGCCGGGCTCGGCCTCGGCGGACGCGCGCTCGCCGAGCGCGCACCCACCTGGGTGCCCGACTACCGAGCGGCGACGACCATCTCGCACCACTACGACGCGGCCGTGGCCGCCGAGGACCTGTACGCGATGCTGACCGTCCCGCTGATGGACGGCGGCACCGTGCACGGCGTGGTGTACGCCTCGGTGCGTGCCGTCGTGCCGATCGGGGACGTCCGGATCTCCGCCGTCGGCACGCTGGCCCGGGCCGCCGCCCGGGCGCTCGCCGGGGCCGCCGCCTGGAGCCGCACGGCACCCCGATCGGAACAGGGCCGACAGGGCCGACCGGCCTCCCCCGTACGGCCGTTGACCCCGCGCGAGCACGAGGTGCTGCGCTGGGCGGCGACCGGCCGGACCAACCCGGAGATCGCCGCCCGACTGGGCCTGACCTGCAACACCGTGACCGGCTACCTCAAGTCCGCGATGCACAAGCTCGGCGTCCGCAATCGGACCGAACTCGCCCTGGCCGCACGGGAGTCGGGCCTCGTCGACTGAGCCGGGCCGAACTGCCCCGGTCAGTTGACCCGGCGCTCCCGCCCGGTCCAGTACGGCTCGCGCAGCCGGAACTTCTGCAGCTTCCCGGTGGCGGTGCGCGGCAGTGAGTCCCGGACCTCCACCGTGGTGGGCGACTTGTAGCCGGCCAGCCGCTGCTTGCAGTGCGCGATCAACTCGGCTTCGGTGACCGGCCCGTGGCCCTCGCGGAGGACGACGAGCGCCTTCACCGTCTCGCCCCACTTCTCGTCCGGCACCCCGATCACCGCCGCCTCGGCGACCGCCGGGTGGTCGTACAGGCAGTCCTCCACCTCGATCGAGGAGACGTTCTCCCCGCCGCTGATGATGACGTCCTTCTTCCGGTCCGAGATGGTCAGTTGGCCGTCCACGAGGGTGCCGCCGTCGCCGGTGTGGAACCACTCGTCCCGCAGCGCCTCGGCGGTCGCCTCCGGCTGCTGCCAGTAGCCGTCCAGCACGGTGTTGGAGCGCACCAGCACCTCGCCCTGGTCGTCGACCCGCAGCCGGGTGCCGAGCGCGGGTGCACCGGCCTGCACCAGCTTCTCGGCCCGTTCGGCGGCCGGCAGCGCGTCCCACTCGGCCCGCGAGCGGTTCACCGTGACGATCGGCGCGGTCTCGGTCAGGCCGTAGAGCTGCATGAACTCCCAGCCCAGCTCCTCCTCGACCTGCTGCACCACCGAGGTCGGCGGCGGGGCGCCGGCCACGATCATCCGCACCCGGTCCCGGCCGGGCACCGGGCCGTCCCAGTCGGCGGCCGCGTCCAGCACCATCTGGACCACGGCGGGCGCACCGGACAGGAAGGTCACCCCGTGCCGCTCGACCCGGTGCAGGATCTCCGCGCCGTCCACCTTGCGCAGCACGATGTGCCGGGCGCCGAGCCCGGTGAGGGAGAACGGCAGGCCCCAGCCGTTGGCGTGGAACATCGGCAGGGTGTGCAGGTAGACGTCCCGGTCGTTGGCGCCGTAGTGCAGGCCCATCAGGGTCGCGTTCAGCCAGACGTTGCGGTGGGTGAGCTGAACGCCCTTGGGGCGGGCAGTGGTTCCGCTGGTGTAGTTGATGGTGGCGGTGTCGTTCTCGGACATCGCGTAGCGCCGGGGGGAGTTGTCGAAGTCGTACAGCAGGGCGTCGCTGTCCGCGCCGAGCACGAACTTGTGCTTGGCCACCACCCCGCCCAGCGCGTCGGCGAGTTCGGGGTCGACCAGCAGGACGGAGGCGCCGCTCTGCTCGACGATGTACGACACCTCCTCGGCCTTCAGCCGGAAGTTCACCGGCACCAGCACCCGGCCGAACCCGCTCACGCCGAAGAAGGAGGTGAGCAGTCGCGCCGAGTTGTGCGAGACGATCGCGACCCGCTCGCCCGGCCCGACGCCGAGCCGGTCCAGCCCGGCCGCCTGGGCGCGGGCGAGTTCGGCGATCCGGCGGTAGCTCAACTCGCCCCAGGATTCGGCCGGCTGCACCGGTTCGTCGACGATGCCGACCCGGTCGCCGTAGACCAGCTCGGCCCGGTCGAGGAAGTCCATCACGGAGAGTGGAATCTGCATGCGCCCACTGTCCTCTCCCGTGCGCGCCGTGCACACCCCCGAACGGGGGTGTCACCCTTCCGCAGGACCCCCGTCCGCCCCGTCCGCCGCCGGAACCGCCGCCGGAAGCGTTGTCGCTCGTGCGGCCGGAACCGCGGCCGGAACCGCCACCGGAACCGCGGCCGGATCCGCCGCGGCGAGGGCCGCCGCCAGCCGGTCGCGCGCCTCGGTCTGGGCGGCGATCCGGCGCTCCAGCACCGCCAGCCGTTCCCGGGCGATCGCCAGCACCCGCTCGGACGGCCGGTTCGCCAGCACGTCCCCGTCCAGGCAGCCCAGCAGCGGCCGGAGGTCCTCCAGGGTGAGTCCGGCGCCCACCAGCGCACGGATGTTGCACACCCGGACGACCGCGGAATCCCCGTAGTCGCGGTAGCCGTTCGGCTCGCGCTCGGAGTCGATCAGTCCTGCCTGCTCGTAGTGCCGCAGCGCCCGGACCGTCGCCCCGGTCGTCCGCGCCAGCTCGCCGATCCGCACCCGTACGGCCCTCTCCGTCTCGCCCGCGGGTCAGCCCACCAGGGCGCCCCCGTCGACGGACAACACTACGCCGGTCACGAACGAGGCCTGCGGTGAGGCGAGTTGCACGATCGCCCAGGCCACTTCCGCGGGCCGGCCGATCCGGCCCAGCGGGGTGTGCTCGATCTGCCACTTCCGGATGGCCGCCCGCCGCTCGGGGCCGTACCCGGAGTGGTCGGCGATCGGAGTGTCGATCGCCCCGGGCGCGACGGCAGCCACCCGGATCCCGCGCGGCGCCAGCTCCACCGCCCAGCTGCGGGTGACGGTCTCCAGCGCGGCCTTGCTCGCCGCGTACACCGCGTTGGCGGGCCAACCGCGCTGTCCGACGGCGGTGCTGACGTTGACGATCACGCCCCGGCTGTCGGCCAGGGCCGGCAGTGCGGCCTGCCCGAGCAGCACCGGGGCGACCAGGTTGGTGGCCAGCAGTTCCTCGATCCCCGTCCGGTCGTAGCCGCCGAGGCCTTGGCCGCTCCGGACGATCCCGGCGTTGTTGACCAGGACGTCCAGTCGGCCGAACCGCTCCAGTGCGGCCCCGACGACGGTCTCCGGCGCGTCCGGGCCGGTGAGGTCGGCGGCCAGCGGCTCGATCAGCGACGGGTGCGCGGCCGCCGTCTCCGCCAGCGGCCCCGGCCGCCGTCCGACCGCGAGCACCCGCGCCCCCTCGGCCGCGAAGGCCTGCGCGGTCTCCCGCCCGATACCGGTCCCGGCCCCGGTCACCACCACGACCCGGCCCCCTGCTGCGTTCACAGTGTCCATGCGGCAAGCCTGCGACCCTGCCGCAGGCGTCAGGGTCAAGCGGCGGGGGAGAGGAGCACCGCCCTCCGCTTGCTGAGCCCGACGCGAACAGCGGCCCCGCAGCCCCGGCACCGGAGCGCCGGCCTGCTAGGAAGGTCGCAACGCACGGTCATCCACCCACGGGGAGCACACCCATGAGCGACCACCGGCCCGACACCCTCTACCAGGCCGTCGGCGGCATCGACGCGCTGCGCCGCCTCAGCCACACCTTCTACCGGGGCGTCCTCGCCGACCCGCTGCTCGCGCCCGTCTTCGCCGACTTCACCCCCACCCACATCGAGCACGTCGCGGTCTGGCTGGCCGAGATCTTCGGCGGCCCGACCGCCTTCACCGACGAACTCGGCGGCCACCAGGCCCTGTTGCGCGCCCACCTGGGCCTGGAGATCACCGAGGAGCAGCGGCTGCGCTGGATGGAGCTGATGGCCGAGGCCGTCGACCGGGAGCTGCCGGCGGACGAGCTGCTGCGCCGCCGGGTGCTGGAGTACTTCGACTGGGGCACGAAGATCGCCGAGGACGTCTCCGCCTCCCCGGCCGGGACCGACCTCGGCGATCCCGGCCCGACCCCGCGCTGGAACTGGGAGGGGCTGGAGAAGTGACCGTCGCCGCACACCCGACGGCCGACGGCCTGCTGCTGCGCCCCTTCGAGGGCGCCGACGCGCCGGCCCTGATCGAGGCCTACCGGGACGAGACGCTGCGCCGCTTCACCCGCACCCCGGTGGACGACGCCGAGCAGGCCGCGCACTGGATAGGGCTGCAGCACGAGGGCCGGGCGGCCGGCACCCGCTACTCCTTCGCCGTCCTGGACGCCGGCGAGCTGGTCGGCAACGTGGTGCTCAAGCGCGGCACCCCGGGCGGGGAGACGGCCGAGGTGGGGTACTGGACGGCGGGCCCGGCGCGCGGCCGGGGGGTGGCCCCGCGCGCGGTGGAGGCCCTCACCGCCTGGGCCTTCGCCGCCTTCGCCGAGGAGGGCCTGCGCCGGATCGACCTGCTGCACGAGGGCGACAACCACGCCTCCTGCCGGGTCGCGGAGAAGAGCGGCTACCCGTTCACGGAGATCGTCCCGGCGTTCCCGCCGTACCCGCTGGACGGCCACCGGCACTCCCGGAAAAGGCTGGACGGATCCGAACGGCGAAGGTCAGAGTAGGCGGCATGGCTTCTCTGGTACGACATGTGACGATCGATTGCGCCGACCCGCACGCCCTCGCCGGTTTCTGGGCCCGGGCGCTGGAGGGCACGCTGGGCGAGGACGACAACCCGGGCGACGAGGAGGTGCTGGTGGAGTCGGCCGGCGCCGGGCTGCTGTTCATCCGGGTGCCCGAAGGCAAGTCGGTGAAGAACCGGGTCCACCTCGACCTGCAGCCGCAGGACCGCAGCCGGGACGAGGAGGCGGAGCGCCTGGTCGCCCTGGGCGCCACCGTGGTGGCCGACCACCGCAGGCCGGACGGCACCGGCTGGATCACCCTGGCCGACCCGGAGGGCAACGAGTTCTGCGTCGAGCGGAGCCGGACGGAGCGCGCCGCCACCGGCGACGCGTAGCCGAGGCACGGAGCCGCGGCACGGAGTCGCGGCACGGAGCCGAGCCGACCGGCCCGCCCGCTCACCCGTGGCCGCCCGCCGGGTCCACCAGGACGTGTGCGGGCGGCCGTCGCTCCCGGTGCGGGCTTCAGCCCAGCTGGACCGAGCGCTTGGCCAGCCCCATCCAGAAGCCGTCGATGACGCTGCGCTGGCTGTCCAGGTCGGCCTCGCCGGCGCCGAGGGTGACGAACAGCGGGGCGAAGTGCTCGGTGCGCGGATGGGCGAGGCGCCCGGCGGGGGCCTTGTGCTCGAAGTCGAGCAGCGCGTCCAGGTCGTGGGCCTCCAGGGCGCGCCGGCCCCAGTCGTCGAACTCGGCCATCACCGAGGTGACCCGGCCGTCGCTGCTGAGCGCCCGCAGGTTGTGGGTGAAGAAGCCGCTGCCGACGATCAGCACGCCCTCGTCGCGCAGCGGGGCGAGCTTGCGGCCGATCTCCAGCAGCCGCTGCGGGTCGAGGGTGGGCAGCGAGACCTGGAGCACCGGGACGTCAGCCTCGGGGTACATCTCCACCAGCGGGACGTACGCGCCGTGGTCGAGCCCGCGGTCGGGGATGTCCTGGACGGGCGTGCCGGGGGCGCGCAGCAGCTTGCGCACGCGCTCGGCGAGCTCCGGCGCGCCGGGGGCGGCGTACCGGACCCGGTAGTAGTGCTCGGGGAAGCCCCAGAAGTCGTAGACCAGCGGCACGGTGGTGACGGCCCCGAGGGCGAGCGGCGCCTCCTCCCAGTGGGCGGAGACCATCAGCACGGCCTTCGGTCGCGGCAGGTCGGCGGACCAGGCGGCCAGCTCGCCCGGCCAGACCGGGTCGTCGGCCAGCGGCGGAGCGCCGTGCGACAGGTACAGGGCGGGCATGCGCTCGGGGGCCGCGGCGCTCATGGCGTCCTCCTCGGACGGTTCATCCACTGATAGTTCAAATTTGAACCTCTACTCCGATCGACGGTACACCTTCGTTCGAATTTGAACAACAGGAGTAGGCTTGGCCCCATGCCCCCACTGAACGAACCCCGCTGGCTGGACCCGGACGAGATGGCCGCCTGGCGGGGCTTCGTCACCGCGAGCAACCTGCTCAACCGCCGGCTGGAGCGCCAGCTCAAGGAGGACTCCGGCCTCTCGCACCAGCAGTACGAGATCCTGGTGCACCTGTCCGCGGCCCCCGGCGACTCGCTGCGGATGACCGAACTCGCCGACAAGCTGGTCACCTCCAAGAGCGGCCTGACCTACCAGGTCACCCAGCTGGAGCGGATGGGCCTGGTCGCCCGCCGCTCCTGCCCCAGCGACGTACGCGGCGTCTTCGCCGAACTCACCGACCAGGGGCGGGAGATGCTGCGGCAGGCCGCACCCGGGCACGTCGCCCTGGTCCGCGAGCTGCTGATCGACGTGCTCACCCGCGAGCAGCTCGCCGTCCTCGCCGAGGGCCTCGGCGCGGTCAGCGCCCGGCTCCGCCTGGACGAGACCCCCTAGGAACGCCCCCGGCCGTCCCCGTCCCCGTCCCCATCCTGCCCGGGCCGGTCCCGTCCGAGCCGGCCCCGCCGTCCCCGTCCCGCCCGAGTCCGGCAGCCCGCTCCCGCAGCAGCTCCCGCTCCCGCTCGTTGCGGGTCAGGCCCGCCGCCCGCTCGAACTCCGCCCGGGCCTCCTCGGCCCTCCCCAGTCGGGCCAGCAGATCACCCCGGACGCTCGGCAGCAGGTGGTAGCCGCGCAGCACCGGCTCCGCCGCCAACGCGTCCACCAACTCCAGTGCGGCGTCCGGGCCTTCGGCCATCGACACGGCCACCGCCCGGTTCAGCGCCACCACCGGGGACGGCGACAGTGCCAGCAGCCGCTCGTACAGGGCGGCGATGGTCGCCCAGTCGGTGTCGGCGTAGCGGCGTGCTTTCGCGTGGCACGCGGCGATCGCCGCCTGCACCGAGTACGGCCCGGTGCCCGCCCGCTGCAGGGCGTCGAAGCCGCGCCGGATCAGCAGCCCGTCCCAGCGCGAGCGGTCCTGGTCCGCCAGCAGCACCGGCCGGCCGTCCGCCCCGGTCCGGGTGCCCGTGCGTGAGGCCTGGAGCTCCAGCAGTGCCGCCAGCCCGTGCACCTCCGGCTCGGCCGGCATCAGCGCGGCCAGCCCCCGGGCCAGCCGCAGCGCGTCCTCGCACAACCGGGGGCGGAGCAGGTCGTCCCCCTCGGTCGCCGAGTACCCCTCGTTGAAGATCAGGTAGATGACCTCCAGCACCGACGACAGCCGCTGCGCCCGGTCCTCCCCGTACGGCACCTCGAACGGCACCGCTGCCTTGGCCAGCGCCCGCTTCGCCCGGACGATCCGCTGCGCCACCGTCGGCTCGGGCACCAGGAAGGCGCGGGCGATCTCCGGGGTGGCCAGCCCGCCGAGCAGCCGGAGGGTGAGCGCGATCCGTGCCTCCGCCGACAGCACCGGATGGCAGGCGGTGAAGATCAGCCGCAGCAGGTCGTCGTCGATGCCGTCGGGTTCGGCCGCCTCCGGGGGCGGCACGTCCTCCAGCGACCGCCCGACCTCGGCGAGCTTGCGGGCGTAGACCTCCCGCCGGCGGACCAGGTCGATCGCCCGGTGCTTGGCGGTGGCCGTCAGCCAGGCGCCCGGATTGTCCGGGACGCCCTCCCGCGGCCACCGCTCCAGCGCGGCCACCAGCGCGTCCTGCGCCAGCTCCTCGGCGATGCCCACGTCCCGGACGATCCGGGCCACCCCGGCGATGATCCGGGCGGACTCGATCCGGAACACCGTCTCGACGGCCGCGGCCGCCTCCCTGTCCGTCACGGCCACCCATCAGAGCAGTCGGCGGACGGGGAGGCAAACACGGGCACGGTCGCTCCGGCGGTCGCTGCGTCGGCTACTCGGCGATCTGCCGGACCTCGGCCTCGACGTTCCACTTCACCGAGTGGGCCTGCAGGAAGCGCCGGGTCCACTCCAGGGCCTCGGCGTGGTCCTTGCACTGCAGGACGGCGTAGCCGCCGATGACCTCCTTGGTCTCGGTGAACGGCCCGTCGGTGTGGCCGACCTTCCCGCCGTGCCAGGTCACCCGGCTGCCCTGGGCGGTCGGGGTGAGCGTGGCGGTCTCCAGCATCACCCCGGCCTTGGTGATCTCCTGGAACAGGGCCCCCATCCGCCGGTCGAACTCCGGGTCCGACTCCCAGTCGGCGCGGTCCTGCTCGTTGATCCGGATCAGCGTCATGAAGCGCGGCATGGTGACTCCTCGGTCGGTCGGGCGGGGCCTCTCCCCGCCTCTCACCCCTGCGTCGAACGGGCCGGCGCCGGATCGACACCCGCCGCGAGGAATTTTCCGACCGCTCCCGGGAGCCGGGTCGAGACGGTGGCAGATTCCGGCTGAACAGGCGATCCGCCATCGCAGATGCGGATGAATGGTGCCTTTCAGCCTGGCACCTGCGAATGACCGGACGAACCCTCGGGTAGTCCTCCTCCGGGCCGCGGCGCAGCGGCCCGGAGGAGGAGCACCATGACCCCGGCGAGACCCACCGTCCGGTTGCACGGCCACCTCGACCGGCCCGCCGAGCTGACCGTCGACCAGCTGCGTGCCCTCCCCGCCCACCGGGTCGAGGTCAGCTTCGACTGCCGGACGGAGGGCGAGCAGCGCCACGGCTACGAGGGCCCGGCGCTGCTCGACGTGCTGCGCGCGGCCCGGCCCCGGATCGACTTCTCCGGTCGCAAGCAGCGGCTGCGCTTCCTGCTCTCCGTGGTCGGCGCCGACGGCCACCGGGCGGTGGTCTCCTGGGCCGAGATCGACCCGGACTTCGGCGGCCGACGGATCCTGCTGGCCACCAGCATGGACGGCACCCCGCTGGACGCCGTCGGCCCGCAGCTCGTAGTGCCCGACGACCACTGCGGCGCCCGCTACGTCAGCGCCGTCACCGCCGTCTGGCTCGGCCCCCTCGGCGACCCGGCGCCTCCCGCCGGCTAGCGCCTCCCGCCGGCTAGCGCCTCCCGCCGCGTCGCGCCGTCCCGCCGAGTAGCTCCGTCTCACTGCGTCCCGCCGTCCCGCCGCGCCCGCGCTACTGCTGCGCCGCCTTGGGCCGCAGCTCCGGCGGCAGCGGCCGGGCGCGGGAGAGCCGGACGGCGGTCCCGCGGGCGTTGTCGAACGCGGCCACCGGGTCGGCCGCGTCGGTCCACGGCGGGCAGCCGCACCACGGCCCGATCGCCCGGAACTGCTCCAGTGCGACGCGGTACAGCCCGGCCCTGCCCGCGTAGTGGGCGAGCAGGTGCCGCAGCAGCGGCAATCGCTCGTCGTCCGGGGGGACCAGCGCCAGGGCGGCCGCGACCTTGCGCAGCGGCTGTCGGCCCAGCTCGCCGTCCAGCGTCGTGCCGAGGGTGCCGCGCCTGTCCAACTCGCCGAGCGCGTGCAGGTAGAGGCCGGGCAGCGGGCTGCCGGCCGGGGCCGCCCTGATCGCCCGCTTGGCGAAGGCCAGCATCTTCTTGTCCGAGCCGAACCACTTCGCGCACCAGTACTGCATGCCGTGCCAGTGGCCCACGCAGTGGAACGGCGCCCGCTCGACCAGTCCGCGCCACAGCACCCGGAACTGCTTGTGCGGGTACCGGGCGCCGCGGGCGGCGGCCACCATGACCACCCAGGGCGCGGGGTTGGCGGGGTCGAGCAGCGCGGCGCGCTGGGCCGCCTCGATGGCGGCGGGCAGCATGGCCCGGAAGGCCCGCATGTCCGCCTCGGGCACCTCGTCCGCGTAGCCGGAGCCGCGGACCGCCCAGGCCGCGTGCACCATCCGGTGGGCCTCCAGGGCGGCCGCGTCGCAGTGGGCCGGGTCGGCCGCGCGCCAGGCCTTCAGCCAGCCCTCGTCCCGGTCGGCGACGGAGTCCAGCAGTTCGAGCCGGGACCACCGCTCGTCCCAGTCCTGCCCGGCGGCCTCGACGTACGCGGCGGCCGGCTTCCAGTTCCCGGCCCGGGCCGCGTCGGCCACCGCCCGGGACTCCTGCCGGCGGTGCGGGGGCGGCGGCGGCCCGGCGCGGTCCGGGTTCAGTCGGTCGCGGGGGACCATGCCGTACGCGGGGGCGTCGTACTCGGTCCGGGCCCAGCGCAGGGCCCTGTTCTTCCGGACCGTGATGACGGCGACGTAGGCGAGGATGATCGCCACGCCGAGGATGAGGTAGGTCACGGCGGAGATCATCCCGGGTCGCGGAGGTGCGGGCAAAGCGGTAAAAGCGCTCGCCGGGGCCGGGTTTCCGTGCCAACATGCCCCATATGGGGACGATTCTGCACGGCGCCCTGGTCACGCTGCGACCGGCCACCACCGACGACATCCCGGCCCTGGCGGCCATCCGCGGCACGCCGGAGGTGTTCGCCCGCTGGCGGGGCGGCGACGACCTGCCCGCGGAGGTCGCCAACGACCTGGAATCGCCCGACACCGAGACCTTCGCGATCGACCTGGGCGGCCAGGTGGTCGGCGCCATCCAGTGGTACGCCAACAATGACGACGAGTACCGGCACGCCGGGATGGACCTCTACCTCGACCCGACGGTGCACGGCCTGGGTCTGGGGACGGACGCGGTGCGCACCATGGCCCGGTACCTGGTGCAGGACCACCACTACCACCGGCTGGTGATCGACCCGGCGGCGGACAACCTGGCCGCGATCCGCTGCTACAGCAAGGTCGGCTTCCGTACGGTCGGCACCATGCGCCAGTACGAGCGCGGGTCGGACGGCACCTGGCACGACAACCTGCTGATGGATCTGCTCGCGGACGAACTGCTCGACGGCTGACGGCCGTTCGGGCGGGCTCGGGCGGGCGCTTCGAGGGGGTGCGAGGGTGTACAGACATCTTGTCGCTCACCCGCCCAGAGCTGTACAGACATCTCATGGCCACATGATCGGTCGGAACTGATCTCCTGGCGTTCTCCCCGGCGTACCGGGCGGTAGCTAGCGTTCCTCCGCCAACCCCGGCGGCCGGCCACACCCGGCACCGGGCCCCGCAGGGAAGACGAACCCCCAGGAGAACGCCCATGCTCTCGCGTCGCACGGCCACCGCCCTCACCTCGGCGGCCGCCGCCGCACTGCTGCTCGGCGGCACCGCCCCGGTCGCCAACGCCGGCGCCCCGACGAGCCCCACCACGCTGTCCGTCTTCGCCTTCAACGTCGACCTCGGCACCGCCGTCGTCGACAGCACCCAGAACGAGCAGGCCGCCCGCCGCACCCCGGTGATCGAGCAGATCGTCCGTCAGCACAACGCCGATGTCGTCATCCTGGACGAGCAGTTCAACAACAGCTCGACCGCCGACATCAACGCCAAGCTGGCCGACCTCTACCCGTACCGCACCCCGGTGGTCGGCGGCACCTGCTCCGGCGGCGGCTGGACGGGCATCAGCGGCAACTGCTCCAGCTCGTGGTTCGTCATCAACGGCGGCACGATGATCCTCTCCAAGTACCCGATCACCGCCCAGTACGCCCACGTCTTCGCCAACTCGACGTACGGCACCTGGGACTACCACGCCGACAAGGGTGCCGCGCTGGTGAAGGTGACCAAGAACGGCAGCACCGCCTGGGTGGTCGGCACCCACCTGCAGGCCGACGAGTCGGACGTCTCCACCGACACCACCCAGTCCACCCGGCTCGGCCAGCTCGCCGAGATCCGCGCCTGGGTGGACGGGATCGTCGGCAGCAGCGCCCCGGTGCTGATCGGCGGAGACCTCAACGTCGAGTACTTCCACGGGCAGGGCCGCGGCGACTACGCCAACGCCCAGAACGCGGTGAACGGCGTGCTCGGCACCCCGGCCACCGACCCGGGTCAGAACCTGGCCACCATGGACTGCTCGGTCTCCTCCTGGTGCCAGTACATGTCGGGCGTCGAGACGTTCCCCAAGGACTACCGGGACGACCTCGACTACATCGGTTACCTCAACGCCCCGGGCCGCCCGGTGCCGGCCGGCATGTCGACGGTGAAGGTCGACTTCGACCCGCAGGCGGGCTGGACGCCGGGGCAGCTCGACACCCTCGCGCCCAGCGACCACTACCCGGTCGAGGCCACCTTCCGGCTGAACTGACGCCCGGCCGTGGGCGGGACGGTGTCAGGCCGACGCCGCCCGCTCCGGTGCCGGGCAGCCGCAGGAGCGCCGCACCACGAGCCGGGCCGGGAACGTCCGGGCGCCGGCGGCGCGGCACTCGGGCCCGCCGAGCACGAGCTCCAGCGCGGCGCGGGCCATCTCGTCCTGCGCGGTGGTGACGGTGGTCAGCGCGGGCCCGGCGATCACCGCCTCGGATATGTCGTCGAAGCCGGCCACCGCGAGGTCCTCCGGCACCCGGATCCCCAGGTCGTCGGCGGCCCGCAGCAGGCCGATCGCCTGGTCGTCCGTCGCGCAGAACACGGCGGACGGCCGGTCGGGGCGGGCGAGCAGGGCGAGCGCCTCGGCGTGCGCCCGGACGCGGTCGAACGGCGCCGGGGCGAGCCGCCCCTCGACGGGCAGCCCGGCCTCCTCCAGCGCGGCGGCCCAGCCGGCCGTCCGCGCGGTGACCGGGTCGTGCGGGCTGAGCGCCAGGGTGCCGCCGAAGCAGTGCACCTCGGCGTGCCCGTGCCCGAGCAGGTGGCGGACCACCTCGCGGGCGCCGCCCTCGTCGTCCGCGACCACGGCGACACCGTTGGCGCTCTCCGCGCGGTGGTGCAGCAGCACGACCGGGGTGCCGTCGGCCACGTCGAAGCCGGTCAGTCCGGGGGTGGCCGGGTCCTGGGTGACCAGGATCAGGCCGTCCACCTGCATGCCGAGGAAGGCACGGATGTAGTGCGCCTCGCGTTCGTCGGCGTAGTCGGAGTTGCCGATCAGCAGCAGCCGGCCGTGCTCGGCGGCGGCCTGCTCGACGGCGTGCGCGAGCCCGGCGAAGAACGGCTGCCGGGCGTCCGGAACGACCATCCCGAGCAGGTCGGTCCGCCGCCGCGCCATCGCCTGGGCGACCCGGTTGGGCCGGTAGCCGAGCTCCTCGACCGCCGCGAGCACCCGCGCCCGGGTCGCCGGCGCCACCGGCCGCGGACCGTCGTTGATCACATAACTCACCACGGCCGTGGACGTCCCCGCCGCCCGCGCCACATCGTCCCGTGTCACCCTCGCCATGACCGTTGAGCCTACACACCGCCTTCGACCAGCCGGTTTCCCGCGTGCCCGCGGGGCCCGATCGGCCGTCCGGGCTTGCGGGGCGGGTGGTGCGGTGCCGACGCCGGCGGGACGGGCGGCGTTCGGTGCCGCCGCCGATCCTGGGAGCGGGTCGATGAGCACGCCGCAGCGCCGGGCCACCCGGCCACTTCGCCCCGGCGCCCGGCCGCGCGTGCGCATCCGCACGCGGGCGCGGGCCGTCGGCGCCACCCGGCCGCACGGTGGCGTTCAACCTGTACGACGGGCGGGTTACCGACTACCCGTTCGACCGCTACCACGCACTGATCGGCTTCCAGGCGACCGTCGGCGGGCAGCCCGCCCCGGTGGTGGTCGCGGTCGAGGAGGCCGACCCGTTCTTCGCCTTCACCCAGGACTCCCAGGAGAGCGAGGGCGGCGCCGTCGCGGTGACCGAGCGGATCAGCCGTTCGCGGAGCACCTTCATCCTGGCCTGGTTCATGATGGCGGCGATGTGGGCGCTGGCGCTGTCCGTCCTGGTGGCGGCCTGGCTGATCGTGCGGCAGCGGCGGGGGATCCTGTGGCCCGCCCTCGGCTGGATGGCGGCCACGCTGTTCGCCCTGGTCGGCATGCGCAACGCCGCGCCCGGCAGCCCGCCGATCGGTTCGCTGCTGGACTACGCGGCGTTCTTCTGGGCGGAGCTGCTGATCGCCGTCGGCCTGACCATGGTCGTGGTGCGCGGCGCCCGGATCGAGGGCGGGCACCGGCCCGCCCCGTGACCTCGGTACGCGCGGGTCCGCGGCGACGTCCGCGCGGACCCGTGGAATTCGGTCGTCCAGGCCCGCCGGACCGCCGGCGGGCACTCGGAGGGGGAGATTCGTCATGGCAGGAACCGTGCCGGTGGCCGTGCTCACGGCGGCCGTGCTGCACGCGGTCTGGAACGGACTGGCGCACCGGATCCCGGACAAGACGGTCGGCTTCACGCTGATCAACCTGACCTACACCGCGTGCGCGCTCGTCCTGGTGGTGCTCAACCCGTTGCCGGCCGCCGCCGCGTGGCCGTACCTGCTGGCCTCGGTCGTGGTCGAGGTGGCCTCGATGCTCCTGCTGTTGCGGGCGTACCAGCTGGGCGACTTCGGGCAGATGTACCCGATCGCCCGGGGTACCGCGCCGCTGTTGGTGGCGCTGATCTCGGCCACGGTGCTCGGCCGGCACCCGGGCGCGGGCGGGCTGGTGGGCGTGGTGGTGATCTGCTGCGGCCTGATCGGGCTGGCCTTCGCCCGGGGCCTGCCCGGGCGGGCGCAGCTGCCCGCGCTGGGGGCCGCCGCCGGGACGGGCGTGATGATCGCCGGCTACACGGTGCTGGACGGCGTCGGTGTCCGCCACGCCGGGACGGTCGGCGGCTACGTGGCCTGGCTCTTCCTGCTCCAGGGGCCGGTACTGGCGCTGATCGTCCGGGTCCGGCGCGGCCGTTCGCTGCTCGCCGGGGCGGGCCGGGCGGTGCCGCTGGGGATCGCCGGCGGGGTGCTCTCGCTGACGGCGTACGCCCTGGTGGTGTGGGCGCAGTCCCGGGGGGACCTGGCGACGGTCGCGGCGCTGCGCGAGACCAGCATCGTGATCGCGGCGCTGATCGCCACGGTGGTGTTCCGCGAGCGCCTCGGCCGGCTGCGGCTGGTCGCGGCGCTCACCGTGGTGAGCGGGGTGGCCGTCCTGGAACTCGCCCGGCCGTAGCGGTTCGCGGCCGGGCGGGTCCGGGGGCTCAGCCGGCGTCGGGCACGAGCACCGTCAGCGAGGTGTTCTGCAGGCGGAAGTCCAGCGCCTCGTAGACGCGGCGGGCCGGGTTGCCCTCGGTCACCACCAGGTGCACGTCGGCGAGCCCACGGGCGGCGGCGTCCGCGACCGCCAGGCGCAGCAGGTCGGCGCCGAGGCCGCGGTAGCCGCGCTGCGGGTGGCGGAAGACGTCGGCGACCCACGGCCGGCCGTCGCGGTCGGTCAGGACCGCCCCGGCGACCACGCGGTCCTCGGCGTCCACGGCGAGCACGCTGGACGGCAGGACCGGGCCGATGGCGTTCCCGGCGAGCAGCAGTCCGAGCCGCTCGGAGAGCGCCTGTGCGTCGTCGCCCGGGAAGTGGTCGACGTTCCCGGGCCCGAAGGCGGCCCGCCAGGCCTCGAACAGCTCCTCGGGTGCCCGGTCGCAGGGCGCCGCCCGCAGGCCCTCGCGCAGCGGAGCCCCGGCCCAGTCGGCGGGCGGGGGGTCGGTGTGCAGGTCCCGCCGGAAGGTGTGGGCGTGCCGCAGCACCGTGGCGCCGTCGGCGACCAGCCGCTGCCCGAGTTCGGGGCTGCCGGAGACCACCCAGCCGGGCAGTTCGGCCCGGATGTACCGGGCCGCGTCCACCGATTCGTCCAGCACCTCCAGCAGGTCGGCCCAGGGCCGGCCCGCCCGTTCGCCCGGCTGGTAGCGCAGCACCGGGGTGCCCTCGCCGTCGTGCCTGACCACCCAGTCGACCTCCGCCATGGCCCACCCCTCTTCGCGCTTTTCCACGGGATCGTTCGCCGGCGGCCCATGCTCGTCAGATCGCGCTGCCCGGGCAACCGGTTTTCCGCCGGCGGGTTCTTCGCCGGCCGGCGTTCCGGCGGTCGGGGCGCGGCTCAGGCCACCACCGCCGCACGGACGCAGAGCACGTCCGGCAGGTGGGACTTCAGCAGCGACCAGCTCTCGCCCTCGTCGCGGCTGCCGTACACGTCGCCGGTCCGGTTGCCGAAGTAGATCCCGGCCGGGTCGGCGTCGTCGGTGCGCAGGGCGTCGCGCAGCACGATGCCGTAGTGGTCCTCGCCGGGCAGGCCCTCGGCGAGCTGCTGCCAGCTGGTGCCGCCGTCGGTGGTGCGGAAGACCCGGCAGCGGCGGCCGGGCGGGATGCGGTCGTCGGCGCCGCCGAGCGGGAAGAGGTACGCGGTGTCGCCGCGGCGCGGGTGGGCGGCCACGGCGAAGCCGAACTCGGCGGGCAGCCCGTCGACGATCGAGCGCCAGCTGCCGCCCCAGTCGTCGCTGCGGTAGACGCCGCCGTGGTTCTGCAGGTAGAGCCGGTCGTGGTGGACCGGGTCCGGGGCGATCTTGTGCACGCACTGGCCGAAGTCGGGGTACTGGCGCTCCTGCGGGAAGAACTCGGCGCGCAGCCCGGTGTTGGAGGGTTCCCAGGTGTCGCCGCCGTCCTTGCTGCGGTAGACGCCGCCGCTGGAGACGGCGACCAGCAGCCGTTGCGGGTCGCGCGGGTCGGTGAGGACGGTGTGCAGGCCCTGACCGCCGTAGCCGGCGCCCCACTGCGGCCGCTGGGGGTGCTCCCAGAGCGACTCGACCAGGGCGAAGGTCTCGCCGCCGTCGGTGGAGCGGAACAGCGCGGCGGGCTCGGTGCCGGCGTAGACGACACCGGGGGCCTCGGCTCCGGCGGGCTGCAGCTGCCAGACCCGGGTGAGCGAGGCGCCGGTGGACTCCGGGAAGCGGATGGCCGGCTGCGGCGGCTCGTACCAGTGCGCGCCGAGGTCGTCGGAGCGCCAGACGGACGGCCCCCAGTGGCTGCTGTCGGCGCCGGCCAGGATCCTGGTGCGGCCCTCCCGGCGGTCGACGGAGACGGAGTAGATCGCGTTCATCGGGAAGTGCGGCCCACTGAACTCCCACGTCAGCCGGTCGCGGCTGCGGCCGAGAAAGAGGCCCTTCTCGGTTCCGACGGCCAACAGCACCTCGGTCATGCCTCACACCACCTGGTCAACGAGCACGGCCCCCCGGGACGGCCCCCGACTGCCAGTGTCCCGCCGTCCACCGGTGGTCACATCTCGCCGCGCCGTTCACCCGGAGGGCCGTCCCGTTCGTCCGGCGGTCCGCCGTCCGGAGGGCTACCCCCGGCAGCCCTCCAGCAGCCGCAGCCAGACCTCGCTGATCGTCGGGTACGCGGGCACCGCGTGCCAGAGCCGGTCGATCGGCACCTCGCCGACCACCGCGACGGTCGCCGAGTGCAGCAGCTCGGCCACCCCGGGGCCGACCAGGCAGGCGCCGACCAGCACCTGGCGGTCCAGGTCGAAGACCACCCGGGCCCGGCCGCGGTAGTCGTCGCCGTACAGCGAGGCCCCGGCGACGGCGCCGAGGTCGTGGTCGACGGCCTTGACCCGTAGCCCGGCCTCCTCGGCGGCGGCCAGGGTCAGGCCGACGGCGGCGACCTCCGGTTGGGTGAACACGACCTGCGGCGCGCCCGCGAGGTCGGCGGACGCGGCGTGCGCGCCCCAGCGCGCGGTGTCCAGCGGGCGCCCCTGGGCACGGGCGGCGATCGCCGCGCCCGCGATCCGGGCCTGGTACTTGCCCTGGTGGGTGAGCAGCGCCCGGTGGTTGACGTCCCCGGCGGCGTACAGCCACCCGCCGTCCACGCCGAGCACCGTGCAGCTGTCGTCCACCTCCAGCCAGCCGCCCGGCTTCAGCCCGACCTGCTCCAGTCCGATGTCGGCGCTGCGCGGGGCCCGGCCGGTCGCGTACAGCACCTCGTCGGCGGTCAGCTCCCCACCGTCCTTGAGCGTCAGGGTCACCGGTCCGGAGCCGTCCGCCCGTTCCACCGCGGTGACCTCGACGCCGAAGCGGACGTCCACCCCGGCCTTGCGCAGGCCCTCGGCGACCAGCTCGCCCGCGAACGGCTCCATCCGCGGCAGCAGCCCCCCGCCGCGTACCAGCAGCACCACCTCGGAGCCGAGCGCCCGCCAGGCGGTGGCCATCTCCACCCCGACCACGCCGCCGCCGACCACCGCCAGCCGCCCGGGGACGGCCGACGAGCCGGTGGCCTCCCGGTTGGTCCACGGCTCGGCCTCGGCCAGCCCCGGCACGTGCCCGGGCAGCACCGGACGGCTGCCGGTGCACACCACGACGGCGTGCCGGGCGGTGAGCAGCCGCTCGCTGCCGTCCTCGGCCTCCACCGTCACGGTCCGTTCGCCGGCCAGTCGGCCGTGACCGCGGACCAGGTCGATGCCGGTGTCCCGCAGCCACTTCACCTGGCCGTCGTCCTTCCAGTGCGAGGCGAAGGAGTCCCGGCGGGCCAGCACCGCGGCCGGGTCCAGCCGGCCTTCGCCGACCGCCTCCCGGGAGCCGGCCACCGCGCGGGCGTCGGTCAGCGCGGCCACCGGGCGCAGCAGCGCCTTGCTCGGCATGCAGGCCCAGTACGAGCACTCGCCGCCGACGAGTTCGGCCTCCACGACCACCGTGCGCAGACCGGCGGCGACCGTCCGGTCCGCCACGTTCTCGCCGGTCGGGCCGGCCCCCAGGACGATGACGTCGTACTCCTCGGCGGTGCTGGTCATGCCCGGTCCTCCGTCGTCTCGATGGCCACCCCGGCCCGCAGGGCGAGGGTGACGGGCGTGCGTTCGCAGATGTCGAGCAGCCGGGCGCGCTGGTCCCCGTCCAGGCCGCCGGTCAGGGCGACCCGGCGGGAGACCCGGCCCCGGCTGCCGTCCGTCTCGTACCCGAGCCTGACCCGGACCGCCTCCAGCGGCCACTTCTTGCGCTCGGCGTACATCCGCAGGGTGATCGCGGTGCAGGAGCCGAGCGAGGCGAGCAGCAGCGCGAACGGTTCCGGCCCGCTGTCCGAGCCGCCGCGCCGCACCGGCTCGTCCGAGGTCAGCGAGTGGGTGCCGGCCTTGACGTCCACGTGGTACGGCGCGTCGGCGGCGCTCCCGGTGACCAGGGCGGTGGTGACCCGCCGGAACTCGGGCCCGGCGGCGGGCGGTTCGGTACGGCCGGGCTGCTCGCTCATGGGGTGTCGCTCTCCGCTCGGGTACGGTGTGGGGCCCATCCTGCCGGGCCGGGCGCGCCCGCGCGACGGACGGACACGCCCAGGACGCGCACGGGACACGTCCGTGCGCGCAGAGGACAGGACCGGGGCGCGGGGGGACAGCCGGCCGGGGTCAGAGCGCGGCGAGTTCCGCGAGCACCGCCGCCGTGTCGGCCGGGCGGGAGAACATCGGCCAGTGCCCGGTGGGCAGTTCGCGCAGCTCCCAGTTCGGCCCGGCGAGCGCGGCGAACTCCGGTGCCCCGGAGTCGATCAGCCCGCGCACCGTGGCGAGCGGGAAGGAACAGAACACCATCGCCTGCGCCAGCGCGGCCCCGGCGCCGGTCAGCCGCAGCCGGTCCCGGAACGCGCCCTCCGGGTGCGGGGTGGCCCGCGCCCGGATCCGGGCCAGCGCGGCCTCGTCCAGGCCGTCCAGCCCGGCCCCCTGGGCGGCCAGGAAGTCCCAGGACGGCATCGGCAGTCGGCCGTCCGTCACCGTGGCGTCGGCCTCCTCCCGGAACCCGGGCTGCCAGAGGTCGTACACCGAGGAACCTTGGGGCATCGGGCGACTGTCCAGGTAGACCACCCGGCGGATCCGCTCCGGCATCCGGTCCGCCAGCCCGCCCACCGGGGCACTGGCGCCGCTGTGGGCGACCAGCACGACCTCCCACAGGTCCTCGCGGACCACCAGGTCGGCCAGGTCGGCGATGTGGTCCTCCAGGCCGAACTCACCGGACTCGGCCGCCCGTTCGGCCACCCCGGGCAGGCTCACCGGGTGGACGCGGTGCCCGGCGGCGCGCAGCGGTGCGGCCACCTCGTCCCACGCCCAGGCGCCGAGCCAGAATCCGGGGACCAGTACGAACGTGCTCATGGCGATCACTCCTTCGTCGGTGGTACCTCCGCGGCGGCATCCGGTGCGGCCGCTGTCACGACTCTAGGAGGGAGCGGGACGGGCGTCGCAGGATCGGGCGACAGGTCCGGCGACAGCGGGTACGGCGAGGGCCCGGGGAGACACCGCTCCCCGGGCCCTCGCCGACCGGCCCGGCCTCAGGCCTGGCCGCCGGCCGCCTGCTCCTCGGCGACCTTCCGCTTCACCTCGACCATGTCCAGCTTGCGGGCCTGGCCGATCAGGTCCTCGAACACCGCCTCCGGCAGAGCACCGGCCTGCGAGAAGACGAGCACGCCCTCACGGATGATCGCCAGCGTCGGAATCGACTGGATGCCGAACGCCGCAGCCAGCTCCTGCTGCGCCTCGGTGTCCACCTTGGCGAAGACCAGGTCCGAGTGGCGCTCGGCCGCCTTCTCGTACACCGGGGCGAACTGGCGGCAGGGACCGCACCAGCCGGCCCAGAAGTCGATGAAGACGAAGTCCTTGCCCTCCGGGCCGGGGACGATGTCGTCGAAGTTCTCCTTGGTCAGCTCGACCGTGCTGCTCATCTTGCGATTCCTTCCCTTCCGGAGGCTGCGGTACAGACCGTGTGCCCGCGACAACGGCGCCGCCCGGCACGGTATTCCGTGGGCGTCCGGCGTTCCCCGGCGATCCCCCGGGCCTTCCGGCGCCGCCATTGAGCAGCCGCCCGGCACCGGCCGTACTGAAGGGTGTCCAGTCCGTTCCGACCGCGGGAGGCACCCCATGCACAGCAAACCCCGCACCCGCCGGGCCGCCGTGCTGGCCGCCTCCGGCATCGCGGCGGCCGCCCTGATCGCCGGCTGCGGGTCGTCCGGGGGGAGCAAGACCAGTACGCCGAGCACGTCGGGCAGCCAGAGCGCCCCGGCGAGCGCGACCCTGCAGACCGCCACCGACCCCAAGCTGGGCACCATCGTCACCGACAGCGCCGGCTTCACGCTCTACCGCTTCGACCAGGACGAGAACAACCCGCCGGAGTCGTACTGCAACGGCAGCTGCGCCGTGATCTGGCCGCCGGAGCACGCCAACGGCGACGTCACGGTCAAGGGAATCGACAGCAAGCTCGTCGGCACCGTCACCCGGTCCGACGGCACCAAGCAGGTCACCGTCAACGGCTGGCCGGTCTACCGCTACTCGCCGGACACCAAGCCCGGTGACACCAAGGGCCAGGGCGTCGGCGGCACCTGGTTCGCGGTGACCCCGAGCGGCGGCAAGGCGGGCACCGGCACCGGTTCCGGCCCGAGCCCGGCGACCCCCAGTCCGATGCCCAGCGCCCCGGGCTACTGACCGGTGTCGACCGCCCTCGACCAGGAGGCCCGGGTGCGCAACGATGAAGTGGTGACCGAGGAGCACCCCGTCGGCGGCACGGCCGGCCATGTCACGGGGGCGTCGGACGAGGAGCTGATGCGCGCCCTCTACCACGAGCACGCCGGTCCGCTCTTCGGCTTCGTGCTCCACCTCGTCGCCGGCGACCGGCAGCGGGCCGAGGACGTCGTCCAGGAGACCCTGGTCCGCGCCTGGCGCAACATCCACCGCCTCGACCCGGCGGCGGGCTCGCTGCGGCCCTGGCTGGTCACCGTCGCCCGGCGGATCGTGATCGACGAGCACCGCAGTGCCCGGGCCAGGCCGCGCGAGGTGGACGCGGCCCCCCTGGAGCTGCTGCCCGCCGAGGACGAGCTCGACCGGGCACTGCGGATGATGACCGTCGCGGACGCGCTCGGCGACCTCTCGCCGGCGCACCGCGAGATCATCGTCGAGACCTATCTGAAGGGCCGCACGGCCAACGAGGCGGCCGCCGAACTCGGCATCCCGGCCGGGACCGTACGGTCGCGGGTGTTCTACGCACTGCGCTCGCTCAGGCTCGCGCTGGAGGAACGGGGAGTGACATCGTGACCAAGCGCCCCGACCCGGTGCCCGGCGGCCCGGACGGCGTTGCCGGCGGCGAGGGCGGCATGCCCGGCGGTGCGGACCACGGGCCCGGCGGGACCGGCCGCGCCTTCGACGGCCCGGAGCACGTCGACGCCGGCGCCTACGTCCTCGGCCTGCTGGAGCCCGCCGAGCGCGCCGCCTTCGAGCGGCACCTGGCGGACTGCCCGCTGTGCGCCGAACAGGTCGCCGAACTCGGCTTCGTGGAACCGCTGCTGGCCGAGTACGCGGCCACCGGCACGGCCGCCGGGCTGGACCCGGCCGGCCCCGCCCCGCACCCGGACCCGCAGCTCCTGGACCGGCTGGTCGCCGAGGTCGGCACCACCCGGCGGCGCGGCCGGGTGCGGCGGCTGGTCCTGGCCCTGGCCGCGACCGCGATGGTCGCGGCGGGACCCGCCGTCACGGCCGCGGTGCTCACCGCGGACAGCACCCCCGCCGTGGTCGCCGTGGCCGAGCAGTTCAGCGCCACCGACCCGACCACCGGCGCGCACGCCACCGTCGGCGTCGACGGCACCACCTGGGGCAGCCGGGTCAGCATGCAACTCTCCGGCGTCCAGGGGCCGTTGACCTGCAGCCTGGTCGCGGTCTCGCACAGCGGCGGACAGCAGACGGTGAACACCTGGAGCGTTCCGGCGAGCGGCTACGGGGGCACCGGCGGCGTGCTGCGCACCACCGGCGGTGCGGCACTCCAGCCGGGCGACATCGACCACTTCGAGGTGCGCGTCCAGGGCACCGGCGCCGTCCTGGTCGCCGTCCCCGCCCACCGGGCCTGACTCAGTACGGCGGGTGCACGTGGTGGTAGGCAGCCAGCCGTTCGATCCTGGCCGTGCCCCGGACGGCGGGCCAGAGCGGGTCCGGCTCGCCGGTGCCGGTCATGTGCTCCCGTCGCCACGTCCGGCTCCAGCCGACCCGGATCGACGGCTCGAAGCTGTGCCACCGCCCGCACGGGCAGGGCGTCAGCACCCGGGCGCAGGACCGGCACAGCCCGGCCTCGCCGTGGCCGGTCGGGACCGACATCGCCGGCCCCTCCTCCCCGCAGGCCGGGCAGCCGGGCAGTTCGACGCCGTCCAGCAGCGCGTTCTGCCGCCGTACGTAGTCGGGCAGGCTCAACGGCGGGTGCAGGAAAGGGTCGTGGTGCCACGCCGCCTCCAGTGAGCCCCACCGGTACCGGTCCCACCACGGCGTCACCGGCGGGGTCCGGCGCCCGGCCCGCTTCTGCGCCCGGCGCTGCGCCGCGTACTCCTCGGCCCGGGCCCGCCGCAGCTCGCGCGCCTCGTGCAGCTCGTCCACCGCGCGCAGCAGCGAGTCCGGGTCCGCCTCCAGGTGCCGGGGCATCCGGGCGCTGACGGTGAGGTGGTGGTAGGTCGCCCGCAGGCCGTACGGGGCGAAGCAGGTCAGGCAGGTCCGCAGCGCGCTGTGCCGCCGGTGGACCGGGAGCGAGGCGTCGTGCACCCGGGCCCGGTGGGTGTGGAAGCCGGTCATGCCGGCGGCTCCAGGTCGAGCGCGCGGGCGAGCGCGGCGGTGACGGCGGACGCGCGGTCCGGCAGCTGCCGCTCGGCCCAGCGCGCGGCGAGGGCGAGGAAGTCGCGCAGGTCCCGCTCGGCCCCGGCGAGCAGGCGGCGCAGCTCGTCCACCGGCAGCTCGATCACCGGGCTGTCCGCGTCCTCGTCGTCCTGGGTGAGCCGGACGACCCGGCCGACCCACTCGACCCGGGCGTCCGGGTCGTGGCCGAACCAGGCCGGGCCCGAGCCCTCGACCACGGCCGTCCACTCGCGCCAGTCCTCCAGGCCGGTGCAGCAGCCCGGGGTGAAGACGGTGCCGGTGGCCGGGTCGGTCACCCGGAACCCGCCCGGGGCGAAGAGGTCCGGCATGGTGAGCAGCCCGTGCAGGAAGGCGCCCAGGGGATCCGCCGGGCGCGGACCGCGCTCGTCGTCCTCCTCGGGGTCGACGTCGTTGACGTCGGCCAGCCGCCACACCGCCGTGCCCACCTCGGCCGGCGTCAACTCCCCGTTCAGCACCAGGTATCCCCAGGCCTCGTGTTCACCCGTGGGCCAGAGCGCGAAGTCGTCGGGGGCGTGGATCTCCAGCACCGGCTGCATCAGCATCATCGGGCGATGATGCCGGACGGCGGCCGCGGCGGTCGCGCCATTTCCGTCGAGTCCACGGCGGCCACGGCGCTCACGCCGCGTCCGCGGCGGCTGTGACGTCCACGCCGCGTCCGCGGCGGCTGTGACATCTACACCGCGTCCGCGGCGGCTGTGCCATCTACACCGCGTCCGCGGCGATCCTGGCCAGCACCCTTCCGCAGTGCCGGGCGAAGGCGCGCTGGGCGAGCGGGAGCAGCGGTCCGGCCAGCCGGGCGTACCAGGCGACGGGGCGACTGAAGGCGGTGACGGTGAACCAGACCGCCCCGTCCGGCTCCATCTCGACCAGGAAGGTCTCCTCGCCCCGGGCCAGGTGGCCGTGCCGCGTCCCGTAGGTGAAGCCGTAGCGGTCCGGGCCGTCGACGGCGGCGAGCACCCGGTTCGGGGCCCCGGCGCGCAGCGGGCCGACGCCGATCGCGCACTGGACGGCGACGCCCGGCGCCGCCTGTTCCGCCTCGGCGTCGATCCGTACGCCCGCCAGCCGGTGCATCCGCCAGCCGAGCAGGGCGGCTCCGGCGACCTCCAGTGCGGCGCGGCCCTGGCCGATCCGCGCCCGGTGCCGCAGGTGGTTGTAGCCGTCCGGCAGTGCGCCGGTGGCGCTGGCGCCCTGCTCCGGGTAGCTGAGGTCGGTCATCGGTGGGCCTCCGAGGTGTCGAGCCGGCGCCAGGCGAGGAGCGCGCAGAGGGCGAAGCCGAGCGCGTTGCCGACGCCGTGGGTGGCGGCCATCCAGGCCAGGGTGGGGTGGGGGAGTCCGGCGGCCCGGCCGAGCGCCCACCAGAGGGCGAGCACCATCGTGAGCGCGAGGACGGCCGAGGAGACGGCGAAAAGTCGGGCGGTGGCCGCGTCGCCGGCCCGGGGGCGCAGCTCGCGCCAGGTGACCAGGCCGACCAGCCACATCCCGGTGGTCAGGACGAGGGCGCCGGCGAACTGCCACCAGTTGCCGAGGAAGTAGCCGGCCAGCACCAGCAGGGTGCCCGCCGGCACGCTGAGCGCCGCGCAGCGGGCCGCGGTGGAGGCCGGGTCGACGGCCCGGCAGACCAGCCCGGCGACCAGGGCGGCGGTGAACCCGGCGAAGTGGAAGTGCGGGACGGTCAGCGCCAGGATGTGCGGCTCGAAGCCGAACAGCGGGTAGCCCGAGCGTTCGGCGACGAGGGCGACCCCGGCCACCGAGGGCGCGGTGAGGGCGGTGAGGACCGCGATCTCGGCGGGCGCGAGCGAGCGGGTGCGGGCCAGTCGCAGCGGCGCGTGCAGGGCGATGACCAGGGCGCCCAGCGCGTAGACGACGGCGGGGCCGGTGGCGAGGGCGCCGCGCGGCAGCCAGAGCGAGAGCGCGCCGGGCACGGCGGCGAGCGGCCAGAGCCGGCGGATCCGGGCGAGCCCGGGTTCGTCGATCAGGCCGAGGCCGAGCGGGACGACGGCGCCCATGCCGAGCAGGACCAGGAGGTCCACCAGTTCGGTGGTGCCCCTTCCCATGGCGGACACACCCCTCCTTGAACGTGTTCAAATGAGCTTCGCGGCCGACTCTACGCCGCCGACTTGAACGCGTTCAACTCACCCCCGGCCTGGGGCCCGGCCCGGCTTGCCTGGTGCTAACGGTGGGTGCGGCGCACTCTGGAGGAGTAACCGATGGAGGTGATCCGCCATGCAGACTCTGGTCGGTTGGCACATCGAGATGGAGTTCCGTGAGGACGGTCCGCGCACCAGCGCCGCCGCCCTGCTCCGGCTCGGCGACGGGAGTGAACTGCGCGCCCACGGCTACAGCAGCCGCCACCCCTCCGACCCGGAACAGCTGCGGGTCGGCGAGGAGGTCGCGGGGGCCCGCGCCCTCAACGACCTCGCCTCCCAGCTGCTCACCAAGGCCCACGGCGAGATCCAGGAGGTCAGCCCGGTCCCGACCCACCCGCTGTCGTGACCACCCCGCGCCCTGACGGCGGCGGCGCCGCGCCCGAACCGGCCCGCACGCGCATCCCGCTGATCTGCCCGCGCTGCGGGCACGAGCAGCAGGTCGTGCCCGGCGGCCCGGAGCGGGTGGTCAAGGTCGTCCACGCCGGGACCGGCCGGGAGGCCTGCGAGGCCGAGGACCTGGCGCGGGCGCCGGACGACGGGAGCTGAGCGGCGCCGGGCCCGGATCGCCGGGCCCGTCCCGTCGGGCCTGCGGTGCTGTACCCGCGCCGTCGGGCCTGGGGTGCGGGTGCCGCGCGTCGGGTCGGGGGCTGCCCGGGAACGCCGGGTGCCGGGACCCGGGTGCCGGGCCCCGGCACCCGGCCGGCTCGTCATGCGGGCCCAACGGGGGCTCAACGGCCCTGTCGGCAGCCTCAGTTGACGCAGTACGTGCCCGGCGGCCGCCACTCCGGCCCGACCAGCCGCCGCTCCAGCTCGTTCGGGGTGATCCGGATCCCGACCGTCCCGTCCAGTCCGACCCGGAACCGGCTGCGGGCCAGCGCGATCAGTGCCGTCAGGCCGTACTTGTTGATCAGCGAGGTGCGGTAGCGCGCGGTCGCGTCTGCGTCGCAGAGCCGGGCGCGGGCCGGGACGGGCCGGCCGGTCGGGCGTCCGTGGCCGTCGCAGGGGCCGATCAGCACCCGGGGGTGGCGGCGGATCCGTTCGGCCTCGCCCGAGTGGGCGGGGGTCCAGACCCCGAGCGCGGTGCCGTCCTGCACCACCCAGAGCTGGGACTCGATCCGGCTGCCGTCCTCGTCGAAGGTGGTCAGCAGGAGGTATCTGCTGTCGGCGAGCCGGTCGGTTCGGTCGTGCACGATGTCCTCCCTCTGGCGTCGGGGGCGGGTCAGTGCCCGTGGCCCTCGGCGATCGCGCGGTACTCCTCGACGGTGGGCTTGGGGATCTGCGCGTGCTCGCCGTGGAATCCGCGGGACAGCCTCGCTCGGGTGCGGGTGAGCGCTCCCGCCGGGTGGGCCACTCCATTCTCGTCCACCGGGGCGGGCAGTTCGAGGGGGCGGGGCTGTTCGTGTGCCGTGAGCCGGTGGAGTTCGGCCGGCGTGAGCCCGGCGTGCACCTCGGTGAACTCGCCGTGCGGCAGCCGCTTGATCACTCCGGTCTCGCGTCCGTGCAGCACCGTGTCGCGGTCGCGGCGCTGCAGGCCGAGGCACCAGCGCTTGGTGACGAGGAAGACGGCCACCGGGACGACGAAGGCGCCGGCCCGGACGGCGTAGGTGATGGTGTTCAGGGACAGGTGCAGGTGGGTGGCGATGAGGTCGTTGCCGCCGCCCGCGAGCATCACCAGGTAGAGGCTGATCCAGGCGGCGCCGAGCGCGGTGCGGACGGGCGCGTTGCGCGGCCGGTCGAGCAGGTGGTGCTCCCGCTCGTCGTCGGTCACCCAGCCCTCGACGAACGGGTAGGCCGCGATGGCGAAGAGGATCACCGGGAACAGCAGGAACGGGATCAGCACCCCGAGGTTGAGGGTGTGCCCCCACAGGCCGATCTCCCACCCCGGCATCACGCGGATCAGGCCCTCGGCGAAGCCCATGTACCAGTCCGGCTGGGCGTCGGTGGAGACCTGGTCGGGCCGGTAGGGCCCGTACGCCCAGATCGGGTTGACGGTCGCGACCGCCGACATCAGCGCGACGATGCCGAAGACCAGGAAGAAGAACCCGCCGGCCTTGGCCAGGTAGACCGGCATCAGCGGCATCCCGACGACGTTCTTCTCGGTCCGCCCGGGACCGGCCCACTGGGTGTGCTTGTGGTGGAAGACCAGGATCAGGTGCGCCACCAGGAGCCCCAGCATGATGCCGGGGATCAGCAGCACGTGGATGCTGAAGAACCGCGGCACGATGTCGTGCCCCGGGAACTCCCCGCCGAACAGGAACATCTGGATGTACGTGCCGACCAGCGGCACGGCCAGCACTACGCCCTCGATGAACCTGATGCCGGTGCCGGAGAGCAGGTCGTCCGGCAGTGAGTAGCCGAAGAAGCCGTCCAGCATGCCGAGGAAGAGCAGCAGGAAACCGAAGACCCAGTTGACCTCGCGCGGCTTGCGGAAGGCGCCGGTGAAGAACACCCGCATCATGTGCACGAACATGGCCGCGACGAAGACGATCGCCGCCCAGTGGTGGATCTGCCGGATCAGCAGCCCGCCGCGCACCTCGAAGCTGATGTCCACGGTGGAGGCGTAGGCCTCCGACATCGCGATGCCCTTGAGCGGCGCGTACGAGCCGTCGTAGACGACCTCGCCCATCGAGGGTTTGAAGAACAGCGTCAGGTAGACGCCGGTCAGGATGATGATGACGAACGTGTAGAGGCAGATCTCGCCCAGCATGAAGGACCAGTGGTCCGGGAAGATCTTCCGCAGGTTCGTCCTGGCGAGGGAGTGGATCCCCAGCCGGCCGTCCGCCCAGTCGGCGGCCCGCCGTCCCCGCCCTGGGCTCTGATTCCGGGTCATGTGCACGCACCTCGGTCCGAAGGAAACGGGGAGGTGTCCCCGATTCTCGCTGGACCACACCCTAATCGGGGAGTGATCCCCACTTCTAGCCGGGGGGTGTCTCCCGTCGTCCCGGGCCTCGACAGTGCGGTGCGCGGCGTCGGCGGCTCCGGCCCGGAACGGTGGGCGGCCCGGAACGGTGAGCGGCCCGCAAACGGCGAGCGGCCCGCCCGGCGTCGTGAGACACCGGACGGGCCGCGTACGCACCCGAGCAACCCCTGGGCGTCAGTGCACCAGCACCGGCACCTCGTCGTTCTTCGCGACGTCCGCACCGGCGCCCGCACCCGACGCCGCGCCGGGACGGCCGGCGTTGATGAAGGTGAAGGCGACGGTGGCGGCGCCCACCAGGATCCCGAAGGACACCCAGATCGCGGTCGAGAAGCCGTGCACCATGCCGCCGAACTGCAGCGCCTTGGCGGCCTCCGGGGAGGAGGCGGCCGCGGCGGTGGCGTGCGAGGCCAGCCAGCTCGTGGTCGCGCTGGCCGCGATGGTGTTCAGCAGCGCGGTGCCGATGGCGCCGCCGACCTGCTGCGAGGTGTTGACCATCGCCGAGGCCACGCCGGCGTCGCGCGGCTGGACGCCGTGCGTGGCGAGGCTCATGGCCGGCATGAACGCGGTACCCATGCCGAGGCCCATCAGGACCAGGCCGGGCAGGATCAGCGCCGGGTAGGAGGTGTCCAGGTCGATGTGGGTCAGCAGGAACATGCCGATCGAGGCGACCAGGAAGCCGGGCGCCATCAGGTAGCGCGCCGGGACCCGGGTCATCAGTCGGGCGCCGATCTGGGTCGAGCCGGTGATCATGCCCGCCACCATCGGCAGGAAGGCCACGCCGGTCAGCACCGGGCTGTAGCCGAGCACGATCTGCAGGTAGTAGGTCAGGAAGAGGAACAGACCGAACATGCCGATCACGGCCATGCCCAGCGACAGGTACACCCCGCCGCGGTTGCGGTCCAGCACCACGCGCAGCGGCAGCAGCGGGGCCTTGACCTTGAGCTCCACCATCACGAAGGCGAACAGCAGCACGGCGGCCGCGGCGAACAGCCCGAGGGTGCTGCCGGACGACCAGCCGTCGGACTCGGCCCGGGTGAAGCCGTAGACCAGGGAGACCAGGCCGGTGGTCACCAGCAGCACGCCGGGGACGTCCAGCTTGTTGCGGTTGCGGCCCTCGGCGGGCTCGCGGATCACCATGACGGCGCCGGCGGCGGCCACGATGGCGAACGGGATGTTGACGAAGAAGGTCCAGCGCCAGTTCATGTACTCGGTCAGCAGGCCGCCGAGGATCAGACCGATGGCGCCACCGCCACCGGCGATCGCACCGTAGATGCCGAACGCCTTGGCGCGCTCCTTGGCCTCGGTGAAGGTCACCGCGAGCAGCGACAGTGCGGCGGGGGCGAGCAGTGCGCCGAACACGCCCTGCAGGGCGCGGGCGCCGAGCAGCATCGAGGTGTTGACCGCGGCGCCGCCGAGCGCGGAGGCGAGGGCGAAGCCGGTCAGGCCGACGATGAACGTCCGCTTGCGGCCCCAGAGGTCCGAGATCCGGCCGCCGAACAGCAGCAGGCCGCCGAAGGCCAGCGCGTAGGCGGTGATCACCCACTGGCGGTTGCCGTCGGTGATGCCCAGGTCGCGCTGTGCGGACGGCAGGGCGATGTTCACGATGGTCGCGTCGAGGACGACCATCAGCTGGGCGAGGCCGATGAATATCAGCGCCTTCCAGCGCCGGGGATCGGGCAGCGTCGCCGGTCGGGCGTCGGTTTGAGACATGGGGGTACTCGCTTCACGGTGCGTGGTGTGCGTGCATGGTCAACTGCCGTACGGGAACGGCAGGTTGCCGTACGGGAACGGCAGGTTGCCGTACGGTGAACGGTGCTCAGCGGGCGTGCGGGGGCGTGCCGGGGCGGCGCCGCTCAGCAGTGCGGGCGCCCGGTGCCACCGGACGGGTCAGGTGTGGATCAGGTGTGCCGGTCGGGTCAGGTGTGGTGCTTCGGTCAGTTGCGGGGCTGGAAGTCCTCGAAGGTCGCGGCCCGGCCGGGCAGCGTCGAACGGACCGGCGTGCGCAGACCGTCCAGGAAGATCTGCAGGTGCCGGTGGACGAACTCGTCGTGCGCCCGGCACGAGGTGTTCGGCAGGGGTCGGGTCAGCTGGCTCATCGCGATGAACAGGTCGCCGTGCTCGACGTCCGGCCGCAGCTCACCCGCGGCCCGGGCGCGCTCCATCAGCCCGCCCACGGCGGACTGCAGGCGCTCCCGGATCTCGGTCAGCTCCGGGTCGAACGGGTCGACATGGCTGCTGAACAACGTGCAGAGACCGCCGACCTTCTCCGCGACGGTCGCGTGCGCGAACCGCTGCAGAGCGTCGAACGGGCCGTCGCCGTCAGGGGAGTCCGCCTCCGCCGTCGCCGTCTCGGCGAGGGCCAGGATGCGGTTCTTGACGAGCAGCGCCACCTCCTGGATCAGCGCCATCCGGTCCGGAAAGTTCCGGTAGAGGGTGGCGTTGCCGACCCCTGCCCGCTTCGCGATCTCGTCCAGCGGTGCATCCGCACCGTGCTCGACGAACGCGTCCCGGGCCGCCAGCACGATCCGCTCCCGGTTCCGGCTCGCATCCGCACGCAACCTCGGCGTACGGGTGCTCCCGGCGGGACGGACCGACTCGGTGGCGGCGGTGGTCACGACGACTGCTCCTTGAGGATACCGGGGAAGTTCTCCCCGCTTTTGCCAACGTACTCGGAAACGGGGAATCTGTCCCCGGAATTTCCGCCCCCGATGTGACCTGCGTCACACCTCTGGGGTCCCGGCTCCGGCGGTGGGGCCCGGATGGTGCTCCCGGCTCGTCCGCGGGACCGCTCGCAACGCATGACGACCACCCCGGCCGGGAGGCGGGCACTATCGTCGGAAGCCAGGTAGCCCGTAACCACGTGCCGGTGTGCTCGTTCTTCGAGGGGGCGCCCAGGCGAAGGAGGAAGGCCCGTGACCGCGATCTCCGACCGCCCGCAGATGCTGCCCGGGGAGTTCGAGGAGTTCTCCCGCCATCTGGCCCGGACTGCCGAGGGCATCCGGCCGGAGTTCATCAACGGGAAGCTGGGGGTCAAGCCCGTGCCGGATGGCGACCACGGCCGCATCGTCCAGTGGCTCCTTCGGATCTGCATCCAGGCCAGGCCGGAGCTCTACCTGCATGACCAGGGACTCAGGATCCAGGGTTACCGGGGCGGTTTCGCCCGCCCGGACGGCACGCTCGCCGATGCGGACGCCTTCGTGGGGTGTGGGGATTGGGCCACGACCGGAGGCGTGCTGATGGTCGTCGAAGTCACTTCGTACGACTCCGACACCGACCGTAGGGACCGTGTCGAGAAGCCCCGTGCCTACGCTGAGACCGGCATCCCCGTCTACCTGCTGATCGACCGGGACTCCGCGGAGGTCGTCGTGCACAGCCAGCCCGACGGCGTTCGCTACGAGAGCGTCCGGATCGTTCCCTTCGGCAAGAGCGTGCCGCTTCCCGACCCGGTGGGCATCTCGCTGGACACCGAGCCGCTGAAGAACTGGGTGCGCTGACCCCGGCCATGCCTTCCCGGGGGTGGTACGCCCCTCGGCCTAGGCTGTGGGCGTTCCGGGCGGCCGGCGGGCCGTGGCGTCGGGAGGGGCCCGGCGGCCGGGTGGGCGAGGAGGTCCGCGATGGGCAGCGGTGAGACCGCCAGGGTGCGCTGCGTGGCGGCCGTTCCGTGCTGGGTGAGCCTGATGGCCCGGGACCTGGAGGCGGCCAAGGCGTTCTACGGGCCGCTGCTCGGGTGGGAGTTCGAGACCGGCCCGGACCACTTCGGGCCGTACGTGCACGCGGTGGTCGGCGGGGAGGCGGTGGCCGGGCTCGGCGTCGCGGGCGTCGGGGCGATCCCGCTCGCCTGGACCAGCTACTTCGGGACGGAGAGCGCCGACGCGGCCGCCGACGCGGTGCGTGAGCGCGGCGCGACGCTGGCGATCGGCCCGCTGGCCTTCGACTCCGGGCGGGTGGCCTTCGCGGCGGACCCGGCGGGCGCGGTGTTCGGCATCTGGGAGGGCTTGCTGGGCCGGGCCCGGAAGCTGGAACTGCCCGGCGCGCCGGTCTGGATCGAGCTGCGCACCCCGGATCCGTTCGCGGCGGCGCTGTTCTACGGCGAGGTGTTCCGCTGGGACGGCCGCGATCCGGAGCGTTTCGACGTGCGCTGGGAGCACGACCGGGTGGTGCTGCGCGCCGAGGGGAACAGCGTCGCGGCGCTGGCCAGGGAGCAGGCGAGCGGCCCGGCGGGGATGCCGCCGCACTGGGAGGTGTCCTTCGCCGTCCCGGACACCGACCGGGCGCTGGAGCGGGCGGTCGAGCTGGGCGGCGCGCCGCTCGGCCCGGCCTTCGACTCCCCGTACGGGCGGGTGGCCCGGCTGCAGGACCACGAGGGCGCGCGGTTCGCGGTGATCAGCCCGAAGAGCTGATCGGTCGGGCGCGCCATCGGTCGGGCGCGCTGATCAGTCGGCCGCTCCGAGCGCCTCGCGCTCCGCGCGCAGCCGGTCGCCGAGTGCGGCGCGGGAGGCGGCGGGCAGGGCCTTGCGGGCGGCGGGGAAGAGCTGGTTCTCCTCGCCGCTCAGGTGCCGCCGCAGGGTGTCGGCGAGGCCGCGCAGCAGGGTGTCGAAGGCCGGGTCGGCGGGGCGGAGCGCCTGCAGGTCGGCGAGGTACTGCCCGATCGCCAGGTGGTCGTGGATGCTGCTGAACACCAGCGCCCCGCCGTCCGGCACGTCGTGCTGGACGACCGGGAAGAGGTGTTCCTCCTCGGCGGCGCAGTGGGCGAACAGCAGGTCGGTCAGCCGGGTCACCAGGTCGCCGCGTTCGGTGCTGCCCGCCGGGGCGGCCTCGACCGCGTCGAGCAGTTCGGTGACGGCCCGGTGGTCGGCGGTGAACTCGCCGAGGATGTCCGGCCTGCGGCTCATGGCGCGCCCGCCTCTCGCACGGAAACTGGCCCCCGTTCCTTCCAGTATCCGGCGCCGGGCCACAGGGCCGGGTGAGCCCCGGTCACCCTCCGCTTCCCGTCACCGTCCGTGCCGGACTCCTCCGCCCTCGGTGACTTCCGTCCCGGCCGCCTCCGCTCCCGTCACCGCCGTGCACCCGCCCGGCTCACCCCTGGTCGCCGGTGCCCGACGGTCCGCCGTCCCGCCGCCCGGTGAGGGCGAGCAGCCGGGTCTGCGGGCTCGCGTCCTCGGCCACCGGCACCGGCGGGTCGAACACTCCGCTGCCGGAGAGGTCGCCGTAGCCGGTGATCTCGCCGAGCGCGAAGTCGACGAGCTCGGCGGGGAGCCGGGTGAGCCGGCCGATGCCCTCGGAGAGGTCCCAGGTGTGGATGACCAGGTCGGTGGTGAGCTGGTCCAGGTAGTACTGCCCGGTGACGTCCCCGAAGGAGAGGTGGACGGTCAGCTCGGCGGCGCCGGGGACGTCGAAGGCCTGTCGGGCGGCTTCGGCGGCGTCCGTCCAGGCGGCAGCCGGGTCGCCGCCGAGCACGTCGCCGTCGAACCGGCCGCCGACCTCGCCGATGGTGGCGCCCATCAGCAGCTCGGGCACCCAGAGCTGTTCGCCGACGAGGTGGTTGACCAGGTCGCGGACGGACCAGTCGGTGCACGGGGTGGGGGAGTCCCACTGGTCGGGGGTGATCAGCCGGACGCGTTCGTCGAAGGCGGCCAGGGCCTCGGCGTACGGGGTGCCGGTGCGCGCGGCCCGCCGGTGTTGCCTGAGTTGAGCCATGTCTCCACCCTGCCCCGGTCCGGGCGGGGGCCGCGAGTCGCCCACGGACCGTCAGTTGTTCAAATTCGAACTCCAAGGTACGGTCGTGGAGCGGCCGGTTCAAATTTGAACAATGGCGCCGGGGTGACGACCCCCGCCCGCCGCCTCACCACATCCCGCTCACGCCGGCCCCGGCCGGCGCCGACCGACCCTCGATCGATGGAGACGCGCATGCCGAGCAGCAGCCCGAGCACGACCGCCGCCACCAAGCCCACCGTCAGCCGGGCCCCGGAGACCTCCGGCCCCGCGACGACCTCCCCGCACGCCTATGACGCCGGACTCCTGCTCCTGCGCCTGGTCCTCGGCCTGACCATGGCCGCGCACGGCAGTCAGAAACTGTTCGGCTGGTTCGGCGGCGGCGGGATCGACGGCACCGGTCAGTTCTTCACCGCAAGCGGCTACCCGGCCGGCGACGCCATGGCCGTGGTGGCCGGCCTCACCGAGACGCTGGGCGGACTCGCCCTCGCCGTCGGCCTGTTGACCCCGCTGGCGGGCGCCGCGATCGTCGGCACGATGGTCAACGCGATCGCCGTCACCTGGGGCGGCGGCTTCTTCGCCCCGAAGGGCAACGAGTACGAACTGCTGCTGACGGCCGGCGCCGCCGCGCTCGCACTGACCGGTCCGGGCCGTTACGCGGTGGACCGCTTCCTGCCCGTGGTGCGGGCGCACCGCCTGGCGTACGGCGCGGCCGCCGTGGTGGTCGGCCTCGCGACGGCGGGCGTGATCCTGCTGCTCCGCAAGTAGCGCCCATCGGGCTCGCGGCCCGACGAGCGAACGGCTGACGAGCGAACGGCCGGCGAAGCGAACGGCCGGGCGATGCGAACGACCGGGCGAAGCGAACGATCCGGCAACTGACCGGCCCGGAGGCCGTGGTGGCGAACCGTCACCACGGCCTCCGCGCGTTTTCCCCGCAAACTGCGCACAGCGGCCAGGGTTCCCAAGGTTATGTGATGTGTGCCATGGTACATGTCACACTCCCCACCGGTTTCCGGCGGAGCCGCCCCCACGCGGCGCCGCCGCCAACGGTCCTCGAATCCCCCACCGGCCGCGCCCCAATCGCGGCCGACGACGGCCCGGAGGCCCTCACGTGAGTCCCGCACGGCTGCTGCGACTCCCGCAGTTGGCACGATTGTTGACGCTCCTCCTGTCGCTCTTCCTGGCGGTCGGCCTGTTCGCGCCGCAGAGCCAGGCGGCGCCCGCCGCGGCGCCCACCGCTCCCGGCGGCGCGCCCGCTGCCCCCACCGGTGCGGCCCCGCAGCCCGCCACCGGAACGCCCGAACGCGCCGACGGAGAGCGGCAGTTCGCCACCGTCGACCAGCGCTCCCCACTGCCGCTGGACACCCGGCCGGCCGAGGTGAAGGCCGCCACCCCGAACGCCAAGACCTTCCGTCTCGGCGCGGCGGCCGAACAGGCCTGCAACACCGGCGACTTCACCGGCCGGACCGGAAGCGACCTGGTCCAGCACATCAAGGCCGCCGACATCCAGTGCATCAACAGCCTCTTCCAGCTCACCGGCGGCGACGCGCGCGGCGCGTTCCGCGAGGAGCAGATGACCACGGTGGCGTACGCGCTGCGCGACGCGGCGGGCAGCTACCCGGGCGACAACACCACCTCCGTCGAGCAGTTGGTGCTCTTCCTGCGCGCCGGCTACTTCGCGCAGTGGTACCACCCGGGTGACGTCGGCACCTACGGCACCGCCCTGCAGACGGCGATCCGCTCCGCGCTGGACGCGTTCTTCGGCAGCGCGCACTCGCGTGATGTCGCCGCCGGCAACGCGCCCATCCTGGGCGAGGCCGTCACCCTGATCGACAGCGCGCAGGAGAACATCCGCTACCTCCCGGTGGTCAAGCGGCTGTTGACCGACTACACCAGCGCCACCTGGAACCCGGCCGGCATGGCCTGGTCGGTGAACCCGGTGTTCACCGTGCTGTTCCGCGGCCACCAGGTGGCCGGCTTCGACGCGGCCGTCGAGGCCGACCCGAGCGTCCTGGACGCCCTCGCCGCCTTCGCCGGCCGCAACAACGACCTGCTCGGCGGCGACTTCGGCGTGCTGACCTACAACGCCACCAAGGAGCTGGGCCGCTTCCTGAAGGACACGGCGCTCCAGGCCAAGGTCCGTCCGCTCGCCAAGGCGCTGGCCGCCTCGTCGGCGCCGAACGGCCGCACCGTGTTCCAGTGGGCCGCGGTCGCCGAGGCGGTCGGCTACTACGACGCGGGCAACTGCTCGTACTACGGCACCTGCAACGCCTCCGACCAGCTGAAGTCCGGCGTGCTGACGGTGAACCACACCTGCAGCCCGAGCATCAAGCTGATCGCCCAGGCGCTGGACGCCACCCAGCTGGACACCGCCTGCACCAGCCTGAACGGCCAGGACGCCTACTTCCACTCGGTGGTCAAGGACAACGGCCCGGTCAAGGACGACGGGAACACCACGATCGAGGTCGTGGTCTTCCACTCCTCGCTCGACTACCAGGTGCTGGCCGCCGCCATCTACGGCATCGACACCAACAACGGCGGCATGTACCTGGAGGGCGACCCGGCGAAGGCGGGCAACCAGCCGCGCTTCCTCTGCTACGAGGCCGAGTGGGCCCGCCCGTCCTTCCAGATCTGGAACCTCAACCACGAGTACACCCACTACCTCGACGGCCGGTTCGACATGTACGGCGACTTCAACGCCGGCATGACCACCCCGACCGTCTGGTGGGTCGAGGGCTTCGCCGAGTACGTCTCCTACTCGTACCGGAAGGTGAGCAACGACGCCGCGATCGCGGCGGCCGCCCGCCACACCTACAAGCTGAGCGACCTCTTCGACACCGCCTACGGTGACCAGGACCGGGTCTACCGCTGGGGGTACCTGGCCGTGCGCTACATGCTGGAGCAGCACCGCTCCGACATGGACGCGGTCCTCGCCAAGTACCGGGTGGGGGACTGGGCCGGCGCCCGCACCCTGCTGAAGACCACCATCGGCACCCGCTACGACGCCGGCTTCGACAGCTGGCTGACCGCGTGCGCGAACGGCGCCTGCGGGACCACCCCGACCGTCCCGCAGCTGCCGGAGTGCGCCGCGGCCGACCCCCGGGCCCTGGACGCGAACTGCGCCCGCAGCAACGTCGCCGCCACCACGGGCAACTACGCGCACTTCTACCTCCTGGTGCCGGCCGGCACCAAGCAGGTGAAGATCACCACCAGTGGCGGCACCGGCAACGGCGACCTCTACTACAACCCGGCGAGCTGGGCGTACACCGGCACGTACGCCACGCGGTCGGCGGGCCCGGACAACTCCGAGACGCTGACCGTGACGAACCCGCCGAGCGGCTACGTCTACTTCAGCCTCTACGCCCAGCAGGGCTTCAGCGGGGTGACCGTCACGAGCGAACTCTGAGCCGAGCACGGCGAACGGACAGGTGACCGCCCCGGCGGAGCGCTTCGGCGCCCCGTCGGGGCGGGTCCGTTCCGCAGGGCCCCGTCGGGTCCGTTCCGCAGGGCCCCGTCGGGTCCGTTCCGCAGAGCCCGTCGGGTCCGTCCGCGGGGTCCGTCGGGTCCGTTCCGCAGGGAGTCGCGGCTACCCGCCGACCCGCACCAGCGCCAGGGTGATGTTGTCCGGCCCGCCGGCCTCGATCGCCGCCTTCCAGAGTTCGAACGCGGCCTTGCCGTCGGACCGTTCGGCCCCTTCGTAGGAGCGGGCCAGCAGGTCGGCCAGTTCCTCCTCGGGCACCGGGTCGGTCAGCCCGTCGCTGCACACCAGGTACCGGTCGCCGGGTGCCAGCGGGGCGACCCGGACGTGCGGTTCGACGAAGGTGAGCCCGAGCGAGCCGCCCAGGGTCTGGGTGACCATCGAGGTGGTGCGGCGTCCGGGCGGCAGCGGGGGGCTGTCGTCGATGCTCACCCGGCGCAGCCCGTCCCCGTCGATCCGGTAGACCCGGCTGTCGCCGACGTTGAAGACCACCGCCTGCTCGGGCAGCAGCACCAGCCCGGCGACGGTGGTGCCCATCGCGGCCAGCTCCGGCTCTCCGGCGGCGGCCGCGTAGACGGCCCGGTTGCACTCCTGCAGTTCCTCCCGGACGGCCTCCTCGCCGTCCAGGGCGTCCCCGTGGGCGGCGAGGAGGCGGGCGACCAGGGCGCTGGCCACCTCGCCGCCGGGGTGGCCGCCGAGGCCGTCGGCCACCGCGACCACACAGGGCGGGCCGAGCGGGAAGAGCAGGGTCTGCGGGTTGCTGGTCACGGTGGCACAGAGGGTCCACGGGCCGATTGCGAGGCTGTCCTCGTTGTGCTCCCGCACCAGGCCGTCGTGGCTCAGCGCGCTCACCGCGATGTACGGCGCCATCGTCCGCCGCCCTTTCCGGAACCCCACCGACCGTCGACGCCCCGCCTCCTTTCCATTGTGGGCGGGAATAGCCGGGCCCACCCGCGTGCTAAGGTGGTTGAAAGTTGAACGACCTCCTCCGGAGAGCGGTGAGCAGCATGCAGTTCGGAATCTTCTCCGTCGGCGACGTGACGACCGACCCCACCACCGGCCGTACCCCGAGCGAGCACGAGCGGATCAAGGCCATGGTGGCGATCGCGCGCAAGGCCGAGGAGGTCGGCCTGGACGTCTTCGCGACCGGCGAGCACCACAACCCGCCGTTCGTCCCGTCCTCCCCGACGACCATGCTCGGCTACATCGCCGCGCAGACCGACCGCATCATCCTCTCCACCTCGACGACCCTGATCACCACCAACGACCCGGTGAAGATCGCGGAGGACTTCGCGATGCTCCAGCACCTGGCCGAGGGCCGGGTGGACGTCATGATGGGCCGCGGCAACACCGGCCCGGTCTACCCGTGGTTCGGCAAGGACATCCGCCAGGGCATCCCGCTCGCGATAGAGAACTACGCGCTGCTGCACGAGCTGTGGCGCGAGGAGGTCGTGGACTGGAGCGGCCGCTTCCGCACCCCGCTGCAGGGCTTCACCTCCACCCCGCGCCCGCTGGACGACGTCCCGCCGTTCGTCTGGCACGGCTCGATCCGCAGCCCCGAGATCGCCGAGCAGGCCGCCTACTACGGGGACGGCTTCTTCGCGAACAACATCTTCTGGCCCAAGGAGCACTTCCGGAAGCTGGTCAACCTCTACCGCGAGCGCTACGCCCACTACGGCCACGGCACGCCCGAGCAGGCGATCGTCGGCCTCGGCGGGCAGGTGTTCATGCGGAAGAACTCCCAGGACGCGGTGCGCGAGTTCCGTCCGTACTTCGACAACGCGCCGGTGTACGGGCACGGGCCCTCGCTGGAGGAGTTCACCGAGCAGACGCCGCTGACCGTCGGCAGCCCGCAGGAGGTCATCGAGAAGACGCTGACCTTCCGCGAGACCTTCGGCGACTACCAGCGCCAGCTGTTCCTGATGGACCACGCCGGCCTGCCGCTGAAGACCGTGCTGGAGCAGCTGGACCTGCTCGGCGAGGAGGTCGTGCCGGTGCTGCGCGAGGAGTTCGCCAAGGGCCGCCCGGCCGGGGTGCCGGACGGGCCGACCCACGTCGCCCTGGTCGCGGACCGCGACCGGAAGGCCGCCGAGCAGACCGCCGAGACGACCGTCGAGAACGAGAAGGCCGAGGTGTCCCAGTGACCGCGTACAAGCTGGTGGTGGTGAGCGCCGGGCTGAGCAAGCCGTCCTCGACCCGCCTGCTGGCGGACCGGCTCGCCGACTCGACCGTGCGGCAGCTCGGCGCCGACGGTCGGCAGGTGGACGTCACCGTCGTCGAACTGCGGGACCTCGCCGTGGAGATCGCGAACAACTTCGTGACCGGCTTCCCCGGCGCCGCGCTGCGCGGGGCGATCGAGGCGGTCACGGAGGCGGACGGGCTGATCGCGGTGACGCCGATCTTCACGGCCTCCTACAGCGGGCTGTTCAAGTCCTTCTTCGACGTGATCGACCACGACGCGCTCACCGGCAAGCCGGTGCTGATCGCCGCGACCGGTGGCACGCCGCGGCACTCGCTCGCCCTGGAGCACGCCGTCCGCCCGCTGTTCGGCTACCTGCGCGCGGTGGTGGTGCCGACCTCCGTCTACGCGGCCACCGACGACTGGGGCGGCTCCGGGGACGGGCTCACCGACGGGCTGCCGCGCCGGATCGACCGCGCGGCGGGCGAGCTGGCGGCCCTGCTGTCCGGCCGCGGCCCGGCGGCGCCGGCGGTGCCCGGGCAGGTGGTGCCGTTCGAGCAGCAGCTGGCGGCGCTGCGGGTCTGAACCACCGCGGGTGTGAACCACAGTGGGTGTGAACCACTGCGGAACCACCCACCCTTTGAACCGCCGGGGCCGGAAGGGGCGGGTGCGCGACGAGGCGCACCCGCCCCTCGGCGTGTGCCGGCACCCCGCCTGCCCGGCGGGGTCCTTCGGATGCGTGCCGGTCGCGCCGAATTGTCCGCTATGCGATGTAATCATTCCCATGATCAGATCAATGCCGGTCCGTTCGGTCTGCTCCTCCGCCCCCCGCCCGCACCCGGTGTCCTGAGGGGGGCCACGTCATGCAGCCCGAACCGCAGGCCGTGCTCTCCCCGCTGACCGGCGCGGCGATCTTCCTGGTGCTCACCGTCGAACCCGGGGGCGAGGACGCCGTCCGGGAACTGCTGCCCGACCTCGCCGGGCTGCGCCGCTCGGTCGGCTTCCGGGCCCCCGAGGGCGGCCTCACCTGCGTCACCGGCATCGGCTCCGAGCTCTGGGACCGCCTCTTCGACGGCCCCCGGCCGACCGCCCTGCACCCCTTCCGGGAGGTCGCCGGCGCCCGTCACCGGGCCCCGGCCACGCCGGGCGACCTGCTGCTGCACCTGCGGGCCGAGCGGATGGACCTCTGCTTCGAGCTGGCCGGGCAGCTCATCGACCGGCTCGCCGGGGCGGCCACCGTGGTCGACTCCGTCCAGGGCTTCCGGTACTTCGACGACCGGGACCTGCTCGGCTTCGTGGACGGCACCGAGAACCCCGAGGGGCGGGCCGCCGTGAGCGCCGCGCTGGTCGACGCGGAGGACCCGGACTTCGCCGGCGGCAGCTACGTCATCGTCCAGAAGTACCTGCACCGGCTGGACGAGTGGAACGCGCTGAGCGTCGAGGAGCAGGAGGGCGCGGTCGGCCGTACCAAACTCACCGACATCGAGCTCGCCGACGACGTCAAGCCCGCGGACTCGCACGTCGCGCTCACCGTGATCACCGGCCCGGACGGCGAGGAGCGGAAGATCGTCCGCTTCAACATGGCCTTCGGCTCCTTCGCGCACGGCGGCGAGTCCGGCACCTACTTCATCGGTTACGCGCGCGACCCGGGGGTGACCGAGGAGATGCTGCGCAACATGTTCGTCGGCAACCCGCCCGGCACCACCGACCGGCTGCTCGACTTCTCGACGGCCGTCACCGGCTCGCTGTTCTTCGTCCCGACCGCCGACCTGCTCGACTCCCCGCCGTCGGCGCCGGGCGCGGCCGCACCCGCCGCCGGGTCGCGCGCTGCCGGGTTGCCGACCTCCGTGTCGCCGGCCGGCGGAAGCCCCGGCTCGCTGGGCATCGGCAGCCTCAAACCGACCCCCCGAACAGGACCCCGCGCATGAACAACCTCCACCGGGACCTCGCCCCCGTCTCCGCCTCCGCCTGGGAGGAGATCGAGGAGGAGGCCCGCCAGACCTTCAAGCTGCACATCGCCGGGCGCCGGGTGGTCGACCTCGGCGGTCCCGGGGGTGCCGGCCTCGCCGCCGTCGGCACCGGCCACCTGACCGCCATCGAACCGCCGATGGACGGCGTCCGGGCGCACGCCCGCGCCGCCCAGCCGGTGGTCGAGTTGCGCGTCCCCTTCACCGTCCGCCGCGAGGCCGTGGACGACGTCGAGCGCGGCTCCCGCGACTCCGACTGGCAGCCCGTCAAGGACGCCGCCCGCACCCTCGCCCTGGCCGAGGACCGCACCGTCTTCGAGGGCTACCGCGCCGCCGCCGTCGACGGCATCCGCGCCGCCTCCACCAACCCCGCGGTCCGGCTCCCCGAAGACGTCCGCGAGTACCCCGAGGCGGTCAGCCGGGCGCTCACCGCGCTGCGGCTGGCCGGAGTCGGCGGCCCCTACTCCCTGCTCCTCGGCGCCGACGCCTTCACCGCCGTCAACGAGACCAGCGATCACGGCTACCCCGTCCACAGCCACCTCGCCCGCCTCCTCGACGGCGACATCATCTGGGCCCCCGCCATCGAGGGCGCCTTCCTCCTCTCCACCCGCGGCGGCGACTTCGAGCTCTTCCTCGGCCAGGACGTGTCCGTCGGCTACCTCTCCCACGACGCCGAAACGATCCGGCTCTACCTGCAGGAGTCCCTCACCTTCCGCGTCCACACCGGCGAGGCCGCCGTCGCCCTGGGCGGCGCCGCGCAGACGGACGGCTCGCGGGCCCCCGGCCACCGGGAAGGGTACTGAGTTCCTTTACCAGGGGTACTGAGTGCCGTATTCTCTCCCTGGAGCCTCTGACGCCAGTCGAAGAGAGCCGACACGGTATGCCGGTCCAGGTGGCGCTTGCGGCGCGCGGGTCGCGACCGGACCGGACTTGGCACTCAGTACCCTCGGCATGACCTGAGGCCATGGATCCAGTGCATCCGTGCACCCGTGACAGGAGAACCGCTCATGAGCTTGAGGATCGTTGTCTGTGTGAAGTACGTGCCGGACGCGACGGGTGACCGTCGTTTCGCGGACGACCACACCACGGACCGGGAGGGCGTG